>JAKAOH010000021.1 GCA_021812285.1 Acidobacteriota bacterium | reverse complement strand
GAATCAGCCCGCGCTCTTCGAGCCGGCACAAAATCGGATAAAGCGAACCAATACGGAAAGTGATGCGACCGCGCGAACGCCTTTCGATCAACTTGCCGATTTCGTACCCGTGCCGCGGCCGATCCTCAAGCAAGGAGAGCACGAGCAGCTCCGCGCTGCCTTTTTTCAGGTCGCGTCCGAACATGCCGGCAATATACTGCGGAAAAGTATATAGGTCAATCATTGGTAGGGGCACGTTGCAACGTGCCCCTACTGCGTGCGCGCAGCGGCTGCCCCGTTCAGTGCGGACCGGTCGGCAGCGGATGGTGGTAGACGTGGAACGGCGGCCGCACGTAATGCTTGGGCGGATTCGCCTTCAACAGATCGAGCGCCACGGAAATCGCCTTCAGCAACTGTGGATCGCGCCCCTCGTGCATCGCTAGCGGGTCCTGTTCCACCTCGTCGCCCGGCGATGGCGGAACGCCGTGATTTTCCACCACCCAATGCCCGTCGAGGCCGTAAACGGCGAGGCTCGGCGAAGTGACCATGCCGCCGTCAATCAATTGCGGAACGGCCGGAATGCCGACGAGACCGCCCCACGTGCGAACGCCAACAAGCGGCCCCAGATGAGCTTCGCGGAAATACCAAGGCAGCGCGTCGCCGCCCGAACCCGAATATTGGTTGATAATCATCACTTTCGGCCCGTAAATCGCCTCGAAAGGTTCCGTCTGGTCTTCGCCCTGGCGCGTGTGCAGGCGGCTCATCGGCTTCCGGTTCAAATAGTCAATGATGTAATCGGCCAGAAATCCGCCGTGATTGAATCGTTCGTCCACAATCACGCCCTGCTTGCCGACCTGCGCGAAATAGTAGCGATTGAAAGACGTATAGCCTGGCGGGCTCGTATCCGGCAGGTAGACGTACGCGATGCGTCCGCCGGTTAGTTTATCCACCAGGCGCCGGTTGTGTTCGATCCACGCGAGGTTGCGCAAACCGCGCTCGTTCGCGATTGGCACCACGGTCACGTCGCGCGATCCCGTCATGTCCGGATTCGGTCCCACGGTCAGCGTCACCTGCTTGCCGACGGTGTCGAGGAAGAAGCTGTAGATATTTTCGTTCCCGTAGAGCTGGCGTCCATTCACCGCGAGCAGATAATCGCCCGCGGTGACGTCGACGCCCGGCTGCGTGAGCGGCGCGTGGAGCTGCGGATTCCAGTTCTCGCCATTGAAAACGCGCGTGATCCGGTAGCGATTATTTTCGATCTTGTAATTCGCGCCGAGCAGGCCCACGCTGACTTTCGGCCCGGAGGGATCGTCCCCGCCGCGCACGAACATATGCCCCACGGTCATGTTCCCGGTCATTTCCCGGAACAGGTAATTCAGATCGCCCCGGCTGGCGATGCCGGGCAGATAAATGGAATACGCCTTTTCCGCCGCGGCCAGATTCAGTCCGTGATATTGCGGGCTGCAGAAGAAATCGCGTTCCAGCCGCCACACCTCGTGATACATCTGGTCCCATTCCGCGCGCGGATTGACCCACACCTGAATGTCGGCCATATGCAGCGCGCCTTCGCCGGGCTTGGGCGGCCGCACCGTCGAAGTCAGATACCACTCCTCGCCTCTGCGGAACAGCATCTTCTCGCCGTTGAATGACAGATGGAAATTCGTCACGCCTTGCGCCAGCGGCTCCAGTTTCCGCGTCTTCAAATCGAACTTCAGAACGGTTTGCCGCTCCGGCGCCATTTCAAACGTCACCACTGGCGCTTCCACCAAAAACAAGATGCCCGGCTTGCCCGCTGCCAGCGAAACGTACCGCCGGTCGGGAATCGGCAGCGCCAGAATTCGTTGGCCGATATTTTCAAAATCAATCGCCACCGCGGGTGTCTTGCGCGCGACGGCCTTCGCTTTCGCCGCGGTCTTCGATCCCGCCGCGCCCGGCTCGGCTTGCACTTTTTCGTCGTCGCTTTCCGGCGCCAGCGGAGACGGCAGCTTCTTCCGCAGCACCACGACGTACACGCTGCTCGTCACCGGATGCCCGAAGCTTGTCATGTCGCCCGAGCCTTGCGAAAGGCCGGTATTTGTGCTCGCCGTGAAATACAGATATTTTCCGCTCGCGTCGAATTGCGGATGCCGAGCGTCGCTCATTCCGTCGGTGATTTGCGTGGATTTTCCGGTCGCGAGCGAATAGACGCAGATGGTATGCAACCGATTCCGCAGCGTTTCCGCGTAAGCGATCCACTCGCTGTCGGGCGACCAGGCCGGCTCGAAATCGCTCAGCCCGTAGAAAATGTCCGTAGCCACTCTCACCGGGGTCGGATGCTCCAGGTCCACGTACCACAAATTCAATCGCTTGTCGGTATACGCGATTTTCTTGCTGTCCGGCGACCAGACCGGATGAAAGAAGAATGACGGCGGCCGGCCCAGGTCGATCGTTTTCACGGCGCCCAGACCATCCTGATTCTTGATGTGCAGGGCGTATTCGCCCGACCGGTCGGAAAAATAGGCGATCCATTTTCCATCCGGCGACCACGCCGGATCGCGGTCGGCGACCGCCGGCGAGCGCGTGATGTTGCGCGTGTCGCCCTTTTTCGCCGGCACGGTCAGGATTTCGCCGTGCGCTTCGAAGACGGCGCGCTGCCCCGTGGGAGAAATATTGGAATTCAGAATTTCGCGCGAAGTGACTTTCTCGAAATGCGGCACGATCCGCGGCAAATCCGCGTGAATCTCGACGTTCACCGGGCGCTCGCGTCCGGTCTTGAAGTCGTAAATGTGCAGCGAGCCGAACTGCTCGTAAACGATTCCGCCCGGCCCCGCCGAAGCCGATTTGAAATCGAGGCCGGTGTTCCGGATGAGCTGGCGCACCTGATGCGTGCGAATGTCGTAGGCGAAAAGCGTCACCGGCCCGTTCCGGTCGGAAAGAAAATAGATCGTGTTCCCGACCCACATCGGATTTTTGTCGTTCGAATTCTGCCGTGGAATTTTCGTGACCGCGAGCGTCTGCAAATTCACGATCCAAATCGGCGTCGTCTGCCCGCCGCGATACCCTTTCCAATCGGGCTCCCATTGCGAATTCGGCACGTACGCCATTTCCTTGCCGTCGGGAGAAAAAACGCCCTGGCTCGCCATCATCAGCGGCAATTCCGTGGGAAAACCGCCCGTAATCGGCACCGTGAAAAATTGCGTCGGATCGGAAAAACTGTAGCGAGCCGAGGAAAAAAGCACCCGCGTGCTGTCCGGCGTCCAGCCGAGCACGATATCGGGACCGGGATGGTAGGTCAGCCGGCGCGGCTGCCCGCCATCGGCCGAAACCACGTACGCGTCGTAATTCCCGCCGTAATCTCCCGTGAACGCGATCCATTTTCCGTCGGGAGAAAAAATCGGTCCGCTCAATCGGCCGACTCCGCCGACCAGCCGCCGCGCTTCGCCGCCCTTTCGGCTCACCACCCAGATGGCGTCGCCGTAGGCAAACGCGATTTCCGTGTTGTTCATCGTCGGATGCTGCAAGAGCAGCGGCGTCTCGCCCGGTGTTGCGAAGGCGCTTGCGCAAAAAAGAAGGAAGAGAAGGGAAGTGGCGGCAAAGACGATTCGCTTCATGCGGCACCTCATTGGACCCGTTCCCCGCGCGCGTGGCTGCCCCGTACGAAAAAGGAGAAGCCGCGCGAGAGAATGTGGCGCGAGTATAGGGGGCGCATTCCGCGGAAGTCAAAACCCGGAATCTCACATGTCAGTGCAAAGTGAGAAGGTGCGGCTTGCGCAAAGCAGAAATGTCCGGTTCCATCCGGGCGGGAAAGCCCGGCGGAATGGGCACGAATCGGACGGAGCCAGCGATGGCAGGATCGGTTGGAAGTGCTTCGGGAGGCCATGCGGGACAGGTTTTCAAGGGACGGGCGACGCGGTTGGTGCGGCAAGTGAAGCAAAAAGAGGGTTTCGGATTGGCTTCGGCAGGGTGACACAGGTGGTCGAGCAAAAAATCCGATAGGTGGTTTTGTTTCAACAAGATAATTTTTCCAGGGTGTCACTTTTTGAGCCTCTTTTGAGCGGGCAACGACGCCTGAATTTGGAGTTGCGGCACTCCTCGGGCGAGTGGAACGGATTCCGCTCGATGCGAGGCTCAGCATGAGATGCTTTCTCCTGCGTGCGGGTAAGGGGCCTCAGTTTTTCCGGACGCGACGGTAGTTTCGCGCGATGCGATTCGGAGCGCGAGGGGTGGTTCTACGTAAGGAGGCTTAGGGGAGTCGCGGCTGGGGCGGGATGACCGGCTTAGTGGCGGCCCGCCTTCCCGATTGGGATGCATCGGGACTCCTTGCGTCGACGCCAAAATCGAAGCTACGGCGCGGCGAGCCCGCCTACGCTTCGCTTTTGGCCCCGGTCCTGATTTCAGATTTCGCTTCCGCGCTGGGTCGAGGGCCGCAGCCTGCCGCGCCGCAACTCGTGTTCCTTGAGCAGCGAGAAGAGCACCGGAACCAGCAGCAGAACTCCGATCGTCGAAGTCACCATTCCGCCCACCACGGGCGCTGCGATCGGTTTCATCACGTCCGAGCCGATCCCGGTTTCCCAAAGCATCGGCCCCAGGCTGCAAACCACGGCGAATACGGTCATGAGTTTCGGCCGCAATCGCAACACCGCGCCGTCGACGGTCGCCTTTTCCACGTCCGATTGCCCGAGGGGCAATTTCGACTCCAGACGATGGTCCAGCGCTTCGTGTAAGTAGATGACCATCACCACGGACGTTTCCACGGCGATCCCGAACAGCGTGATGTACCCGACCGCGGCCGCCACGCTGAAGTTGTACCCGAGCAGCCATTGCAGCAGCAGCCCGCCCGTCAGCGCGAAGAATACGGGGAAGAACAGAATCGCCGCTTCGGCCACCGAGCGAAACGCCAGGTACAGCAGCATGAAGATGAGGAAAAAGACGATCGGCAATATGAGTTCCAGCCGCTTTTTCGCCCTCAATTCGAATTCGTACTGTCCCGACCACCGGTAGGTGTAACCCGGCGGCAGGTGAAGGTCGCGCCCGAACAGCTTGCTCGCCTGCTGCACGAAACCTCCGTAGTTGCTCGTGTTCAGATCGATGTAGACGTATCCGGTGAGCGAGCCGCCCTCGTCACGAATCATCGCCGGCCCGCGGGAAAACGAAACGCCGGCGACTTCGCTGATGGGAATTTGCGCGCCGGTGGGCGTCGAGATGAGCACCTGTTCGAGCGCGGGCAAATCGTCGCGGAAGTCGCGGTTGTAGCGAACGTCGATGGGAAAACGCTCGCGTCCCTGGACATTTTCGGCCACGTTTTCGCCGCCGATGCCCGATTCCACCGCGCGCTGCACGTCGGCGACGGTCAGCCCGTAGCGCGCGGCCACCGCGCGATGCACCGCGATATTCACGTAAAAGCCCTGCGCCACGCGTTCGGCGAAAACCGAGCGCACGTCGGGAATGCGCGAGAGAATCCGCTGGATTTGCGCCCCGGCCTGCTGAATGCCGTCGAGGCTCGGTCCTTGAATCTTCATGCCGACCGGCGTCTTGATTCCGGTCAGCTCCATATCCAGGCGGTTCGCGACCGGCATCGTCCACGTGTTCGAGAGGCCGGGGAATTGGAGTTTCGCGTCCATTTCCTGAATCAGCTTTCTGTAGGTCATCCCGTTGGGCCACAGGCGCCGGGGTTTCAGCATGATCGTCGTGTCGAACATATCCAGCGGCGCGTTGTCGGTTGCCGAATCCGACCGGCCGACCGTCCCGAAAACGCTCTGCACCTCGGGAAACGACCGGATGATGCGGTCCTGTTCCTGCATCAGCCCGGAAGCAGCGGTGATTGAAATCCCCGGCAGCGCGGTCGGCATGTAGAGCGCCGAGCCTTCGAAGAGCGGCGGCATGAACTGGCTCCCGATATGCGCCGCCAGCGGAACGACCAGCGCCAGGAAGACCAGGCTGAGCAGAAGCGTCGTTTTGCGGAATCGCAAGCACACACGCAGCACTTTCTGATACAGAAACTGGCTCGGCCGCGCGAGTGGATTCTCCGATTCCCGCCGCAGCTTCCCGCGGATGAAAATGGGCATCAGCACCGGAACCAGCGTCACCGAAAGAATCGAAGCGAACGCAATCGAAAGGGTTTTCGTCCACGCGAGCGGCCGGAACAGCCGCCCCTCCTGCGCCTGGAGCAAGAAGACCGGCAAGAACGACACGATGATGATGAGCAGCGAAAAGAAAATCGGCGAACCCACCTGCTTGGCTGCGTCGAGCGTGATCCGCCGCCGTTCCCGCGCGCCGATCCGCCGCGGCTTCACCGGCGCGCCTGCTTCGCCGCGCGCCTGGGTTGCAGACGCGTCCTGACCCTCCGCCGCGCCCGCGGCAGGGTTCGCCGCTTGCGCTTCGGCCAGCCGCCGATACCCGTTTTCCACCATGACGATCGAAGCGTCCACGAGCACGCCAATCGCCAGCGCCAGGCCGCCCAGCGACATGATGTTCGCGTTCACGTGCAGGTAGTGCATCGGAATGAACGACGCCGCGAGCGCGATCGGAATGCTCAAAATCGGAATCAGCGCGGAACGGAAATGGAACAGAAAGAGAATCGTCACCAGGCTCACGATGATCGCTTCTTCCAGCAGATCGCGTTCCAGTGTGCTGATGGATTTTTTGATCAGTCCCGAGCGGTCGTACGCGGAAACGATTTCCACGCCCGGCGGCAGCGAGGGCGCGATTTCCGCCAGTTTCCGTTTCACGCCCTGGATCACGTCGAGCGCGTTCATGCCATACCGCATTACCACGATCCCACCCACCGTTTCCCCTTCGCCGTTCCAATCCGCCGCGCCTTCGCGAATGTCCGGCCCGAACGTCACCGTGCCCAGATCGCCCACCAGCACCGGCGTGCCGTTTTTCACCGCGACGGGAACGTTTGCCAGATCCTTCAGCGAGCGCAGGTACCCGAGTCCCCGCACCATGTATTCCGCGCCGCCCAGCTCGAGCACGCGGCCGCCCACTTCGTTCGTGCTTTCGCGCACGCGCTCGATCACCGTGCGGAGCGGAATCCCGTACGCGCGCAGCTTGTTCGGATCGAGATTCACCTGGTACTGCCGCACGAATCCGCCGATCGAAGCGACTTCGGCCACGCCCGGAACCGTTTCCAGCTGATACCGCAGGTACCAATCCTGCAGCGAGCGCAGATCCGCCAGGCTGTAGCGATGCGTGTGGTCCACGATCGCGTATTCGTAGACCCATCCCGCGCCCGTTGCGTCCGGCCCGAGCACCGGATGCACGCCCGCCGGCAGTTGCCCCTGAATCTGCTGCAAATATTCCAGCACGCGCGACCGCGCCCAGTAGAGGTCAGTCCCATCCTGAAACACCACGAAAATGTACGAATCGCCGAACATCGTTTGCGCCCGCACCGCGTGCACTTTCGGCGCCGAGAGCAGCGCCGTGACGATCGGATAGGTCACCTGGTCTTCAATGATGTTCGGCGGCTCGCCCGGCCATCGTGTGTGCACGATGACCTGGACGTCTGAGATGTCCGGCAGGGCGTCGATCGGTACGTGTCCGATCGCCCAGATCCCGGCGGCCACCAGCGCGAGCGTCGCGGTGAAAACCAGGAAACGGTTTCGGCTGCACCATTCAATCCATCGCGCGATCACGTTATGACCCTCCGTCCGCGTCCACGCTTTGCCGGCTCGTGGCAATCGTCCGGCCGCCGCGCCGCGCCACGATCGAAACCTGCCACGTTCCTCCGCTCGGCAGATTTCCCTGGCCCTCGTAGTTTCCGCCGCCTTTATCCGCCAGCGTGAACTGCGCGCGCTGGCCCGCCATCCCCATCGCCGGCATCGGCGGCAAGACGAAAGTAAGCGTCACCTCCGCGCCGGCGATGCCATTGCCTTGCGCGTCCGTCAATTTCACTTCGAACGCGTTTTCGCCTTTGTGCGGCGGCGAGGGAATGCTGGTGAAAGAGAGATGGCCCTGAGGTGCGTTCATCGCCGCCGCTTCCCCGGAGCCGGGCGGTGGCGGCGCGAATTGCCCGAGCGCCGCCTGGAGCTGGCTTTCGGAATCGATCAGGAAATTCGCCGACGTGACGATTCGCTCGCCCGCCTTCAGCCCTTTCATCACGATGTACTCGTTGCCGACTTGCGGACCGGCGACCACCTCGCGCGGCTCGAGGAAGCCGTTACCGCGATCGAGAAAGGCGATCGCCCGCGTTCCCGTCTGGAAAATCGCCGACGCCGGGACCACGAGTTGCCGTCCCATCGGAATTTCCAGATCCACATTCACGAACATGCCGGGTTTCAGGAACAGGCCGGGATTGGAAAAGAGAAGCCGAACGCGCGCCGTTCGCGTGGTCATATCCACTTCCGGATAGACGAAATCCACTCGGCCGCGGAACGTTCGGCCGGGATAGGAGTCGACGGTGAGCGTCGCCGGATCGCCGGTGCGCACGCGGCCCAGATCGTTTTGAAAAACCTCGGCGAAGACCCACACTCGCGAGAAATTCGCCACGGTGTATAGCCGCGTGGACGGCTCGACGTACAGGTTCGGCAACGCGTTCCGTTCGGTGATGAAACCGGAAACCGGCGAATCCACTTCCAGGTATTGCCGCACCTTGCCGGTCGTATCGAGCCGCGCGATTTCGCGTTCCGGCAGGTTGTATTGCCGCAGCCGTTCGAGCGCGGCCCGCGCCAGCGACGCCGCTCCCGCGGCCACGCCGGGCACGCTGCTTTTCGCCAGCAGCGTTTCGTTTTGCCGCGCCAGCAGCAGTTCGCGCTCGGTCGTCACCAGGTCCGGGCTGTAAATTGTGAAGAGCGGCTGGCCCTTTTTCACGTACTCGAAATTCGCATCCGCGAACACCTTTTGAATCCATCCGGAATATCGCGTCTGCACGTACGCCTGCTCGCGCTCGTCCACGGCCACGTTGCCCACCACGCGGATATCGTCGTGGATCGTTTTCCATTGCGCCTCGCCGACTTCCACGCCGATGCTTTGCAGCCGCTCGGGCGTCAGCTGAATCGGCGCGAGCGTCGTGGTGGCCGTCGCCGTCTTCGCGGAGGATGCCACCGTGGCCGCGGCGAGCGGCGGCCCTTCGGCCACGATCTCGGCCGACGCGCCGCTCCGCGCGGGCTGTGCGGCGCGGTGCGCGCGCCACCACCACGCGCCGGCCGCGGCCAGAATCAGCAAATTCGCGCTCAATAGAATGAGAAACGGAATCCGATACGTTTTCATGACGTAACTCCACGGCGCCGGCCGGCGCCCGAAAGAAAAGCAAACTGGGGTTCGGCTTTCATCGCCCCTCGTTCACCGCACCAGCTCAACGCCCACCAACGGCTCGAGCCGTGCCAGCGCGATCTGGTAATCGGACAGTTCGCGGTAGTAGTGCAGGCGGAAATCCAGCAGGTTCGTGAAATTGTCGAGCAGGGTCAGAAAATCCACCTTGCCCGCTTCGTATTCCATTTCCGAAGCGGCGAGCGTTTCCGAGGATTGCGGCACGATCGCCTGCTCGAAGATCACCATCAGTTTCCGCGCCTGGCGCGCGTCCAGGTATTGCTCCTTCACCAGGTAATTCACCGTGGTTTCGCGGTTTTCCCGCGCGCTTTGGTCGCCGGCCAGCGTCCGGCTGGCTTCGTAGACCTCCTGCCGCTGTTTCGATTTGTAGAAAATCGGGATGCGCACGCCGACGAACGCGCCGTACATGTTCGGTCCGCCCGGCATGCGCTGATACATCGCGCTGACGCTGAAATCGGGATCGTAGGATTTGCGCGCGAGCGCGACGGCGTCCTTGTCGCGCTCGACGATTCGCTGATCGTGCTGGATGCCGGTGTCGTTCACGCGCGCAAGGCGGTACAGCTCCGCGATCGTGTACGGCAGGTCCGCTGGTTTGGTTGCCACGGCCGGCGCGAGCGGCGTTTCCGGCGAGCGGTCGAGCAGCGTGTTGATCCGCGCCGTCGCGATTTCCCGCTGTTCGCGCAGGATCGTGATGCTTTCGAGCAGTTGCGAAAGTTCCACCTGCCCCTTCAGCACGTCCTGTTGCGCGCCTTTGCCGGTTTCGTAGCGCGCCTGGGCGATCTGGGTGAGTTTTTCGAGCAGCGTGCGATTGTTTTCGGTGATCGCGAGCGCCGTATCGAGGTACGCGTAGCGGAAATAGGCCACTTTCACTTCCGAAGCCACGCGGCGTTTTGCCGCCTGGTATTCCCACCACGCGGCGCGGCTTTCTCGATCGGCGATTTTTCCCCGCAATTTCCGTTTGCCGGGGAAGGGGAACGTCTCCATCGCCGAAACGCCGCGATAGCTCGTCACCTGCGAGCTTTTCTCGACAAACGGAATCGGCTCGCCCATCCAACCGGCGCTCACCGTGGGATCCGGCAGCGCCCGCGCCTGCGGCACGCGAGCTTCCATGGCCTCGACGCGCCGTTCCGCCGCCTGAATTTCCGGATTGACGCGCAGCGCCAGCGTTACCGTCTCCTGCAAATTCAGTCGTTCCGCCGCGCTCGCGCCTGCTCGCGGCTTGGACTGCTGCTGCGGCGCCTGCTTCGGTTTCTGCCCGCCCGCGGCCGGCAGCGCGCCCAGAGCAAAAAACACTGCACAACGCAAAATTCCCGTGCGAAAACTCATTTCTTTCCTCCCGCAATCCCTGATATGCGCGGTCCAATGACGAATCAGGGGCGTGCGCAGACACGCCGCCCGTTGGAGAATTTCAGGAGCGAGAGGTTAGATCAGAAAGACGCAGAGGCCCGCTTGCCCGCCGGGAGGCCCGGCACTCGCTTGCGGGCGGACTCTGGCGAGGGCGACAAGCGATGTCTCTGCCGCCGGCAAATCGGGAGACGCAATGCTCGTTGCGAGCCGCGAGGGAGTCGGCGCCGTCGCACTTTGCTGTGCTTGCGGAAACGGCGCCTCGGCTTGCGTGCACTGGCAGGAAATCGCCGGCCCGTTCATCGCCATGGCCGATGCCGCCATGCCATCGCATTGCATCATCATCGGGCACTGGCATTGCCCATCGAGTCCCGCGGCAATCGCGCACGCCGCCAGCGGCAGCGGAACGAGCCCAACGAGGCTCAAAACCAGCGCGAGAGCAAGCGTGCGGCGAAGCATCAGGCATCCAGAATAGCACTTCTCGTGCCGTTCCCCATGCAACGAAAATTCCCGTGATGCTAGTAATCAAACAAGCTCGGATTCCGCCCTTTCCCGGAAATGCGGGATTTGCCTCAGCATTCTGCGCGATATGCCATTTCACGCACCCCTGCGCCCCCAATCGCCCTGTTCTATACTCTTGCCGTGTCGGCCGCATCCGATCTGCTCGAATTCTTGCGCCGTTTTTGGGGTTTCGATTCGTTTCGCCCGCTCCAAGAGCCGGTGGTGCGCAGTCTGCTCTCGGGCCGCGATGCCTGCGTCATCATGCCGACTGGCGGCGGCAAATCGCTCTGCTATCAACTGCCGGCGGCGATGCTCGCCGAAAAAACGGCCATTGTGATTTCGCCTCTGATCGCGCTGATGCAGGATCAGGTCTTGCGGCTCAACGAAATCGGCATTCCGGCCGCGCTGCTCAATAGCTCGCTCGTCCCGCTCGAGCAGGAGCGCGTCCTGCGCGAAGCCGCCCTTGGGGGTTTCCGCCTGCTGTATCTTTCGCCCGAACGCCTCGCTCGTCCGGAGACCGCCGATTGGCTGCGCTCGCTTCCCATCTCTTTTTTCGTGATTGACGAAGCGCATTGCATTTCCGAATGGGGCCACGAATTTCGCCCCGAATACCGGCAATTGAATCTGCTCCGCGATCGTTTCCCCGAACGTCCCATCGCCGCCTTCACCGCCAGCGCCACGCAGCGCGTCCGTAACGACATCGTGGATCAGCTCCGTCTGCGCGATCCGCTGCTTTCGGTCGCCAGTTTCCACCGACCGAATCTGCGCTACCTGGTTCGGGAATGCGATTTGCGCTCCCAGCCGAGTTTGCTTCTCGATGCGGTTCGCCGCGCCGCGGCGCAGGGCAGCGTCATCGTCTACGCTCCCACGATCGAGCGCGTCGAGCGCACCGTCGGCTTGCTCGGCGAGCACGGCATCGCCGCGACCTCCTATCACGGACAAATGGACGCGCGAACGCGGCGCCGCAATCAGGAACGCTGGATGACGGACGAAGTGCGCGTGCTGGTCGGCACAATCGCTTTTGGCCTGGGAATCGACAAGGCTTCCGTGCGCGCCGTGATTCATCTCTCGCTGCCCAAATCCCTCGATCAGTATTATCAGGAAGCGGGCCGCGCCGGCCGCGACGGCCTTCCCGCCGATTGCATTCTTCTCTGGCGCAAGGCCGACGCCGGTCTTCTGACGCATTTCATCACGCAGATTGACGACGCCGCCGAACGCCACCGGGCCTGGCAGCGCTATCGCGAAATTCGCGCCTACGTTGAATCCAGCCTGTGCCGCCAGAGCCAGATTTGCCTCCATTTCGGCGAAACGCCCAAATGGACGTCCTGCGGCTCCTGCGACGTGTGCGCCAGCGCGCCGGATTGGCTCGTTGCGAGGGAAGCGCCAGAAACGCCGCGCCGCAAAAAACGCAATCGGAAAGGGCAAGTCCCGGCTCCGGTCTCCGTCGCCGCGCCGGCCTCGGCAAAGGCCGAAGGCGCGGCTTCACATATGGCGTCAAGCGGCGGCGAAGCCTCCGCCGCCGTTTCCGCCGAGCCGCCGAACTTGCTCCGCGAATCCCTGCGCGAGTGGCGCCGCGTCACCGCCGACGCGCGTGGTGTTCCCGCCTTCGTCGTCATGCACGATACGTCGCTGGATGATTTGTGCCGCGTTCGTCCGCGCACGCTCGATGAATTGCTGGAAGTTCATGGCTTCGGCGAGCGCAAAGTGGAAACCTACGGAAAGGACATTCTGGAAGTGTTGCGCCGTTTCCAGCGCTAGGCTGAATTTCTCACGGGACGCAGTTGCCATTTGCGCCGCAATTCAAATTTCCCTGTCATCTCAGGAAGTGCGACTGTCATCCTGCTCCAGCCGCTTAAAATTCATCCCGAGCGAAGCCCTTTGCGACGACCGCCGTTCGAAGCGAGCGGAGCGAGTCCCGACTCCTCTGTTCGGGGGTCCCGGCGCTTTATGCCCGGAAGAATCCCGATGCGCTTGAGGCTACCTGACCAACCCCACAAGCCACCTCTAAAAGGCGGACGCTTCACGTGCTAATTCGACGGGACATGTCATGTGCTAACCACAGATTCAAACCCCGGGTCTTGCTCAATTTGGCGCAACTCATCTAGCATACTCGTGTCGTCTCCGCAGTCTAGGTCCGAACTCGATGCAGGAGGAGGACGGTGCCAGTCGACGGAGAGACCACTTATATTGAGAGCCTCGGGGTTTATCTTCCCCCTGACGAAATCTCGTCGAAGAGCCGCGTAGCAGGTATCAAAAGCGGAATCAGGTTCCCTCTAGACACCTTCACGGGGATCGAATCCACGCGTCGGGTCAGTCCGGGCGAGCATTCGTTCGACCTGGCCTGCCGCGCCGTCGAGCAGAGCCTCGAACGATCGCGATTCGGCGTTCAGGATTTTGGACTGCTGATTGCCTGCAACATTTCCAAATACGATCACGAGGGCTTCGTCTTTCCGATTGAGCCGAGCACGGCAACACGCCTCCGCAAGGCCATGGGGTTTCGGAACGCGATCGCTTTCGACGTAAGCAACGCGTGCGCCGGGATGTTCACGGGAATTCTGATCGCGGACTGCTTTCTCCACGCCACCAGTATTGATGTCGCAATGGTTGTAAGTGGAGAGTACATATCGCACCTAGCGGATGCCGCGCAGCTAGCGATCGCCAGCCTCGCCGATTCCCGCCTGGCGTGCCTAACGCTGGGAGATTCGGGGGCGGCAGTGGTGCTGGCGCGGTCGAAAGACCGGCGAATCGGATTTCGGCACATGGAGCTGTGCACGCTCGGCGTCCACAGTTCGCTTTGCTACAGCAGGTTTGCAGCTGAGGCTGGCCGGGGCGCCATCATGATTACGGATTCCAGCGAACTGCTGCGAGTTGGAACCCTGGAGGCCGCCCAGCATTTTTTTGACTCGATTCGCGCGTGTGAGTGGAGCGTGGAGGAGATCGATCATGTGATTGGCCACCAGGTTTCCAAAGGATGCTTCGACCTTTTCGCGCGTCAGATTAACGCGCAGTTGACGGGCGTCAAACTGGCCAGAGACAAAGTGGTCGATAATCTCCCCCTAAGAGGCAACACGGCGACAACGACGCACGTGGTTGCTCTGCACGATCGCATAGAACAGAAACGCATCCGATCCGGCGACCGAGTGGCCTTCAGCGTGACCGCATCCGGCTTAACCGTAGGCACAGCCCTCTATGTGCTCGACGACTTACCTTCGCGGCTGCGTGATGGCCATGCTTCCAAGGAACGGGTTCCGATCGCGGAGATGCCTCCCTATCCCAATATGCGAGCGGCGCCGGGAGTCTCCATCGGTTCAGTCGCATCGACCAGATTGCGGTGCACGCCACCGGCGAGCACGGAAGAGATTGCGGTCGAAGCGGCGGAAGCTTGCTTGGCGAAAGCAGCGTGCCGGCGAGAGGATGTCGGAGTCCTCATTTTCGGCGGCGTGTTCAAGAGCGGTTTCCTCGCCGAGCCCTCGTATGCTTCCATACTGGCGGGAAAGCTCTTCCCGAAAGTGGACTCCGTCGCTGCAAGTCACGCGCTGCTGGCTTTCGACCTTCATCATGGCCCGAACGGCTTCCTTGCCGCCTGCGAAATTGTGCGAACGATGATGGCGCACCGGCGGATCCGGGCCGGGCTCGTTCTTGCGGCCGAGTTTGACGAAAATCGCCTGCTGCGGGGATATCCGCAGCTGGGCATCGCTGAAGTCGCCAGCGCGGCCCTGGTTTTGCCAGCCGGCAGCCCTGGCGTAGGTCTTCGACGGTGCGAGTTTTTTTCATTCGATCAGTATGCCGACAGCTTCCAAGCGAGCGCCGTGGCCGTCAGTCCAGTTCACGTTTGTTTTCAGGCCCACCAAGATCACGAACTTTACCTCCGATCCTCTATTCGAAACGCGATCGAAAAATACCTTTCACGGAACGGTTGGGCACTGCAAGACTTCGAATATTTTTACTTTCCCCAAATATCTTCAGCATTCCTGCGTAAATTGGCGGAGGACATCGGCCTCCCCTGGCAGCGGATTGTGGATGTCACAGTGCCCGGAAAGGATTTATCCACATCCTCGCTGCCTTGCATTCTGGAGGAAGTCACCCGGAGGGGAGCAAACGGAGACAGTGGGATGTGCTTGGCCGTTTCCGCCGGTCCAGGAATCAATGTTGGATGTGCGGTCATCGGAGGGCAGGTCTAAGGTGCCGAGATATGAGCCGGTCGCTTCAAGCGGTAGTGACAGGCGGGGGTGGCTTCCTTGGATCGAAGATCGTTTCGATGCTGCTCCAGGAAGGTTACTTCGTCAGGAGTTTCTCACGTCGTACATACCCAAAGCTGGTTGCGCAGGGTGTAGCCTGCCACGTTGGGGATCTCACGAACGCCATGGCGGTTCGCGCCGCCCTTGAGGACGCTGACGTTGTCTTTCACGTTGCCGCAAAAGCGGGAATGTGGGGGAACCAGCGGGAATACTATTTGCCCAACGTTGTGGGCACCCGGAACGTGCTGGAGGCATGCCGCCGAAATGGGGTACGCAAGCTCGTTTATACAAGCACCGCCAGCGTCATATTCGATGGGCGAGATGCAAGGAACGCCCACGAGGACGCGGCGTTTGCAAGGAAGCGTCTTACCTATTATGCGAGCACGAAGGCGGAGGCCGAGCGTCTGGTTCTGGAGGCCAACGGGCCCGGCTTGGCGACGGTGGCGCTGCGGCCACACGCGATTTGGGGGCCAGGGGACAACCAAGTTCTTCCACGGCTCGTTGCCCTGCACCGCGTCAACAAGCTGCGGCTGGTGGGGCGTGGCGACAATCTGGTTGACACCACGTTTGTCGAGAACGCTGCTCAGGCTCATTTGGACGCGGCGAAGCGGCTCGAACCGGGCAGCCCTGCGGCAGGACGTGTCTACTTCATTTCCCAGGGTGATCCCAGGCCTGTACGAGATCTCCTGAACGGTTTCATGCGTTCCGCAGGGCTGCCGCCAGTGGAAAAATCGATTACCTTCCCCGTGGCCTACTGTACCGCTTGGCTTTTCGAGAAATCTTATCGCCTCCTGGGAGTAGCCGCCGAGCCTCCGATTACCCTTTATTTCGTGTTGCTCATGGCGCGGGATCACTATTTCGATATTTCGGCTGCCCGGCGCGACCTTGGCTACCATCCGGCGATCGGGATCGAGGAGGGCCTGGAAAAACTTCGACAGCATTATCGGGAATCAGGCACACTAGGGCCAGCACGCGCCACCGCGGGCACATGAACCCCCTCGACCAGCAGCGCCCAGAAACGATCGTGAGTGCGTTCACGGCGCTGGCGCGGAGTCATCCAGGCCGACTGGCGCTCGCGATCCAGCGGGAGTCCTGGCGCTTCGGCAAACGTTATGACGAGGTCTCGGCCGGTGAGTTGGAGCGTGATGCCAACACATTCGCCGCGGCGTTGGAGCATCATGGCATCCAAAAAGGTATGCGCACGGTTGTGATGATACCCCCTGGGCGCGAGTTTTGTGCCGCAATCTTCGCACTTCTGAAATTGGGCGCACCACCAGTTCTCATCGATCCAGGGATTGGCTTGCGGAATCTTAGGTTTGCCATCCAGCAAATCCGGCCAGAGGCATTTCTCGGTATTCACAAGGCCGAACTGGCGCGCCGCATTCTTGGCTGGGGGCGGGACTCCATCCGTATTTCACTGACCCTCGAATCCCTATGGGGTCGGCCGATGGGGCACCATTCCAGCGTCGCTGAGGGCGGGCACGCGAAGCCGGCTCCTGGGGATCTCGCGGCCATTGCTTTCACAAGTGGAAGCACCGGTTCTCCCAAGGGTGTAGCATTCGACCATGGGAACCTTTGCGCCCAGGCGGACTTGCTGAAGGAATTGCTGGGGCCCCGCGCAGAGGGACCACATTTGGTGACGTTCCCGTTGCTTCTCATCTTCGCGCCCGTATTGGGAGTCACGGCAGTCCTCCCGCGCATGGATCCTTCCAGGCCTTCAGCCGCCTCCCCCAAGCGGCTGATGACTGCCAGCAACGACTATGGCTGCCGGTCGGCATTCATTTCGCCGGCTCTTGTTCGCAAACTCGCCGCCTATTGCCGCGATACAGCGAGCAGGTTCTCCACTATGGAGCGGATTTTCAGCGCTGGCGCACCAACCGATCCCGATGTGCTTGCGACCTTCGAGCCTTGGATCGCACCCGGCGGAGAAATTTTTACTCCGTACGGTGCCACGGAAGCCTTGGCGGTCTCCAACATCGGCAGCCGTGAGATTTTGACACAGACCCGTCAAGAGACCCGGCGCGGAGCGGGAGTCTGTGTTGGCCGTCCCTTGCGCGGAATAGCGGCGGCGATCATCCCAATCAGCGACCAGGCGATTCAGGATTGGGGCACGGTTCCCGTGCTCGCGCCAGGTGAGATTGGAGAGATCACCGTATCCGGCAGAGTAGTGTCGCGCGAATACTTTAATGACTCCGAAGCCACCAAGAGAGCCAAGATCCGCCGCAGTGGCGTGAATTCTGGCCCCGATTCCTTCTGGCATCGGATGGGAGATCTAGGCTACTTCGATGACGTCGGGCGGCTGTGGATGTGCGGGCGCAAGTCGCACCGTGTGGTCACAGCCGCGCGTATCTACTTTACGGTATCCGCTGAAGGGGTCTTTAATGGCCACCCGGAGGTCTCGCGGACCGCGCTTGTGGGGATTGATGGCGCAAAGACGGTCCCGGTTCTCTGTGTGGAACTGGCCGCCCGGAAGTCCGCGGGGGCAAAAAGGCGGATCACGAAGGAGCTTCGCGCTCTTGGCGCAAGCTGCGAGCAGACGCGCGAAATTCGGCATTTTCTCTATCACGGCCGGTTCCCGGTCGATATACGGCACAATGCGAAGATTCGGCGCGAAGAGTTAGCCGTGTGGGCAGCGAAGAAAATGGGTATTCGGAAACCCAAAGCAGAAGAGAGAACCACGTGACGCAGACATTGAAAGGGGCGATTCCAGCGGAACAGGCCTCACTGGTTTCGCAATTGCGCAGCAATCATTTCCGACCGGCCGATCAGCGGAACTATTGGAGGCTCTTCGTACTGGACCACTTCTTGGGGCGAGAACGCGTGGACCGTCTATTTGAGGGCTGGCGCGCCGGCCTGCAACAAAGGATGCTCGAGTGCATCCGGCGAAATGGCGAAAGCCGCGTCGTGCCGCTGCCACGCCTAAAGAACTTGGACCGCAAGACCTACTTCAGGGAGTTTGTGAATAAGAGCCATCCCGTCGTGTTCGAGGGCGCGGCCAAGAACTGGGAGTGCTGCCGCAAATGGAGTTTTGACTGGATCAAGAAGCATTATGGCGGCGACGACGTAATGCTGGTGGACCACGCACATCAGGACCGCAACCCGCTCGATGAACCGATCGAACATCTCACACTCGCGAACCTCATCGACGGGATCGATCACGGATCGCTAAAATACGCACGCTTCCATCCACTGCTGCAAAGGCACCCCGAACTCCGGCAGGATGTGAACCAAGCTTGGCTGCGGGATCATCTTACCAACCGACGCACCAGTTGGATGCGCTTCTACACGCTTTTCTTCGGAGGCAAAGGCACAGATACGCCCCTCCATTGCGCTGGGAATGAAAATCTTTTCGTCCAGATTCGGGGACAGAAGAGGTGGCGCCTCTGCCCGGTCGAATGCGCTCCGATCATTGATCCGCCCGCCAACCGTTCCGTTTATAAGTATTCCGGCTACCGTCCCGACGGCCCTGACTATGACCGTTTTCCAATGGCCCGCTACATGGACTGGTATGAGACGATACTGGAGCCCGGCGATGTTCTCTACAATCCGCCATACTACTGGCATCATGTATCGAACCCAACGAGTTCGATTGGGGTGGGGTGCCGGTGGAACAATATGCGTACGGCGTTCCGGGCCTCACCCACATTGTTTACCTTGGAGCTGTTCAACACGAGTCCGAACATCCTTCGTGGAATGCTTATGGCTTTAAACGATTTCAATACGATCTTGGCCGAGGCAAGGACAGACAAAAAGCAACTCAAGCTCCAGAACCGCCCGGGGCGGTAGCGACGCCTACAATCCGAACAGCTTGTGAGCCTGGGATTGGTCTGGAGCGGTGGGGTTTTCGACAGGGCAAGGGGGAGCGGATTCCTTAGTCGTAGCGTTGCCGCTGGGCTCGCCTGCCAGGTGTCGCGAGTCCGTGGCTTGCCGCATCCCGCGGCGATTATCAGCGTTTCTCAGATCCCTATCACCTTCGATGTCTTACAACGCGCAGGGAAACGCAGGCCCCACGTGTGACCCTTTACCTCAAGAACGTTTGGAACAGCTAAATCTGGCTGCGTCTGGCGCTGACGATCGCAAACCGCACGGCCACAAACGTTACCGCTCCCCAAGCGGCCAAACCGAGCAGGGCGTAGAGCAGGAATTCCCAGGGATGGCCGAGCGTCTTGGTGACGGAGGCAAGCTGCCTCATTGGTTGCTCCAAAGCCGCAACGCGCCTCAGAGGATCACGCAATTCGGCCACAGCGCTTAGCTGCGCGTTGAGCGACGCGACGCGCTTCATGGGCTCACGAAGAGAGGCGACGTTATCGAGGCTCGGTCGCAACCGGGCGAGACGCTCCATCGGCGCAGTTAGCGCAGCCGCAGCGTCGAGGCTCGCCCGGAGACCGGCAAGCCCTGTGAGCGGCGTCCGCAGGTTCGCCACCGCCCGCATCGAAGGACCGAGCGCGGCGACTCGCACCATGGGTTGCTTGAGCGCTGCGACCGAGCGAAGCGTAGGATCGAGCGCCGCAACTTGCTTCAGGGGCCGCTGCAATCCACGAAGCTCGCGGAGTCCTGGTGCGAGCGTCATCATGCCAGTTGCCGAAGCATTGACTGCCTGCGTGTTCGTAGCAATCATGCCGGAACTGTTTTTGATCGCCTCTGTGTTCTGGTGCACCACCTTCACGAGGGAGCATCCGGCAGCCATCGGCACGGTCACCAACAAAGCGAGCCAAGACAAATTAGAGGGCATCGATACACCTCCCCTTGCGATCATCATGGAACTATAAGCCTAAACAGCCAGCCCGACCCACAGCTTGCTATTGTTTCGGGATCTTCGTTCCAAGCTACGCGCCTTGGGAACCGCGCATTAACAGTGAAAAACCCGAACGCAGGATTAATGGCTGCTTTTACTCTAGGAAACTTGCCTTCGGTTCGCTCAGACCTGGAAATTGTCCCGCGAAATCCAAATTGAGAGTGTTCGTCTGAAACTCAAAGTTGGCCGGGAAAGAGAAGCACCAGTTTGAGCCGTAACGAAGCGCGATACGGGGTCCGGTACCGCGAGGTGTTCATCTGCTGGTGGTCGAAGTGAGGAGGTGCCAGCAAGCCCGGCCCGCCGTTTGGACCCGGCTGTCTTCACCAGACTTCGAAAACTGGTGATTTCGGCTGGAGTTCCGCCCAGGAACGTCGGAATGCGGGCGGCGCAGTTCCCGCTGCGCTGCGCCCGCTAAGCGGCTCAATTTGGACTCTCGAGGAGTGGTCGGGGCGCGGAGACTTGAACTCCGGACTTCCTGCGCCCAAGGCAACAACAAATAACCTATCTCGTTGGCTGGTCTAGCTTTGTTCTACGTCATGGTACACGGTTTTTGACCGAATTTGGCGGCATTTGGACCCAAATGGGCCTAAGTTTTTTCCTCGCGACTAGGCAGGCGCTAGGCAGGCAAAAGTGGGCTCACACTAGCTTGGTTGGCCACAGTCGAAAGACCTTTTCGTCACGGGCTTCGCAAGATAGACTCACCCGGATGGCAGCCCCGTACAAGGTCTGCGTTGTCGTCGACCGCAATTTCGGCGGGCGATTGGCCGAACTCCCACGTGGCGTGCCCGTGTGGATAGTGGACACGCCCTCCAATAGGCCTGTAGCGCAGCATCTTTGGAAAGAAGGACCTGACGAGAGTCATCTGACGGGCATTACGACGTTCGACGACATGGAATCTTCAACCCCTGAGGAACTCCTGATAGCGGAGCTTGACTCAATCGATCTGCATCACGGCGCGTATTCGGCAGATCCACCATACGCCGTGCTTGAGGTCCTGGGTACGCGCCTCACGGACAGCGTCAAGCATTCGCTCGCCGCATGCGGGTTTGAGGAGTTCCGCGAAAACTCCACTGGATTCACGGCAATTCGCTGCGAACCAGCGACCTGATCGGCCATCTTGCTTTTGACCCACTGTGGTCCGCTCTCTTTCGCTTCTTCCCCAGCTTCATCGGCACTCTATTGGCTCCGTGAACCCTGCTCTCGTGAGCGCTACTACTTCAGCGCGACTTCGCGGCCGAAATTGGGCCTCTTTTCCGCGTGGTGCTTCAAGGCCACGCCGCAGGCCGTGGCGATTCGCTCCAGCATTGTGGGAGAGTGCCCCGTGTATTCAGCACAATTCTCGCCAGGTTCAGGAACCTGAGGGGGGCTCTCGCGCGGCTTGATCTTCATCGAATGTGCGGAGTCTCGAGGACCGGTAGGTCTTCTTCTGCGGAGGCAGCGGCGAACGCGATGGCGGCTTGGACGTCCTCGGCTTTCAGGCTCGGGAAATCGGCAGAGATTTCCTCGACAGAATCACCGCAGGCCAGGCTGGCGAGCACGGTTCACAAGGTGACGCGCGTTCCCCTGAACACAGGTTCACCTCCGCAAATTCCCTTGTTGCAGACGATGCGCTCTTCGTACGTTTTCAGGCTGTCGCTTGCGCCCTTCATGGTGACGGCCTCAGATTAGGTTGTTTCACCTTACCACCCGGAGCGGTCTTGGCGCGGAGATCCTGGTTGCACCGGGATTTCGGCAGCGGTCCCGGCACAAAACGCCGGGATGCAAAAGACGCAGCTCAGACGCCCGCTAAACGCCTCAATTTGAACTTTCGGAAGATGGTCGGGGCGCGGAGATTTGAACTCCGGACCTCCTGCGCCCAAGGCAGGCGCGCTACCAGGCTGCGCTACGCCCCGACGGAAAACACTTCACTGATTGTAAAGTGCATGGCAGCCCGGCTGCCAGTCCTCGATTGCACCTCGGTTCGAACAGACCAAGGCGGAATCATGTTTCCTATCGGGAGGCCGATTCACCAGCACAGAAGAACGCCCGCGACCGCGCTGTGAATCGCCGCTCGGCTGGCAACCAACGAAACCCGGTGAAGCGTCCCACCCACGATGAGACTACAATTCGCTTCTTTTGAGCGCTCTGCCACGCCAACGCGCCGTTTCTTCCGCGCACGACCCGGACATCACCTTAACAGAAAGTCACATCGGCCTATGAACGCCGGCGCACCCGGCCTGGCGCGATGGTTTTCTCTTGGACGAGCTCTCCTGATCTTTGCCTTTGCCGCTTCACCGCTTTACGCACGGGCGGCAACGCTCTCTTCTCCGATTTCATTCATCCCGCGATCCGCCATTCAGGCCGCCCAGAGAATTTCATCGCAGCCGAATCGAGGAAGCGCCGCGGACCAGCGGCAATCGAACTTGCCCTTGGCTCAGAAAGCGAGCACTGGGCAAGCAGCACCCGCTCCTCAGCCGGGCGCCGTCATGGGCACCGTAACCGACATGCACGGCAGTCCCGTGCCCGATGCCACGGTAGTTCTCCGCGGCGCGATTCCGTCGAGCCATCTCACGGCGACCACGAACGCCGACGGCTTCTTTGAAATTCACCACGTCAGCGCCGGAATTCCGTATCGCATCGTCATTCACTCTCCGGGATTTGCCAGGTGGACCTCATCCGTTGACCTCCGCCCGGGCCAGCTCGATATGCTCACCGGGATCAAACTTCATCTCGCCGCGGTTCGGACCACGATTACCGTGAGCCCTCAGACCACGGAACAAATCGCCACGGAACAGGTGCAGACGGAACTGACGCAGCGCGGGCTTGGCTTCGTTCCGAATTTCTACGAGGTCTTTGCGCGCAATCCCGCGCCGCTCACCGCGAAGCTGAAATTCAAGCTTGCGCTCAGAGCTGCGGTTGACCCGTTTACGCTCGCCGGCGTGGGCACGCTCGCCGGAGCCGGACAGATGACCAGGACCCCCAATTACGCGGATGGTTTCGGAGGTTTCGCCGAGCGGCTCGGCGCAAACTACGCGAACCAGTTTACGAATCTGATGATTGGAGGCGCGATCCTGCCGTCGCTTCTGCACCAGGATCCGCGCTATTTCTACCAGGGTACGGGCAGCACAGCGTCGCGCGCGCTCCATGCGATCTCCGCGATTTTCATCGCCAAGGGAGACAACGGCCGCTGGCAACCAAACTACTCGGAACTCGGCGGCGATCTGGCCTCCGCGGCGCTTTCCAACGTCTATTATCCGGAGGGCAACGAAGGCGTTGGCTTGATCTTCGTGAATTTCGGCATCGACACCGGCATTCACATGGGTATGCGCCTTCTCCAGGAGTTCGTTTTTCATCCTTAGCGGGCTTTTCGCTGTAATCTCGCGGGCTGTTTGGCCTCGACTGCCGGCGAATCAAACCGGTTTCGTGGATGGTGGCGCTTCAGCCGTGAGCGCGGCTCGCAGCGCCGGATACAATCGGCGATAGGTGAGATAATTGCGCGACAGAATCGCCGCGGATTCCTCATTCGGAGCCGTTTTTTCCTTCGTGCGCACCGCTTGCCGGCACGCTTCTTCCACCGTGCTCCAATTTCCCGCGCCCACGCCCGCCAGAATCGCCGCGCCGTAGGCCGCTCCTTCTTCGCTTTCCACCGTTTCCACTTCGCGGCCATACACGTCGGCCTGGATCTGCCGCCAGAGCGCCGACCGCGCTCCGCCGCCGCCCAGCCGGATGCGCTCCACCGGCACGCTCATCTCATCGAAAATCGTGAAGGAATCTTTCAAGCTGAACGCGACACCCTCCAGAATCGCGCGAACGACGTGAGCGCGCGTATGCGAAGCGGCCAGACCCACCAGCGCCGCGCGAGCGCCCGGATCCAGATGCGGCGTGCGTTCGCCCATCAGATAAGGAAGCCAGAAAAGTCCCTCCGCGCCCGCACCAGCCGTCGACGCTTCCTCGACGAGCCGCTCGTAAGCATCGCGCCCGTCGTCCGCGCCCGCGCCAAACCGGTCGCGAAACCACCGCAGCGAAAGCCCAGCCGCCTGCGTCACTCCCATCACGTGCCAGCGCCCGGGAATCGCATGGCAAAACGTGTGCAGCCGCCCGCGAGGATCGAGCGCGGGACGATCTGTTGCCGCGAAAACCACGCCGGAAGTTCCGATCGTCACGCTGACCGCGCCCGGCCGCACAATTCCCATGCCAACCGCTCCGGCTGCCTGATCGCCCGCTCCCGCCACCACTGGCGTTCCCGCCGGAATCCCGGTCGCTTTCGCGCCGGCGGCCGAAACGTTTCCGCAAACGGCCGGCGATTCGTGGAGCGTGGGCAGCATCTGGCGATCGATCGCCGCATAGCGGAGCATTCCCGCCGACCACTCGCGCGCGGCCACGTCGAGCAACAGCGTGCCCGAAGCATCGGCGACGTCGATCGCGCATTCACCCGTCAGGCGATAGCGAACGTAATCCTTCGGCAGCAGCAGATGCCGCGCGCGCGACCAGAGAGCCGGTTCGTTTTCGCGAACCCACAGCAGTTTTGTGAGAGTGAAATTCGTCAGCGGAGGGTTGGAAGTGAGTTGAATGATACGGTCCGTACCGATCGTCTCGGCAAGCTCGCGCGACTGCGGTTCGGTCCGCTGATCGCACCAGATCAGCGCCGGCCGAACCACGTCGCCTTTCTCGTCGAGCAGCACCGCGCCGTGCATCTGACCGGAAAATCCGACGCACCGGATGTCGCTCGCGCGCAGGCCCGAATTCGCGATCGCCTGCCGCGCCGCCAGCCCGCACGCGTTCCACCAGTCGCGCGGATCCTGCTCGGCCCAGCCCGGCTGCGGGCTGGCAAAGGGAGCGTGCTCGCTCGACGCGGCGCCAACGTCGCGCCCGTCTTCGCCGATCAGGACGGCTCGCGTCCCGCCGGTGCCCGTATCGATGCCGAGAAATACGATGGTGCCTCCTTGCCGAAAGACTGTATCTTAATCGCTGTCGCCGCTGCACGCGCAACGGTGAATTTGCGGCGACTTCTCGAAGGAGGCCTTCATGCGCGGTCAATCGGGCTCGCCAAAAAGCTGTTGTGTGGTGCGCCACCCCGGATTCGTTGCGCTTTCTCTGTTTTTCTGCCTGTCGCTTCCGCTGCAAGCGGCGGGAACGCCGGCAAAATCGCCGCATCCAGTGCTTGCCTCGATTTCGGTCCGAACCACTCCGCTCGGAAGAAGAATTCCCTCCGGATTTGTCGGGATGAGCCTGGAAGTTTCGACGCTCGGCCAGGCCTTGCCCGTGCCTCCGAAAGACCTGCAACTGGCCAATCAAATTCATCCGCAAGGAGACTTCGTCTACGCGCTGGGC
Organism: Acidobacteriota bacterium; assembly: GCA_021812285.1. Lineage (GTDB taxonomy): Bacteria > Acidobacteriota > Terriglobia > Acidiferrales > UBA7541 > JAKASX01. The sequence continues at coordinate 4,657 of JAKAOH010000021.1, read as the reverse complement.
GTGCCGGGCGATCCGAATCGCGCGTTTTTTCAGTTCATGCGGAATCTCGGACCCGGTATTCTTCGCCTGGGAGGAAACAGCCAGGACAATACGTGCTGGGATAAAAGCGCGGCGCCGCATCCCGCGCTCTGCCGCGGCGTGATTTCGCCCGGCGATCTGAAGCTGTATTCCGAAGCTGCCAGCGCCAGCGGATGGCGCTTGATTCTGGGACTGAATCTGAAACAGGATTCACCGCGCTGGGCGCTCAGCGAAATCACGCAAGGCGTTGCGCGTTACATCCAGCCGGACCAGATCCTCGCGCTCGAAATCGGCAACGAACCCAGCCTGTTTCCCGGGGACGGCTCACGACCCGAAAATTATTCTCTGACGGATTACCTCCGTGAGTTCCGGGCCTACGCGAAGGTGTTCGCGGCGAATCCCGCAGCCCGGCGCTACGCGCTCGCCGGTCCGGCGGAATGCTGCCGATGGGAAAACACGCGCGATCTCGAAACCATCATGAATTCGCTGCGTCACGTCAATCTGAAGCTGGTAACGGTCCACGAATATTCCGCCACCACGTGCGGCGGACGCACGGTGAGCGCCGCGCAATTGCTCTCACCGCGCGCCATCGCGCCATTTATCCAACGCGCGCGCCGGTGGATCGTTGCGGCCCATCGGCGCGGCCTGCCCATCGCCTTGGCGGAAACCAATTCGGCATCTTGCGGCGGAATGGCCGGCGTGAGCGATTCGTTTGCTTCGGCACTGTGGGCGCTCGACTACATGTTTCAATCCGCCCGCGCGGGTTTCGCATCCATCAATTTCCATTCCAGCTATCGCACCGGCGGCAGCGCCTACAATCCCATTCTCACTATTGGCACGCGCTCCTCGTCCGGCCGCTGGAACTACGCCAACACCGCGCAGCCTCTCTATTACGCAATGTACCTGTTCGCGCGAAACGCCGAATCCGAGCGCTTCCTGCCTCTTTCGATCAAGACCGACGCAAACATTCGCGCCTACGCAACAAGCGACTGCTCGAGTTGCGCCGTAAAGCTTTTCGCCATCAACAAGGATCTGACCGCCTCGGGCCAGGTACGCGTACGCGTCGCCGGCCGCGAAACTTCCGCCACACTCCTGCTCCTTCGTGCTCCCCGCCTCGATTCCATCGCGTCCGCCGTCCGTTACGGCGGCGAGCAGTTCGGCGCCAACGGCCGCATCCGGCCGCCTCGCGTCGAAACGCTGCTCCCCGATTCGCGTGGAAACTTTGTCTTCGATCTTCCAAGCGCAAGCGCCGCTGTTCTGACGGTTGCGCCGTCGAAACAATAGTTCTCATCCGCGGATTCTCGCGCCGCAGAGTGCGCCCGTAGTAGTTCGCGCACTGCGGCAAGAAAGCGGCGGGGAAGCCTTCGCGGCCACCGTGACGCTCGTCACAATCGCGCGTGACCGCCGTCATTGCCCCGCCCGCGCCCCAACACTAAAATCCCCGTTTTCTTACTTCACTGGGTGGGGGGCGCATGTCCGAAACTCACAGTGTGAATGGTCTGGACCTTTCGGGAAAAATCAAACGGTTGCGCAGGATTTCCGGAGTCTTTTTGTTCTTGATGATCAGCGGCCTTGTACCTTTGCTTTTTCCCTACGGCGTGATTCCGCAATGGATTCTGTTGCTCCACATCGTCGTAGGAATCCTCGCCATCGTGCCGATCTCCATCATTTTGTGGAATCACGCCCGCGCGGTGCAGGCGAAGCATCCCGCGCGGTGGGGGAATGCCAGCGTCTGGGCTGGCGTGGGCTGGGCCGCGCTCAGCGTCACCGGCCTGTGGCTGGTCGCCGTGGGCGTGTGGGGAGTTTTCGTTCCCTACCGGATGCATGTGGTCCACGCAACGGTGGGAGTCGTCTTGGGCGCCGTCGGCCTGTATCACCTCTTCAACGGTTTGAGGAAAAGCGGTTTCGCCAGCGCGCGCTATCGGCAGCTGTCCGCGCCTTTGATTGTGTGGACATCTGTTTTCCTTCTGGGCGCGTTCGGCATCTGGTACGCTCGCCGCACTCCGGCGCTGGCGGTGGCGAATTTCAGGCCTTCGAACGCGCGCACCACCACCGGCCGCGTGATTCCGATGTCGCTGCTGCGCGGATCGGCCGATTGCGGCAGCGTGGGATGCCACGCGACGATTTACAAGGAGTGGGTGCCGGGAGCGCATCATTATTCTTCAAGCGACCCCTTTTACGGCGCGGTGAAGACCAATTACATCCACGATCGCGGGCCGGATTCCCCGCGCTATTGCGCCGGATGCCACGAGCCGGTTCCGCTGATGGCGGGCGTGCAAATCGTGGCCGGCGCGCAGCCGGGTTCCGATTCCGGCAGTTCTTGTGCGTTCTGCCACGTTCTGCGCAAATTGAAAAATCGTGGCAACGCCAACTATCTGGTTCGCCCTCCCGATCCGTACCTGTTCGAATCCTCGGCGAATCCCTGGCTGCGCGACGTTTCCCACGTCCTCATCCGCCTCCATCCCGAACAGCACGATAGCGACTACAACGTGAAACCATCGGAAACGGCTGCATTCTGCGGCACCTGCCACAAGCAGTACATCAGCAAGGCGGAAAACGGCTGGGGTTTCGTCCAATTGCAGGACCAATACGACGACTGGAAAAACGGTCCGTGGCATACCGATCCCCGGCGCGAACTGCAATGCCAGGATTGCCACATGCATCTGGTGCGTGCGGACGATCCGGCGCGAACACCCCAGGGATTCATTCACGATCACCGCATCCTGGCAGCCAATAATTACATGCCGGAGATGCTGCATCTGGCCGGGGCGCGGCGGCAGGAAGAGCTGGTGAACCAATGGCTGGCGGGCAAAACGGTCATCCCGGAAATCGCGAAAGTATGGCCGCGCGGCTCGATCGTGCCGGTGCAGCTTTTCGCCGAAGGGTCTTACCTACCGGGACGTCCCGCGAAGGTGCGGGTCCTGGTGACGAACCGAAAAGTGGGCCACGCGTTTCCCACCGGGCCGCTGGACGTCATCGAATCATGGCTGGAATTCCAAGTGACGGACGCGCGCGGAAAGGTGATCTATTCCACGGGCACGCTTGGCGCCCAGGGCCAGATTGTGGGAAAGACGGTGGAATATCGTTCCTACCTGCTCGATCGGAACGCCCAGCCCGTTTTCACGCATTCGCTGTGGAACGTGGTTGCGGCGCGTGGCAAGCGTGTGATTCCGCCCGGCGGCGGCGATACAGCGGTATTCCAATTCACGGTGCCGCGCAACGCGGCGGGGCCCTTGCGCTGCGAAGTGCAACTGCTATATCGCAAATTCAATTCGAAATCCCAAGCGCAACTTTTTCCGCATAACCCGCCACGCATCCCGGTTGTGGAAATATCGCACGACGCCATCGAAATTCCACTGGGAGCAAAGAAGCCGGAACGCCTGGCGGGGCAACAGGCGAGCGTCGCCGCGGGAACGCGATGACGCGTCGCGAATGCCTGCGCTGGCTTGCCGCAGCGCCTTTGCTTGCCGCCGCCGGCTGCGAGCGTTCGCCCGGCACGGCTTCGCGCCCAGCGAAACCCGCCGGCGCCCATGGGCCGGGCGCGGGCATCGTGTTTCGCGACGTCACCTCCGAATCGGGCTTGCACTTCATTCACTCGGCCGGGCCGCGCAGCCGGCTGCTTCCCGAGGACATGGGTTCCGGCCTCGCCTGGGGCGATTACGACAACGACGGATTTCCCGATCTCTACGTGGTGAATCAGGCCGGCGCGTTCGGATCGGGCCGGCTCGAGGGCCCGGGTGACCGCCTCTTTCACAACAACGGCAACGGCACCTTCACCGACGTTACGGAAAGCGCCGGGCTCGAATACGTGCATTGGGGTATGGGCGCCTTTTGGGGCGATTACGATAATGACGGCCTGCTTGATCTTTTCGTGACCGGCGTCGGTGGCACCCGGCTCTATCACAACGAGGGCAACGGCCGTTTCCGCGACGTCACTCATGAAAGCGGCGTTTTCGATCCCCTCTGGAGCAGCAGCGCCGCGTGGCTGGATTTTGACGGCGACGGCTGGCTGGATCTCTACGTTCTGCATTACGTGGATTACCCAACCGACGTTCGCCAATTGCACTTTGGTCCGGGGAGCGAATACGGCGTGGTGGTGCCAGCGGCGCTGAACCCGGAATCGTTTCACGGACAGCCGAATCGGCTGTTGCGCAACAATCGCAACGGCACGTTTTCCGATGTCACCGAGCGCGCCGGGGTTGCGAATCACGGCGGCCGAAGCCTAGTGGTGACGGTGGCCGATTTCGACGGCGATTCATGGCCGGATATTTACGTCGGCGGCGATTTCAGCATGAACCGGTTCTATCTGAACCGGAAGGACGGCCGGTATCTGGACCGCAGCGCGCAGACGTTTCTCGGCGAAAACAAGGGCACGATGGGGCTGGCCGTGGCCGATTACGATTTCGACGGCGACCTCGACATCTACATTTCGCACTGGCTCGGCCAGGGCGATTCGCTCTACCAGAACATGCTCGTGCCAACCGGACAATTGACGTTTGGAGACGTCGCGGACACCGTGGGTCTTGCGTACATCTCGCTGCCGATGGTGGGCTGGGGTTGCGCGTTTCTCGATTACGACAACGACGGCCTGCTCGATCTGGCGGTGGTCAACGGCAGCACGCTTGAAGATCCGGAAAAT
>JAKAOH010000188.1:6326-6738 GCA_021812285.1 Acidobacteriota bacterium | reverse complement strand
GCGCACCTCCAGCACCGCGACGATTGATGGCTCGATTTCGCTGATTGGCAGCGAATATGTGGTCGGGCTCAACGCGGTGGATTGCGCGAGCGGAAATTCCATCGTGCAGGAGCAGGTGACCGCGAATCGGCCGGAAGATGTTTTGGCCGCGCTGGGAACGGCGGTGACGAAGCTGCGCGGAAAACTGGGCGAATCGCTCGCTTCGATACAGAAATTCAATGCGCCGCTGGCCGAGGCAACGACGTCGTCGCTTCCGGCGCTCAAGGCGTACACGACCGGCCGGAAGATGGAGTCGAAAGTCGGCGACGTCAACGCAATTCCTTACTATCAGCAAGCCATTCAGCTCGATCCGAATTTCGCCATGGCCTACGCGGCGATGGGCATCTCCTACGGGAATCTGGGGGAATTAACC
>JAKAOH010000188.1:0-6316 GCA_021812285.1 Acidobacteriota bacterium | reverse complement strand
GCCGCGCAGAACCTGACCAAGGCTTACGACCTGCGCAATCGCGTTTCCGAGCGCGAGCGTTTCCACATCGAAGGCATGTACTACCTAAACGCGTTGGGAGATTTGGACAAGGCGAAGCGGAGCTTCCTGCAATGGGAGCAAACCTATCCACGGGACTGGGTCCCCTACTTGGATCTGGGCACCGTGTATGGGGGCTCCGGCAACTGGGACGGTGGAGTGAACCAAACGCTCCAGTCCCTCCGCCTCAATCCGGACGACGTCAATGGCTACGGTAACCTTGCGGTTATCTATTTCCTGCTTGGCCGTCTTGACGAAGCGCGCTCGACCGCCGAGCAGGCGTTGTCGCGCTACCCCGACGCACTTACCGTCCATGTCCGCCTTTATACGCTTGGCTTTTTGCAAGACAATCCCTCGCTGATGCGCAAGGAAGCGGCATGGGCCGTGGGAAAAGTCGGCGCGGAGGACTTCTTTCTCACGTTGCAATCCGACACCGCGGCTTACGCTGGCCACTTGTCTCAGGCGCGCACGCTCGATGATCAAGCCGTTGCCACGGCCAAGCGCGATGGCCTCGAGGAAGACGCCTGGCAATGGAATCTCGACGCGGCGATTCGCGAATCCGAAATGGGTAATCCCGCTCTCGCAATTCAAATCGCTACGACGCTTCTCAAAACCCAGGGTCTCGATCGCTACACACAGGCCGTGGCCGCGCTGGCTCTTGCTCGCGCCGGAGATGCCGCGGCCGCGCAGCCCGTTGCCGATAGCCTGGCGAAACAATTTCCCAGCGACACCATGCTCAATAATTACTGGCTGCCGTGTATCCGTGCCGCCATCGCGCTCGATCATAACAACGGGGCGCAGGCCATTCAGGCTCTCGAACCAACCGCGCCGTATGCTCTGGCAAGCCCGCCACCGCTCGGCGGCGTAGCGCCAATGTATTCCGTCTATCTCCGCGGCTTGGCGTTGTTACAGGAAAAACAGGGCGCCCAGGCCGCCGTGGCATTCGGGCAAATGATTGACCATCGCAGCGCCATGGGGAATTTCGAGATTGGTGCGCTCGCTCAGCTCGATCTGGCTCGCGCCCAGGCGATGGCCGGCGAAACCGCCGCCGCCCGCACCTCCTATCAGAATTTTCTCGGGCTCTGGCGCTCGGCCGATCCCAATCTCGCGTTGCTCCAGCAAGCCAAGGCGGAATACGCCAAATTGCAATAGCTGGATCGCTTCCTGGAGATTTCACAATGGCAGATCAGTTGAAGCGCTTGGTTCCCTTCGGGAAACACCTGGTTTTCGAACGTCCTAGCCGGCGCGAACCGAGGCTGAAATCTCAATGGTTTGCTGCGGTCCGCCCAAACGGGTTTTTTGAACGTCCTGACGCGGCGGCATGCCGTCCCGAAGGAAATGCCCATCGCGGTCAAGACGTCGCTGGAGTCTTGGGCCGGCGCGAAGAGTTTTCAGCCTAAGAGGAAAACAGCTGCCCCAATCAACTCTTCCGCAACCTGCCAGATAACAGGTGTTGCCTGGGCAGCGGTTGCGATTTCCCGCCTTTGAGCCCCTCGAGACGCAAGCTCATCGCGGTAACTTTGAGTAAAAACGGAAATCCGGGCTAAAAAGGGATCCGCCGGGGTGGCCAAATAGGCGTGGGGGAGAAGGCACAACCCCGGCGGCAACTCGTTGTGAGGAGCCATCAGCAGTTGCCAATGGCCCCTCCTTCCCTGTTGCGGCGTGGAAGAGCAGACCGCTCCTTCAGAACGCGTATGTGACTGTAATTCTCCCCCTCTTTCTGCGCCGCAAGCCGTTTCACCCGGAAGGACGCACCCCTGTAGACTAAACAAAACTCGTGCTCTTGTCTGTGACGCCCGTCACTTCAGCGTCGCCGCAGTGAAACGCGCGACGATTCCAGGTTGTCGACGGCAGATTTCACTCCTGGGGAGCTATGATGGGCTGCGTGAGGGTCATCGAGGCGGGCAGAATGCCGTTTCCCGAAGTCGGTTGATCGGATGCCGCCGGTGGGCGCCTGCCGATTCATGGCGGGAAGATTTCCCGGAGATAACTCTATTTTTTTGCTCTGGGCAACCACAGCGTAACTGGATAAGTCACCACGCTATCGCTCTTCGAAAGGATGATTGATGGACATTGCAGGCAAATCTGCCGAACTCCTTTCATTGCAAGGCAAGATCGCGGTTGTCACCGGAGCGGGTTCCGGGATCGGCCGCGGAATCGCCATTCGCCTAGCGGAATTGGGGGCTGCCATCGCGATTCTGGATATCAATTCCGAGGCAGGCAAACAAGCCGAGACCCAGATCGTCGGAGCGGGCGGGAAAGCCATGTTCATTTCGTGCGACGTTCGTTCCGCGGAGGATTGCAGGCGGGCCACCCAGCAGACACTCGATTCTTTCCAGTGTATCCACATACTTTGCAACAATGCCGGCGTTACCGTCCGAAAGGACGTCGCGACGTTGCAGGAAGAAGAATGGGATACGGTTCTCGACACCACGCTGAAAGGCGTCTATCTTTTGTCCCACGAAATGATTCCCCACATGATTCGCAATGGCGGAGGGACAGTGATCAATACCGGGTCCGGATGGTCTCTCAAGGGCGGACCTCGAGCCGCCGCTTATTGTGCGGCCAAGGCCGGCACGCTCAATCTGACCCGAGCCATGGCGATTGATTACGGGCCGTATAACGTGCGCGTCAACTGCGTTTGTCCCGGCGATGTGGACACGGCGATGCTGGCGGAGGAGTGCCGTCAATTGGGCGAAGACCCTGAACGATTCCGGAAAGAAGCGGCGAATCGCCCCTTGCGCCGTTTGGGCACGCCCGATGACGTTGCCAATGCCGTTCTCTTTTTCGCCAGTGATATGTCCAGGTGGGTGACCGGCTCCTATCTCGTGGTAGATGGCGGGGGCTTGGCGTAAGCGATTTGCACGAAGAGGTTCGCAAGGCAGTTCGCAGGCCACAACGCCATTCCGGGACAAAATGAACGGCCAAGACATTTGCGTCTTTGCCTACGCCAGCAACCGTTACGCCGGCCACGCCCCGGAATTGCGGAGATCGATCCGCGAGCCTATCTCTTGTCGAGGACCTTCAAGTCAGTCCAAGGCACGTTTGCGATGACCGGACCGCTCCCATCTACCAACCTGATATTTGCCGCTTGCATGAGCGCGTTGATGCCAACCACCTCAAAAATGCCTTGGTGCTGAGTAGCATTGACGTGGTCGCCCTGCTTCGGGATTTTCACCTTGGGTTCGGCAGTCATGTACCACCTCCGACGCTACGATTCCCTGTGGTCCCTTAGCGCGAATTATATACTTGAAAAATTGAAAATCAGACGAATTCCATTGCCGATTACCTGCAGTGCCGCAGACCCGGCGCCCGGACCACCACCGTCGACTCCGGCGCCCTGATGACGTCTGGCCCCGCCATGCAGAATGAACCCCTCGCCGTCAGGAACAACCGAAAGGAAACGGATCGGTGCGCTGCAACCACATTCCTGCGTTCAGCACGTCAGCGGGCGATTCGGCCACTGCCCGCACGTCCTGCGAATCGGGGTGAGCCGCGCCCTGGTCCGTTTCCCGCGTGATTTCCCGGACGCGTCGCCGTCTCCCCGGCTGTCCCCAGATTTTTTCCCTGCGGCCTGCGCCCCCTATTTCATGGACCAGGCAACGACTCGGTTCGCCGCAGCATGGTCCCGAACCGCTCCCGCGCCAACTGGCCTCCGTCAACAGCCGCTGTCGCGGTCAGCTTCTCGACGCACGTATCTCCGCCCTGGCGCTTTAGTCGCTGGACGCGCCAATTTTCACCGGCGGCAGCACCGGGTGGCCTTGGTGCATCATTTCTCCGTGCGCGAGCTGAATTTAAGTTCATAACGTTCATCTGCTTCTTCTGGCTCGGTCTGGTGCAAAGGTTCCCCCAGGGTTTGGTTTACGCCAAGCGATCCTGAAAATAAGGGTCGTCGATCCCGCGCGGCGGCAAGCCTTGGTCTTTGCGCCAATTGGTCCGACCGATCCAGAAACAACCTGAAGTCTCCAGAAAAACAGCGTCCGATCGTATCGACGAGAGAGAGCTTCGCGGAAAGCGTTTGCCCGTGGGCAAAGCGCTCCGGGACTGGCGTCCGGCTCTGCCCCAGCAACAAGCCGCTCAGAAGATCCCCGCGCCGGAATTTCTTTTTCCGAAACAGATGGTTGATAGCCGACGCACGCGGGAATACAAAGCTCGGGTGGCTCGCGAAAGAATAAAACTTTTCAGGGGGAACATCCTCGGCAGGGTCGGGAAGCCAGGTAATCGGCTCCGTCGGCCAGGGAAATTCGAGTCTGAAATCGTACACAGTGAGAATCCCCGGCAGGTTGCTGACGATTTCAAGGTCCAGGTTCAACGCAGTCGGTCCACATTCAAGCGGTGAGATTCGGCTGGCGATCAAATCGCTCGCTTGGGTGATTTGCACGCCAGGTGGCATATCTCCGATTTCGAGTCCGATCCAACGGGCGTCCAGAGGGATGCCCGCCCTGGCGACTTCCTGTGCATGGGCAAGAATCTCGAGGTGCTTCAGTCTGTCCATCTGGCCTCCTCAAAAAAGCAGAAAAACGTTCACAACATGCACGACGTTCACGAGCTCTTCGTGTCGACGCTTTCAGTTCCAACCGGTTCGGCGCAAAGCGGGCATCCGCCTTTCGGAGCCTCCAACGCCCGCACCCCGTACGCTCTCGCAAGGTCGTGAATACGCCGGCGGATATCGTTTGTAAGCAGGAGCCCGCGGCCGGCGCTGCCCAGGGAGGCCGTGTGCAAACCGAGCGCTTTCAATTGGGCGCCGACCGCCCGTGGCTCGAGTTCGATCTTCTCCTCACGGCCAACCAAGATCGCCTGCACGGTTTGGGTAAGTTCCCCAACATAAAGCCTATCCTTTTCGGGCTGATGGCAGCGGAACAGCAACCCCTCGAGCATCACGGACTCGAGGAAGTCCCAGCGCTCCGCTTTGGCTTCCGTATTTTGTTCTTCGAGCAGCCGTTCCAGGCGGGATTGGAGCTCCTCGTCTCCTTCGACCGCCGCTCCGAGGCTGCGGGCAAGTTCTCGCAGCGAGGAGGTGAAACGCGGCGCGTCGAATTGCGAACTCCTAATACGCGCGGCGTTCGCCAAGCGATACCCGAGCAGTTTGGGCACGAGGTGATCGAGCAGCGCCTCCTCGGCCTGCGTATCGAAAACGGGAAGCGCCATAGTGGCGGGGCTGATACCAACCGTGATCGCCGTTTTCATCAGGTGGCTTTCCGGCAACACTGTCGGGCAATAGACCGCCTTGGCGCAAAACGGATCGACCAGCTTGCCATTCCGCAGAAGGTGAATGCCGCGGCTGTTCGAGGCGAGCAGCAAGCCTTCCAGCGACGGAGAAATTTCCTGCTGGATCATGAGCAGCGTCGGACGCCAGGAAAACGGAAGAGTGGCAAAAGAGGAGGGCGTCAATTCAGCCAGTGAAAGTGCCCGCCGACATACACACCGGAGGACGCGAAGCAGGGCGCGAGCTTCGCTTTCCGCCGGCCCGCAGATTAACAGGCAAGGAGCGGTCGGCAGTAAATCCGTGAACCAGGATGCCAGGACAAAAAAAGTGACCAGGAACGCGGACTCTTCCGCCAGGGACGTGTAACGCTGGAAGGCCTCGGAGATTTCGGAAAAGAGCGACTGGGCCGAACCATGCGGGGCATGGCCGGTGGGCAGAGCGATGGCCTCCCCCATGTCCCCGGGGATCGGACAGGGGACGTAGGTGTGTCCTCCACAGGTGAATTCTTTGGCCACGGTCGCTTGCTTCCCGTCCCAAACGAGCAGCGCCGACGCGCCGGTTCCGGAGTCACGAAGCAATTCGACCGCCGAGCCGTCGGCAAATACTTCGCAACTCGTCGCGATGCGAGGGGAGGGCTTCAATGCAGCCGGACTGGGATCCCTGGTTACACGAGAAACTGGGCGTTTTTCCATGATTCCTCCTGAGCTGGCCTTTACGCTTTGCTGCTTAGTTATACAAAGTTGCTCAGGGGAAGCGCGTTCGCCCCTCCTGAGAGGGATGGTAAATCTGTATTGCATTGATAAGACTATATTTATATGAAGAGGCCTCGTATTCTGAATCGCGGCAGGTTGATCTCTAATGTGCCTGAGCCCGTTGGGCCGACGATGCCGGCACCTATCGCGTAGGTTCGTGCGGCAAAGCCTGGCAGGCGATAACGTACGCTATTTTTCGCACATTTGAGGAGGAGAGGGTCTGGTTGGTAAAACAAGGGGCCTGAAGAAGGCCCGAGAGGAGGGGCGATGGAGCCCACCAACCAGGGGGAAGCTTTCCCGG
>JAKAOH010000187.1 GCA_021812285.1 Acidobacteriota bacterium | reverse complement strand
GAAACTGGGCCGCGAAGACCAAGCTCGCGAAACGCTGCGCGCCGGCATCGAAGCCGCCCAGCGCCAGGGCGACGCGCACGCCGCCGGTGAAATGAGCGCCGCGCTCGACGCGCTCGTCTGACGCCGGCGAATTTCCGCGACCCGCCGCCGCGCGAACAGCCAGGACGTCTTCGCCTACCCTCAAAAAAATCAGCCGAAAACGACAAAACCACCGCCCGCGGCGATTCGACTTCGGTGCGAGATTCACTATAATGAGGGCATCAAACGGGGCAGGGCTGGAAGGGGCTTGCGATGAGCCAGGTACCGCACACGCTGGGAGATCTTCGGCGCAGCCATTGGAACGAGGAACGCGTGTCACGCCGTTCGGTGCGGCAGGAGATGCGCGAAAACGCGCTCGCGCTAGTCGAGCGTGGCGAAACGCTCTTTCCCGGCATCCACGGGTACGAAGATACCGTCGTTCCGCAAATCATCAACGCGATTCTTTCCCGCCACAATTTCATTCTGCTGGGCCTGCGCGGGCAGGCGAAGAGCCGGATATTGCGCAGCCTGGCCAATTTCCTCGATCCGCAGATTCCCGTTGTCGCGGGCTGCGAGATCAACGACAACCCCTACCGGCCGATTTGCCGCGCCTGCCGCGAACACGTGGCCGCCGAAGGCGACCGCACGCTGATCGCGTGGATGGCGCGGGAGGAGCGGTACGTCGAAAAACTCGCCACGCCGGACGTCACCATCGCCGATATTATCGGCGACGTGGACCCGATTCGCGCCGCGCGCGGCGGACGCGACCTGGCCGACGAACTGACCATCCATTACGGCCTGCTGCCGCGCGCCAATCGCGGCATTTTCGCGATCAACGAACTGCCCGATCTGGCCGGCAAGATTCAGGTGGGACTTTTCAACATCATGCAGGAGGGCGACATCCAGATCAAAGGCTACCCGATCCGGTTGCCGCTCGACGTTCTGCTGGTGTTCACCGCCAATCCCGAGGATTACACCGCGCGCGGGAAAATCATCACGCCGCTCAAGGATCGCATCGGCTCGGAAATCCGCACGCATTATCCGGCGACGGTGGCAGAAGCGATGGCGATCACCGCGCAGGAAGCCTGGGCCGAACGCGACGGCAAGCGCCAGGTTCGGATTCCCGATTACATGCGCGAACTCGTCGAGGAAGTGGCGTTTCTGGCTCGCGAAGACAAGAAGGTGGACAAACGCTCCGGCGTCAGCCAGCGCCTGCCCATCAGCAGCCTGGAAGACGCGGTGAGCAGCGCCGAGCAGCGCGCCGCCCGCAATCACGAAACGCTGGCCGTCGTCGGCCCGAGCGACATTTACGCCGCCATTCCTTCGATGACCGGGAAATTCGAGCTGGAATACGAAGGCGAATTGCGCGGCGCGGAAACGATCGCCCGCGAACTGGTGCGCTCGGCGATGGGCAAGGTCTACCTGAAATACCTGGGCAACGCCGATCTGGAGCCGGTGGTGCAATGGTTCGAGGAGGGCGGCGAACTGAAGCTGGCGCCCGACGCTCCGGCCCCGCAGCGCGCCGCGGCAATGCGCAAAATCAACGGCCTGTGCGAGCACCTGGCCGCGCTCGGCGCCGGCCCCAAAGCGGAGCCGGCCGTCGAAGCCTCCGCCGGTGAATTCATCCTGGAAGGGCTATGGGCGCACAAACGCATTCAGCGAAACGAGGAACGCGGCTTCCACGCGGCCGAGCGCCGCGCCGAGCCGCGCGAAACCGCACCGCGTCCGCCGCGCCGCCAGTACAACTGAGCGCGCGATGAAATTCACCCGCTATTCCCGCTACACCGGCGAATTGCTGGATTGGCTCGACCTCGAACAGCTCGTCGGGCGGCTGTCCGATTTCCTGCTCGAAAGCGGATTCGAAAATCAGAATTACGGCGTCTTCGAAATGGATCCTTCGCGCACGATGGAACAGTTGCGAGAAGCGGTGCTGCGCGCGCTGATCGAGGAGGACATGCTGCCGCCGGAGTTGCTCGAAAAGCTGCTGGGCGAAGGCGCTCCGGCCGAGCGCGAGGAGATCGATCGCTTGCTCGACGCGATCCTCGAGCGCCTGGCGCAGGAAGGCTACATTTCGCCGCAGCAGCCGCCGCAAATCACCGCTCCGCCCGACCGCACCGCGCGCGGCCATCTGGGCCCTGCCGGCGAGCGCGAAGGGCAAACGCGATTCGAGCTGACTGACAAAGCACTCGATTTTCTCGGCTTCAAGGCGCTCAAGGACCTGCTCGGCTCGCTCGGCAAGAGCAGCTTCGGCCGCCACGATACGCGCGACCTGGCCACCGGGGTCGAATCGGGTGGCGTTTCCCGCCCCTATGAATTCGGCGACACGCTGAATCTGGACATCAGCGAAACGCTCGCCCGGGCGATTCGCCGCACCGAAGCCGCGTTCCCGATCGAAATGGATTATCCCGATTTGATGGTGCACCAGGCCGAATACCAGAGTTCGTGCGCCACGGCGCTGCTGCTCGATTGCAGCCACAGCATGATCCTCTACGGCGAGGACCGTTTCACGCCGGCCAAGCGCGTTGCGCTCGCGCTGGCGCACTTGATCCGCACGCAATATCCCGGCGATTCGCTGCATCTGGTGCTCTTTCACGATAGCGCCGAGGAATTGCCGCTTTCCGATCTGGCGCGGGTGCAGGTAGGGCCGTTTTACACGAACACGCGCGAAGGACTGCGGCTCGCGCGGCGCATCCTGCAGCGCCAGCGCAAGGACATGCGCCAGATCATCATGATCACCGACGGCAAACCCTCCGCGCTGACGCTCGACGACGGCCGCATCTACAAGAACGCCTTCGGCCTCGATCCGATGGTTGTTTCTCTCACGCTCGAGGAAGTGGCGCGGTGCCGCCGGGCGGGAATTCTGGTGAACACGTTCATGCTGGCGCGGGATTACAGCCTGGTTCATTTCGTGCAGCAGGTGACGGAAATCTGCCGCGGCAAAGCGTACTTCACCACGCCCTATACACTCGGCCAGTATCTGCTGCTCGATTACATGAACCGCAAAACCCGCAACATCCACTGACGTTTTCGCAAAGGCGCCTTACCGCCTTCCGCTCATCCTGTACAATGAATCGTGAACCGCGCGAAATGCCGCGCCCGGAGCCACTCGCAGCGATGTTCGAACATCTCTGGAAGAGGCACAAGGATCAATCGCCCGATCTCGGCGAAACCGCGCCCGAAATTTCGCTCGAGTCGCTCGATGGCGGCCGGTTCGTTCTCTCCGAAGCGGCGGCGAAAAGTCCCACGGTCGTCGCCTTTTTCAAGGTTTCCTGCGGCACGTGCCAGTTCACCTTTCCCTTCCTCGAGCGCATCCACAACGCCTACCGAGATCAACCCGTCCACTTTCGCGCGATTTCCCAGGACGATGCCGAGCTTTCCGCCCGGTTCGCGCAGCATTACGGGTTCACGTTTCCCATCGCGCTCGACCCGGCTCCTTATGCCGCCTCGCGCAGCTACCATTTCGAGAGCGTCCCTACGATCCTGCTCGTCGACCGCGATCGCATCGTCCGCTTCCGCACCACTGGCTTTTCCAAAGCGGGCCTGAATCACCTGTCGGAGGAGATCGCAAGGTTGTTGGGGCGCGAGCCGGCACCGGTTTTCCTGGCAAACGAAAAGGTGCCAGAAATGAAACCCGGTTGAGGATCGAAAGCCTAGGTTCCGGAGGAACCGCTTCGATTCGGTGTGGCAGGAACCGGCGACTCGCTATAGCTCACCAAAGCTCTTCCTCGAGAAGCCGCTTCTTGTGTTTGGAAGGTTTGTGCTTGCGGGAAACGACGGCGCGCGTGGCAGGCGGCGTGCCGATGGCTTCGCGGGCGCGAAGCCGCGCCTCGGCCACCGGACCGAATTCCTGCTTCTTTTTGCGTTTTTTTTGCCTTCTCGCCATGAGGAACGGCCGGGCCGGACTGGCAGAACCCGCCGTTTCAAATTCTAATTCGGGTCGGGAGGAAGCTGGTAGCCCAGCAGGCGAGCGATATAAGCGAAGGTGTCTTCCAGACGGTCACCCAAGTGGCTCATGGCCGCGGTAGCGATGAGGCTGATCAACGCGACAAGCAGCGAATACTCGACCAGGTCCTGGCCGGACTCTTCGTGGACCAGCCGCTCCAGCGTCGAACGGAGCGTGTGCGAGAAATTGAGGCAGAAATCTGTGGCTCGCTTTTTCATCATGGAAAAGGCTATCGTGCAACGCGTGGGCGCGGCAAAGAGAATCAACACCGCAATAACGCGTTCGCCATTACCTCTTTCGCGTCAATTTGGGCTTGGGACTAACCAGTACTACCAGACCCAGCAGAAAGCGCTTCATCTTGCCGCGCACGTGCAAGGCGCATGGCAAAACCAGCCTCGCTGGTTGCCCCACGGCTAGCGGCGACCGACGGTTCGGAATCCGTCAGGGCCGTTCGCGGCGCCCAAAGCGCAAGGCAGAGCGTCCAAGCAGTTGGTCAAAAGGAGATATGAAAAAACGGATCGCGCACCTTGCGACGTCGTTGTGGGTGATCGCCGTGTTCGGGGCGATTTTGCGGATTCTGTTTTTCGAGGATTACGTGCGGCAGAATTCCCACCACGCGCTGGGTATTCTTCCCTTCCTTTTCGAGTGCGGCAATATCGCGGTGTCGGTGGCCCAAGGCCACGGATTCAGTTCGCCCTTTCGCGTTGCCACCGGGCCGACAGCCTGGATGACGCCCGTCTATCCCCTGTTTTTAGCGGGGATTTTCCGCGTGTTCGGCATTTACGCCTTTCGGTCGTTTCTGGCCGCGGCGCTGGCGAATATCGCTTTCGTCACGCTTGCCATCATTCCCCTCTACTACGCCGGCACCAAGATCGGCGGGCGAGAACTGGGAGCGGGAGCCGCATGGCTGTGGGCGATCTTTCCCAACGCGATTCTGATGACCTTCGAGACGATGTGGGAAGCGTGCCTTTCGGCGCTGTTCGTGGCCTCGATTTTGTGGGCCACGCTGCGGCTCGAACGTTCCTCGCGAAAGCGCGACTGGTGCATCTATGGCCTGCTGTGGGGCGTCGCGCTGATGACGAATCCCGTGCTCGCTTCGCTATTGCCGCTGCTACTGGGCTGGCTGGCGTATCGCCGGTGGCGCGCGGCGCGGCCGGCGGCGTGGCGCACGACAATCGGCCGGCCGGCGTTGGCCATCGCCGTCACGATTTTGTGCTGCGTCCCGTGGACGATCCGCAACTACGCGGTGTTTCACCGCTTCGTGCCGTTCAGTTCAGTGCTCGGCTTGCAGCTGTGGCTGGGAAACAATCCACAAGCCAAGCCGATCTGGCGCGCGCGCCTGCACCCGATCAACGACGCAGCCGAGCGCGCCACATACGCGCGCATGGGCGAAATCGCCTACATGAACGCGAAATTCCGCCTCGCCACGAATTACATGCTGAGCCATCCGGGCAGGACGGCGTACCTGGCCTGGCGACGCTTTCTCGCGATCTGGTCGGGCGGAACGCCGTACCCGCTACGCGATTTTCTGCGCAATCGCTCGCCGTGGTTTCGCTTCGTGCTGCTGTTCAACCTGCTGGCGGGGATTGCCGCCGCAGCCGGAATCGTTCTGCTTTTCAAGCGGCGCAGCGCCTACGCGTTTCCGCTCGCGGTCTTTCCCGTTGTTTTTCCCTGGGCGTACTATTTGACGTTGGCCCTGCCGCGCTACCGTTTGCCGATCGATCCGGTGGTGATGTTTCTCGCGGCGGTGACGGTCGGCGCGATGTTCCGCCCGCGGACGCGCCGGCCGGTTCGGGCCGGCATAAAAGAGACGCGGAAAGCCGGAAAGGCCTCTCGTTGAAGGGAGACGCAATCATGGAGTACGTGAATCTGGGAACCACGGGGCTGAAGGTATCGCGGCTATGCCTGGGCGTGATGACGTACGGTTCGAAAAAATGGCGTGAGTGGGTACTGGAAGAGGAGGAAAGCCGGCCGTTCCTGCGCGGCGCCCTGGAGCACGGCATCAATTTCTTCGATACCGCGGACATGTATTCGCTCGGGGAAAGCGAGCGGATTCTGGGCCGCGCCCTGCGCGATTTCGGCCCCGGCCGCGACAAAGTGGTGATCGCGACCAAGGTTTTCAATGCGATGAGCGACGATCCGAACGACCGCGGCCTCTCGCGCAAGCACATCTTTCACGCCATCGACGCGAGCCTCAAGCGCCTCGGCACCGACTACGTGGATCTGTACCAGATTCACCGCTTCGATCCGCACACGCCGATCGAGGAGACCCTCGATGCGCTCGACGCCGTGGTCCGCTCCGGCAAGGCTCTTTATATCGGCGCCTCGTCGATGTTCGCCTGGCAATTCATGAAAATGCTCAACACTTCCCAGCGTCTCGGCCTGGCACGCTTCGTTTCCATGCAAAACCACTACAACCTGATTTATCGCGAGGAAGAGCGCGAAATGATCCCGCTGTGCCGCACCGAGGGCGTCGCCCTGATCCCCTGGAGCCCGCTCGCCCGCGGATTCCTCGCGGGAAACCGCAGCGCGAAGGGCGATTTCGGCGCGACGGTCCGCGCGAAAACGGACGACTACGGCAAGGGTCTCTATTACCGCCAATCCGATTTCCGCGTGGTGGACCGGGTGAGCGAAGTGGCGAAAAAGCGCGGCGTTTCCAACACGCAGGTCGCGCTCTGCTGGGTCTTGCAACAGCCGGGCATCACCGCGCCCATCATCGGCGCAAGCAAAATGCATCATCTCGACGAAGCAGTTGCCGCGCTTTCGCTGCGCTTGGACGATTCCGAACTCGCCGCGC
>JAKAOH010000186.1 GCA_021812285.1 Acidobacteriota bacterium | reverse complement strand
TCCGATCTTAGAGGATGGTTAGCGGCACCAGCGCGCCGTCCGTGCCGAGCGCGGTGACGTTTTTCGCGATCACGCCGCGGGGATCGTCGTAGGGGCCGGAAGGCCAGAGTTTCGTGGGCAGGACGCTGTCGCTCTTCAGGTCGTACCGGTAAATGGCGGGAGCGCGCGTCCAGGAAGAAAGCTGCACCAGGGCTCCCGGCACCCGCGGATCCTGCGGATAGAGCTGCACGCTGCCGGAAAACGGCAGAATCGCCTTCATGATTTCCGCCGTCGGGCTGTACGGCAGCCGCACCAGCGAAATCCGGCCGGATTCCAGAACGGTGAGAAAGATCGCATCGCTTCCCGCCTGCATTCCCGTGACGCTCTGGTCCTCGGAAAGCTGTAAGGGCATTCCCCAATGGTCGATCCCCGGACGCGCCAGGGAAACCGCGGCTACCGCCGGGCCGCCGCGCGCCGCAACCAGCATGTAGAGCTCATTGCCGCGCAGCGCGTAGTCGAGAATGTGCACTTCGTCGTTGCCGATCCGCGTCCAGTGAGCCTTCGGCGCGCCAACGTCCTTCAGCGGAGCCGCGTACAGCACGAGGGTGTGGCCAACGCCGCGCTCCAGCGTGGCCACCGCGTAACTCGATCCCGGCGCGGTATTCACCCACGGAATGTCGTCGGGGGAAATCGGAAGCCCGGGAACGACGCCGGCGCCGAAAACGGGAAGATCGTTGGCGGGATTCGAGCCGAGCTGATGCAGGTAGACGCGGCTGCGCTGATAAGCGGCTGTCGGCGGCGCGCCCGGCGGAGGAGGCGTCAGGCGATTGTAGAGAAACGAATGTCCGTCGGGCATCCAGGAGGCCACCGGAAACCGCACCGGACCGATCGCGTCGGGAAGCGTCTTGCCCGTTTCGGCGTCCACCACGTGGATGATCGTCTCTTCCGTGCCGCCGCGCGACAATCCGTAGGCCACGTAGTGGCCGTCGAAGGAGGGTGAAAAAAAGTTGATCGTCGCCGGCGGCTGGCCCGGCCGATTCATCGCCATGGGATTGACAAGCAGCACTTCTTTTCCGGAGAAGCCGTCGCGGCGATACAGCTCGTAGCTGCTCTTTCCCGACCACTGTTTCAGGTAAAACAGCTTGTCGCCCGGCAGCATCATCACTTCGCCCATTCGCGCGGGCTGCGACTCATCGAGCTTGCGCACCTGGGCGGCGAGTGCGGCGCGGCCGGGAATCGAATCGAGCGCCGAGCGCGTGTATTCGCCCTGGGCGTGGATCCACGCTTCCACTTTGGGATCCTTCAAATTTTCCATGTACCGGTAGGGATCGGTGACTTTCACGCCGAAATAATCGTTCGTGATCGGGCGCACCGGTGCGGCCGGCGGCTTCGTCAGGGCGCTTTGCGCCGCGGCCGCCGGCCCGAGGGCCAGCAATCCGAATAACAACGCGATCTGTTTCACTTGCCGCCTCCCAGATGTAATCAAAACGTACGCCACTGGCGCCCGCACCGGAATGGCGGGATTCGGAAGCGATGCGAATCGGTTACCGCACCCCTCGCCGGCGCTGCCCGCCGCCTGGACGGCGGCATGCCGGTCCCGCTGTACACTATTCACTCACCAATGGACGCCGCTTTCGCCACAATTGCCTTCTCCGATCCGGCGCGCGCCGAGCGAAACCTGCTGGCCGTCGAGCGGCAGCTTCCGGCGGGAGTCTGGGCGCGCCTGGGTATTCTGCTCGCTCAAGTGCCCGATCCGGACGAGGCGCTCAACGATTTCGAGCGCTATCTGCGCGAAGCGCCCGAAACCCTCTTCGCCTATATGGAACAGTATCCCGCAGCTTTGCATTATCTGCTGCTCGTTTTCAGCTATTCGCGCTTTCTTTCCGAAACGCTGATCCAGCAGCCCGAGCTGATTCGCTGGCTCCATCGCCCGGCCGGCCGCGTGGGCGGCGACCGCCTGGCGCGCATGCGCACACCGGAGGAGTTGCGCGAGGAGTTGGCCAGGTTTCGGGCCACGCATTTCGACCTGACGGCGTCCGTGCTGCTGGCCCGATTCAAGCGGCGGGAATATCTGCGCATTATGCTGCGCGACGCTCTGGGCCTCGCGACGCTGGCGGAAACCACCGTCGAGCTTTCGCACTTGGCCGACGTGATTCTGGAAGCGGCGCTCGAAGCCGCGGAACAGAAACTGGCGAAAGCCTACGGCGCGCCGCAATACCTCGACGCCGCCGCGCGCGTCCGCCGGTCGCGGTTCGTGATTCTTTCGCTCGGCAAGCTGGGCGGAGAGGAGCTGAATTACAGCTCCGACGTGGATCTGGCGTTTCTCTACGAATCCGACGGCCAGACGGCTGGCGGCGATTCGGGCGCGATCTCGAACGGGGAATTTTTCGCGCGGCTCGGCGCGACCACGCTGAAAATCATCACCGAACCCACCTCCGAGGGAGCCGTCTTTCGCGTGGACCTGCGCCTGCGGCCCGAAGGCACGCGCGGCGACATCGCCTCCAGCCTGCCCGGCGCGCTGCGCTACTACGAAAAACGCGCCCGGCAGTGGGAATTGCAGATGCTGATCAAGGCGCGGCCCTCGGCCGGCGTGCGGGAACTGGGCCGGCTGTTTCTGACGGCGGTGCAGCCGCTGATTTTCCGCTCCGAATCGCGCGGGCAGGCGATCGCCGCCGCCATCGAGGCGCGGCGCGAAATGGAACGCGATCTGCGCCGCCGTTCGGCCGAAACCGCCGCGCGCAATGTCAAGATTTCGCCCGGCGGCATCCGCGATATCGAATTTCTCGCTCAGGGACTCCAGCGGCTGTTCGGCAGCGGCGACCCGTGGATCGCCGCTTCGGTGACCGGCTCGACGCTCGTGGCGCTGCAGCGCCTGCACGACAAGGGCTACTTGGGCGGCCGCGATTTTTTCCGGCTCAGCACCGCCTATCAGTTCCTGCGCGAAGTCGAGCACCGTCTCCAACTGCGCGACGGTTTGCAAGTCCACACGCTTCCCGCCGAGCCGCGCGAGCTCGATCGCCTCGCCCGCTGCCTCGGCATCGAAGCCTCCACCGCGGCTTCGCCCGGCGAGCAGCTCGCCGCGCGCATCGAACTCCATTTCCGCGAAGTGCGCGCGATTTACCAGCGCGTGCTCGGCCAATACGAGCCGGCGGCCGAAAAGCCAGCCGTTTCCGCCCCCGCGAGCGAAACCGCCGAGGAATCGCCGCCGGCCGCGCAACCTGAACCGCCGCGCTTCGCCGAGCCGGCGCTGCCACCGGGGTTGCGCGACGATCCGCATGCGCGGCGCGGCGTCCAGCAATTTCTGGACGCGGCGGCGCTCGATTCCGCGCTCGCAGCGCGCATCGAAGATCATCCGGAATGGATCGCGCGCGCGGCCGAGCTTTTCGCGCGCAGCGACCTCGCCGCGGCGATGCTCGCTCGGCACCCCGAGGAAATCGAAATCGCGCTTTGTCGCGATCGCGAACGAATCGAACCTGTGCCTGCCACGATCGAGCGCGGCGGAGCCGGCATGGTGAGCGGCCTCGACGATCTCCGCGTCGCGCTGCGCCAGGCGATGCTCGCGCTCGTGGCGCGCTCCGCGATGGGCGACAGCCGGCCGTTCGAGACGTTCGCGGCGCTTACGCGAGCGGCCGACCGCGTGCTCGGCGAGGCCCTTGCGCGCCTCGGGCGCGAAACGGCTCCCGGCGTCGCGCTCGAGCAAGCGCCTTTCGCCGTGTTGGCGCTCGGAAGGCTCGGCTCACGCGAAATGGATATCGGCTCCGACGCCGATCTCGTCTTCGTTTGCGCCGACGACGTCACCGCTGACGACCGCGGTCCGTGGCGCAAGCTCGCCGAGCGCATGGTGAACGCCGTGAGCAGCCACACGCGGCACGGCCTGCTCTTTCCCGTGGATATCCGCCTGCGCCCGCGCGGCGCGGAAGGCGAAATCGTGCAATCCGCCGCTTACATCGAGCGCTATTGCCGCGGCGAAGCCGGCGGCTGGGAGGCGGTGACGTTCACCAAGGCGCGTCCGCTCGCCGGAAATCTTTCGCTCGCCGCGGCCACGCTCGAACGGATGCGCCGCGCGCTGCGCGATCGTTTCGCGCTGGGCGATGGTGCCTCGCTGTTTCGCAAGGAACTCGCGCATATGCGCGAACTCCTCGAAGCCGAATGGCGCGTGAGCGCTTCCCGCGCCAGCCTGAAACTCGCGCCTGGCTGCTATCACGATCTCGAATATACGCTCGGCTTCCGCGCGCTTCTCGCCGATGTGGATACCGGCGGCCTGAATCTGGTGGAGCAGGTGCGCGCGCTCGAATCGGCGGATTCGCCGTGGCGAATTGACGCTGCTTCCGCCGCGGCGCTTGCGGACGCCGCAACGCTCTTCCGCGGCGTGGACCACGCGCTTCGCATCGTCTCCGGCCATTCGCTTGACCACCCCTCCGCTCGCCAGGGCCCCACCGTGGAGCGCGTCGCGCGCCTGCTCGCTGATTGGCGCGTGCCGGATGCCAATCGGTGGCCCGACGCGATTGACGAGCGTCGCGCCCAAGTCATTCGCCTTCACGAGTCGCTCGTCACGTCGTCGGCCTGAACGGCTGGCGGCGGGTGACATGCGGGCATTGGCGTCGCGTCATTCAGCCCACCGGCCGAAGGGATTCCAATCGGGAGCCGACGCAACTGCCGGAAGAATTGCCCTTGCAGCACGGGAAAAGGAAAGCGCGAAGCAGCCGCGCGCGCTCGGTCCCGATTCAGCAAACGTCGCGGTCCAGCGAGAAAACCTGTGGTGAGCTACTGCGCGGGGCGTTCGCGGACGGAGAGGAGTTTTTCCTGGACGGGAACGCCCGAGGTTACGTCGATTTGGAGGAGGGCCTCGAAAGGGCTGAGCGCTCCGTTCCGACCAACGGAGAGGCGAAGCAGGAGATATTTCACGTTGTCTTCCTGGCTTACGTATTGGACCGCGCCTTGTGTGCCGAAGGTCGTCGTCCCGGCCAGAATCATCACCCAGTGGGCCGGATTCAGAGCGCGCATCAGCGCGACGACGGCGTAATCGCGTTTCATCGGCTGATCGGAGGGACTTGCCAGATACGCCGACTGCTCGCCGGGATTCGAATGGACGTTGAGGATGGCCAGATCGCCCTTGCGCGGACCTGAAGTCATCCGGTGAAAGACGAATTCCTCGGTGCCTGGGATTTCGCGGAGGGTGAGATTTTCCGAAGGCGAGCCGATGAAAATCAGATTGTTGTTCTGAACGTCGTCGAGCGTAAACAGTTCGCCGCGTTTCACCACCACGCCGCGCTGGAAATGGAAGAACAGGTTGTCGAGATCGTGCACGGCCATCACTTCGCCGACTCCGGTGTACTGGTCGAAGATGTGATCGGGGGAATCGCGTTCCGGTTCGTAGTAGCGCAGGCCGGTTTCCGGCCGGCCGACGAAGAGCGCGTTGCTATAGACGACGACCGGCTCCTCGGGATCGGCGAGAAACGGGCGCCAAAGCTTGTCGAGGGCGGTGAGCGCCGGCGGCGGCGCGACCACGGCCGAGGTGGATGCCGTGGACCGGGGATGATGAAAGACGGCGATCGCGCCCAGCGCGACGGCCAAGCCGATCAGCGCGAACGCGACGATCTGCGTCGGCTTCGAAGACCACCAACCCGATCGCGCATCCGGCGCGGCGGCGGATTCGTGGCCGTTCAGCGCCTCACCTTCGCCGGTTCCGTGGAATTTCAGCGCGCCGTGGCCGCGCGGATGAAACGACAGCGTGTAGGTTCCCTTGGGCAGCTCGACCAGGGTGGAATCGTCGGCGCCTTCGCCGGCGTAGTATTCGCTCAGTTTCTGCCGCAAGCGTCCGGCCTGCACGCGGATGGTTGAATCCAGCTGAGGATCGAAATCGGGAGGGCGGCCGAAGGCTTCTACGGCAATTTGATATTCCTTGAGGGGTGCGCCGGGATGTTCCAACGCGCAGGCCGCCAGGTAACGCAGCAACCGGCACAACGATTCAGAGCCTCGCAGGGTCTGGCTGTTCGTCAGCCGCTCAACCTGCTTCGTGTACTGATCTCTTTCGTGCATCGCGCCTTTTCAAGCCGCGTAACAAGACAGTAACAAAAGACGGAATTCGAAGCAATCGAAGGGCTTGCGGGCGTAACGGTATCAAACCGATTGAAACTTCCCGCCGGCGTATCGAAAGGAACAGATTGGCAAGGTTGTTGGGTAGAGGCGGTTTCGAAACGCCAAACGGACGTTGCCTCCGTGGGTGTGTCGGAACGGACTTGAGAAGAAGAGAGCTTCGGGCGCCTCTTCGCTGCGCCGGAGCAGCCGCGCGAGAATGCCACGCGACGGATGATTCGGGCAGAGGGCGGCAAGGCCGAAAAAAAGGAGTCTTCCGATGAAGTGTAACAATCTTGTGCGCGCGGTGGCGCTTGGATTTATCGCCGTGGCGTTCAGTTGCGCCACGGCGTTTGCCCAAACCACCAGCGCGCGACTGCAAGGAACGGTCACCGATCCTTCGGGCGCAGCCGTTCCCGGCGCTGTGATTACGATCACCAACACCGACACGGGACTGGTGACCACGGTCGCGAGCAACGCGAACGGCTTGTACGTGGCTCCGGCGCTGCCGGCCGGCCAGTACAGCGTGAAGGTGGAAAAGACGGGATTTCGAAGCGCGGCGCGGGAAATGACACTCCAAATTTCCCAGGTCGCCGTGGTTGATTTCAAGCTGGTGGTCGGCGCGGTGACGCAATCGGTGATGGTGAAGGGCGGCGCGCCGCTGCTGCACGCGGCGGATTCGACGATCAGTCACGTGATCGTCGGTCCGCAGATCACCCAACTCCCCCTCGACGAGCAGAATTTC
>JAKAOH010000185.1 GCA_021812285.1 Acidobacteriota bacterium | reverse complement strand
CGCGGCTACTCGCCGAGCTACGAAGAGATGGCGAAATCGCTGGGCCTGGCTTCGCTGGCCACCGTGCATAAGCACTTGACCACGCTCGAGCGCAAGGGATTCATTCGCCGCGGGCACAATCGCAGCCGTTCGATCGAAATCCTGAATCTTCCGCGGCCGGTGCGCGAGGAAGTGATCGGGCGCCAGGCGTCGGAACTTCCGCTGGTCGGGCGCATCGCCGCGGGCCAGCCGCTCGAAGCGGTGGAAAGCCGCGAGGCGATTTCGCTCGGCGATTTCACACGCGGCCGGAACACCTACGTGCTGCAGGTGAAGGGAAATTCGATGCGCGACGATCACATCCTCGACGGCGATTTCATCGTCGTCGAGCAGACCCAGGTGGCCAATCCCGGCGAAATTGTCGTCGCCCTGGTTCGCGGCGAGGAAGCGACGCTCAAGCGCTTCTTTCGCGAAACCGGCGGACGCATCCGCCTGCAGCCGGCGAACAATGAAATGCAGCCCATCTTCGTTCCCGCCGATGAAGTGAAAGTGCAGGGGCGCGTGGTCGGCGTTCTGCGCAAGTATTAGCCGCCGCGGCGCACGAATCCGGCCTGCGGCCCGGAGCGGGGACGCGAAATCGCGGCGCCGGCAAGAAGCGGCTTGCCACCTTTTGCCGCCGCGGTCTAGAGTGTTAGAACTGTTCCGCGCCGAGTGGGCATTTCGCCGGCGGGACCAGCGATCGAGGAAAGCTGATGTGGCCAGGAAAGAAGCGGGAAGTCCCGAATGAGCCGCAGGTCAAGGTCCCCCCGGCTCCTGTAAAGCCTGCACCGCCCGTGCAAGCCACGCCGCCTCCGCCGCCACGTCCCTCTCAGGAGGCCAAACCGATGACGCCCGCCGAACCTTCCCGCCCGACCGCCGCGCCCGAGCGCCGTGGCGCGCACTTGGGCCAGGGCCTGCACGTGCAAGGCGAAATCAGCGGTCAGGAAGATTTGCAGATCGACGGCCGCGTGGAAGGCAACATCGCTCTGGGCGAGCACCGACTGACCATCGGCCCGTCCGCGCGCGTCACCGCCGATATCGCGGCGCGGGAAGTGGTGGTCTACGGCAACGTCAAGGGGAATCTGCGCGCGCGGGACCGGATCGAAATCAAAAAAGACGGTTCGGTGGTGGGCGACCTGGCAACGGCCCGGATCATGATCGAGGATGGCGCCTATTTCAAAGGCTCGATCGAAATCGAGCGAGGCGCTGAATCCGCCGCTTCGGCCGGCTCGCGTTAGCCCGCTGCGCCTCAGCCAGCGCGGCCTGGCGCCGGCTTTTCTTCCAGCCACAACTCGTCATTTTCCGGACGAATGACCGCGGCGCGGCGGTATCCCGGCATCTTGAATTCCCTTTAGAAGGAAAAAAGGAAGGCGCGCAACCACGCGCTCCGGCCGAATGTCGAGTGAAAATGGCCAGGGCGCGCCCAAGGCGCGCCCTCGCTGAAGTTTCGGCTTCGCTGCTAGAACTTTCCGAACCGCCAGACCAGACCGGTTTCCACGCGGAAATTGTTCTGCCGGTTGTTCACTCCGTCATTCCATTTGGTCATGAAGTATTCGGCTTGGAAGACCCGAATAGCCAGATGCTTGGTCACCGCGGCGTCCAGGCCGCCGCCGATGGTCCACGCAAAGGCGTTCGTACTGGCGTTGAACGTGCCAACTTGGCCGTTATTGCCCACCGTCAGCGCGTTGTTACCCTTCACGCCGCCGAACAAAGTCTGAAAATACGGGGTCAGCGTGTTCCATTTGCGGATGGAGAGCTTCGGCCCAAAAAGATAGGAGGCATAGGTGATGTCCTTTCCACCGGCCGAGCTCACCGTGCTCGTGTTGTAGCCGCCGACTTCGGCGACGATGCCCCACATGTTCGTCAGATTGAAAGTGATCGAGCCGGTGCCGCCATTGGCTTGCAATCCTTCGCTATAGTTGCCCGGCCCTGCAATATTGTCGCGCATGTAAGCGTACGTTCCGGCCACTTCGATTTTAGAAGCCTTCGTTTGGGCAAAAGCGGGAAGGCTCATCGCCAGAAATAGACCGAACGCCGCGAAAACTTTTCCACACCTCATCAAGCTCCCACCTCCGCAGGAATCGTGAAAACGCTGGAATATCCCAACGCTACGAAACACTAAGATGCCCGACATCCCACCCGTTATGCAAGCACGT
This sequence comes from Acidobacteriota bacterium, assembly GCA_021812285.1. Taxonomy (GTDB): domain Bacteria; phylum Acidobacteriota; class Terriglobia; order Acidiferrales; family UBA7541; genus JAKASX01. Next base: position 4,700 of record JAKAOH010000185.1, on the reverse strand, counting down.
TCGGCGAATGGGATGTCGCAAGGGCCATGATTCCCATTTTGATACGTATACCTTTAGTCCCTGTTTCCCGAGCTTTTGGCCTTTTATCCCCTGCGCGGGTTATAGAACCTACGATTGAATTCGTGTGCGCGTAACGCGGCCTTCCTGCCTGCCGCCCGGTAACATCGTTCCCGTCTTTTCTGATGGAGGTTTCGCCGCGAATCCGGATATGCGGCTGGGAGGCATACCGGCGCGTAAAAACTGGCGGGTGGAAGCGGGGTTTGTTATAGCATAGGGGCTTGGGCGGCGCGGGTGCCCGGCTGGCGCAAAGCGCTGCCGGCGCCCCAGGAGTCGCCTGCGACGAGGCCGCGCGGCCAGGAGCTTCCGCGCCACTGCGGCGGGCGAGCGAGATGAGTTTCCAGAAGAAAATCCGCAGGCGGCGCCTGGCCATCCAGCGCGCCTGGCGCACGTGGCGCAAAGTCGCCAAGGGCGTCGTATCCACAGACCACGTCTTCCTGGCGCACATCATCCCGATCCGGCGCTGCAATCTGGCCTGCACCTACTGCAACGAGTTCGACAAGCATTCTGCTCCGGTGCCGCTCGCCGATCTGAAGCAGCGGCTGGACTCGCTGGCGTCGTTCGGCACGGGCATCGTGACGATTTCCGGCGGCGAGCCGCTGCTGCATCCCGAGTTGGACGAGGTGATTCGCCACATCCGGCATCACGGCGTGATCGCCGGGATGATCACGAACGGCTACCTGCTGACGCGCGAGCGGATCGAGCGGCTGAACCGGGCCGGGCTCGAGTACCTGCAAATCTCGATCGACAACGTGAACCCCGACGACGTCTCGAAAAAGAGCCTGAAAGTGCTCGACCAAAAGCTCGAACTGCTGGCCGAGCACGCGGATTTTCACGTGAATATCAATTCGGTGCTCGGCAGCGGAGTGAAGAATCCCGAGGACGCGCTGACGGTGGCGCATCGCGCCGTGGCGCTTGGGTTCACGAGCACGGTGGGAATTCTGCACGACGGCCAGGGGCAATTGCAGCCGCTCGGCCCGCGCGAACGGGAAATCTTCGAAGAGATCATGCGCCTGGGCAAGCGCAGCTTCGCGCGCATCAACGGTTTCCAGCAGGATATCGCCAACGGCCGCGAGCATCATTGGCGGTGCCGCGCCGGCGCGCGCTACCTCTACATCTGCGAGGACGGCCTGGTGCATTACTGCTCGCAGCAGCGCGGCTTTCCCGGCGTTCCCATCGCGCAATACACGCGCGAGATGCGCCGGCGCGAGTTCCTGGCACAGAAGGGCTGCGCGCCCCACTGCACCATTTCCTGCGTGCAACAGGTGGCTACGCTCGATAACTGGCGCGGGCGGCAGTATCCATCTCCCGAGCCGGAGACCGCTGCGCGGGAACTCGTGCAGTTGAGCGGAGTGAATCGCGACCGCTAGCGCGGCCGCGGGCCCGGTTTTCCACGTCATTGGTAAGAACGCATCCCGGCGGCGAATCTCCGTAGCCGCTGGGCGGCGGGCGGAGTAAGATACGTCGGCAATTGGGTGCCTTGAGGGCGGTAGAACAGCAACAGGGAGGGAGGAACAGATGCGCTCGAAAAGCATCGTAGGGTGGTTTGCGTGTCTCGCGATCGGATTTCTGCTGACAGCGGCTCTCCCCGCCGCGGCCCAGGTCAACACGGCCAACCTGTCGGGGCGCGTTCTCGACCCGAAGGGGCTGCCCGTGCCCGGCGCGCGCGTGCGGATCGAGAGCCTGGAAACCGGAGCGGCGAAAGAGATCACCACCAACTCCCGCGGCGAATATGATTTTCTGGCGTTGCCACCCGGCAATTACCGGATGACGATTCTGGCGCGCGGCTTCGCCACGCTGATCAATCCCCGCATCACGGTCACGCTGGGCCAGCGCGCCATCTACAATCCCGCGCTGAAGATCGCCTCGCAAGCGCAGACGGTGACCGTGACCGGGCAGCCCGCGCTCGTCGAAACCACCCGGAGCGCCGTCACCACCACGATCACCCAGCGCCTGATCAACGATCTCCCCATCAACCGCCGCGATTACATCAATTTCAGCCTGCTCGATTCCGCGATCAAGCGCGACGATACGCCCTCCATCGGCGCCGCTCCCACGAGCGGCCTCGATTTCAACGGCCAGCGCGGCCGGGGAAACAGCGTCACGGTGGATGGCGCCAGCGCCGTCGACGCCTCGGTTGGCGGAATCCGCTCGACCGTTTCCCAGGAAGCGGTGCAGGAATTCCAGGTGATTCAGGACAGCTACATGCCGGAATACGGGAACGCGATCGGCGGCGTCATCAACATCGTCACCAAGTCCGGCACAAACCAGATGCACGGCAACGTTTTCGGGTTCCTCCGGAACAGCCGCATTCAGGCCCGCGATCCGTTTTCCGTGCAGGTGGATCCGACGACCGGAGTGGCGACGCCGGTGAAGCAGGCCTACACGCGCGTGCAGGCCGGCGCGACGCTGGGCGGCGCGCTCGAGCACAACAAGATGTTCTACTTCGTCGCTTTTGAAACGCACCGCAGCGAGGAGAACGGATTTTCGAGCATCGGTTCGGGGAATTTCGGGCTCGCCAACGCGACCATCCCCTGCATGGCGGGCCAGCAACTGTTGACCGCGCAACAGGCCACCTTTTTCCAGAACGCTATTCCCGACGCGGGGGGCTGCTCAAGCCCGTACGCGGCGCCGCTGATTCAGGCTGCCGGACTCTACAACGCGGCTTCGCAAACCGCGCTCTACGGCGTAGGCGCCACGACGGCCATTTTGAACGCGGACAAGAACGTTCCCACGACTTTCCCGATTCCCGTCGACTGCAACCCGTCGGTCACCGGCAGCTGCGGACCGGCGAATGTGGTGCCGCTGCCCACCTCTTACGTCGGGCTCGGCTCGCTCGTCGGGAATTATCCTGCCACGGAAAAAACGGACATCGGCTCGATCCGCCTGGACCGCATCTGGAACGAGAATCAGCGCAGCTTCCTGCAGGCCGCGATCACGCCCTCCTACCAGGACGGCATCCAGGTCAACGCGCAGGACCAGAATTTCGGCCAGAACGCCGGATCGCGCACCTCCGAACAGCGCTATCTGGACCAGACGGTGATCGCCCAGCACACGATCCTCTTTTCCAGTTCGCTCCTGAACGAATCGCGTTTCCAGTACGCGCGGCGCGGGCTGCACTACGGCTATTCGCCGCTCACCGGCGGCAGCAACGTCGCCGTCAATATCCCCGGCTTTGCGTTTTTCGGCCGCGAGCCGTTCTCGACGGTGGACCGGATCGAAAAGCGATGGGAAGCGGCCGACACCGTCACGTGGATTCACGGCAATCACTCGTTCAAATTCGGCCTCGATGGGAACCTGTTGCAGCTTCGGTCGTCGAAGCCGCAAATCTTCGAGCTGAATTTCGGCGGCGTTTACAATTTCGGCGCGCTCGATGCCGGTTCGCTGGGCTTGCCGTCCGCGTTTCCCGGTTTCAGCGCCGTGCAGGCTTACGGCCTGGGCCTTCCCCAGGTGTTCATTCAGGGAATCGGCCAGTCCTATCAGCCGTTCGATGACAAGGACCTGGGGGCGTTCGCACAGGATAGCTGGCGCGTCACCTCGAACCTGACCCTCAACTACGGCCTCCGCTACGATCTTTCGGTTGTGCCGCTGTTCCCCGCCGCGACCACGATGAATCAGAATGCGGGGAAAGCGCTCAACGTCGTGCAGGGGCTGCCGCGGGATTACAAGGACGTCTCTCCGCGTTTCGGCCTGGCCTGGGATCCGACCGGAGACGGCAAGACGGTGGTCCGCGCCGGCTTCGGAATTTTCTACGACATGACGCCGCTGGCCATCGCCTTCGATTCCGCGACGGCTGACGGCGCGGTTTCCACCCAGCTCGAAGTCGGCGGCGGCGTGCCCACCGGCGTGCCGATCACGGGGGCGACCGCCGCGCAAGCGCTCAATGCGGCGTCCATCTTCCAGGGGATTGTCGGCGGGATTCCGACGATCACTTCGGCCGGCACCGAACTTTGCGGAACCGGCGCTCCGGCGAGTTTCGGTTACGAATGCTCCCAGCAGCGCTTCAATCCCACTCTCGCCGGCTCCCTCTTCACCGACCAGAATTACATCACGGCGGGATTCCCGATTCCGCTGCTGCCGTTCACGCTTCCCGTGGCGGGGAATTTCGTCAATACCTACGCGGAGCAGGGCAGCCTGGGGGTCGAACGCGAGCTCGCCCGGCACTACAAAATCAGCGTCACCTACACATACGTCCACGGGCTGCATCTGTACCGCTCGCGCAACATCAACCAGACCGATCCGGTTCTGCTGACCCAGAACTACGCGAAAGCGATCGAAGCCGGCCTGAATCCTTCCAGCCCCCTCTCGGTCGGCATCCCGCTGGCTTCGCCGAATAGCTGCATTTCCACTTCGGCGACGAGCAGCATCGCCGTGATCCAGCCGGGCGTGCTCGGCGTGGGATTCGGCAGCCCGAATTGCACCAGTTCGCCGATCGGCTACATCGGCACGCCGGCCGTTTTCAATTTCTTCCGGCCTTCCGGCCCGAATCCCTCCTTCGCCGGGCCGAACGCGGTGGATTACAGCGGCCTGGTGGCGCTGGCCAAGCTCGCCGGCTTCCCGACGGGATACGGCGTGCCGGTGCCGTGGAGCGACGTCGAGCAGCAGGAATCCTCCGGAGCGTCGCGCTACAGCGGGTTGACGGT
>JAKAOH010000020.1 GCA_021812285.1 Acidobacteriota bacterium | reverse complement strand
AGACGTGGGTTCGCGTCCCGCGGTCCTTCGGGCAAATACGGTTTTTCGTCGGGCAGGGAAGCCAGCGCCGGCAGGTGAAACAGCGTGTCCAGGAATTTCACGAACGAGCCCTGATCGCCGGAGGCGTGCACGATCGCGCCCGAACGCGCGTAGGGCGAAATCAGAATCAGCGGAATACGCGGACCGTCCCCGCAAGGATGCTTGTCGGGGCAGGTTTCGAATCGTGGCGGCGGAACGTGATCGTAAAAGCCGCCCGGGTCGTCCCACGTGATGATGATGACCGAATCTTTCCAGTAGGGACTGCGCGCAATCGTATTCACCACCTTGGCCACCAGCGATTCGGAAATCTGCGAATCGGAATAGCCGGGGTGGTCGTCGTCGCCCAGGAAAGACGATTGGACGTACGCGGAGGGATTGGCCGGGCGCCATCCGAATGGATTCTGGTAACCGCCCTTGATGAAATCCACGCTGTGCGACGGTAGTTTTCCCTGGCCAATCACAGTGAAAAAATCCGTCAGATCGTGCACCCCGCGCCACAGCGGCTGGTTGAGCCGGATATAGCCGAAATATTGTGGAGCGTTGTGATGGGCGATGTAGGCGGGGTGGTTGTCGCCCTTGCCGTTCCCGAAACCCTCCTGATACCATCCCCACGGAATCCGCCTCTCGTCCAGTCTGGTCAGCGTGCCGATGTCTTTTCGGATCGCGTCGGAATCCACTTTCGCCAGTCCCGCTTTGCCTCCCATCAGCGTCAGCAGCACCGTCGCGTAGGTCTGATCGTACTGATGCGTGTGCGGAAATTTGTCGGTGTATGGACCCCATGCGGGATCGAGGTCGTCCAGCACGGGCTCGCCCGGCGCTCCCTCGCCTTTGACAACCTCGTTCGGGTGTTGCGCCCATTGCGTCTGCCCGGTTTGCGCCGCGATCAAGTCGATGTTGCCCGGTGTGGAAGGGCCGTACATCGCGTCGAAAATATGGTCGTAGAGCGCGAACCGGTGCGCGTACATCCACAGGAAGGGAATCGTGTGGCAATCCTCGTATGCCATCGTCAGCAGGCCCAGTTGGTGAGCGTACGGCGTGGCCGCGCCGTAGAGCATCAGGTGATTTTCTTCCGCCGAAACGAACTGGTTCATCTTCCCGCCGTTCACTTTGCGGATCAGAACGCGGCGCGAATGGTTCGGGTCGGCGGAATCAGCAGACGTGATGAGGAACGGCGTGATCCACGTTTTGCCGATGGGGTCGTACTCGCGGAAGCCGAGCTTTTGCGCCTGGGCCGTCGCCAGATTGTCGGCTCCGGGAAAAGTGCCGAAATACGAATCGAACGAACGATTTTCCTGATAAATGACGAAAACGTGATGAATGTGGGCGCGCAGATTCCTGAGCAGCGCGCTCTCGGGCCTGCGTTTCGCGCCGGCAGCGGGCGCAACGTGCGGCTTGGCCTGCGCGTCTACGGGCGCGGGCGCTCCGGCAATTGCGGCAACGAGTAGCGCGGCGAGAAAAGTGGATTTGCACTTCATTTTGGACGGCCTCCGGTGCGGCGAATGCCGTTTGGTTCGGACGATTCTTTCTACACCATTGGGCGCGCCGGAGCCAGCGGCGGGAGGAGAATTTACCGTCGTGTAACTTTCCCTCCAGCCGGCCCCTTCCGCAATTCCCGGCTTCGATTCGGCTTGCTTCGCCGGGCCCACATGCGTAGAGTGTTCTCGGGATTCGGAGCGAGGCAGGGCTTTCGGCCCGGAGGCGGATCTTTCGGACCTGTATCCGATGAGCAGATTCGAGCCAACGGCAAATGATTACGCGCTTGCCTGGTTGCGGGCAGCTGTGGGTGTCCTTTTCCTGATTTTCGCCCAATACAAGGTCTTCGGAAACCAGTTCATTTACGGCGGCGGATTCATCGCGTGGATTCACCAGTTCTTGCAGGCCGGCGCCTACCCGTTCATGCGGCCGGTGCTGGTGGGTTTCGTTTTGCCGCACGCGCGGATCGTCGCGTTCATCGTCGGCTACGGAGAATTGTGCATCGGCATGGCCCTCACGCTGGGCGTCTTCGTGCGCCCGGCGAGCTTTTTCGGGGTGATCTACATGGCCTTGCTGTTGTTTGCCTCGAATTATCCGGGTCCGCACGCTCCGCTGTGGCAGTATTTCGGCGCGTCGCTGAATCACCTGGTGCTGGGATTGTGCTTCGCGGCGTTCGGGATGAGCAACGCCGGGCGCGTCTGGTCCCTGCCGAGTTACCTGCGGAAAAAGTACGGGTCGGCCGAGCACGAGCAGGAAGCCGCAAACGAACCCTATTCCTACGTTTCCAATACCTTCGGGAAATAAGCGTTTCGCATGGTTTCGTGGTTGTCCGTGCAGGCGCCCGCCGAAGGCCGGTCGCGCGCGATGGCGCGTAGGGCCGCAATACGGCTCTTACGTTTCCCGCGGCTGCCACGCCTCACGCAAATCGTCGCCGCTGAAGCCGGGCGGCGCCTGCTGCGTGGTCGCGTAGCGATAGAGAGCCGCCATGAAAACGCCTTGCGCCGCGGAATTGATCGTGGCGAGCATCAACCAATACACGATCGCCAGCACCAGCCCCAGAATCTCCTGACTGTGCCCCAGCCGCGCCCCGTAAATCGGGAAAATGATCGCCGGTAGGCCCAGTAGCACGAAAATCAGCCCGAAACTGAATCCGCCCACCAGTTCTTCGCCCCACGTTTTCGTGAAAAGTTCCGCCGAGCGCGTAAACGCATCGGCCGGACCCAAATCCTCGGCCGCCAGCACCGGCACGATCAGGTACGTGGCCAGGTTCCACGCAATCCCGATAACGCCGGCCACCAGTTTGCCGATCCATTGCGACCGATCCTCGATCGCGCGCAGCACGATGCCGACCGTCGCCGCCAGAATCGCCCACTGGACAATCTTCCATTTCCGCTGCCAGGCCACTTGCAGCCCGTCGTTCAGCGTAGCCTGGCCGCCTCCCAGCCGGTCGGAAGCGATCGAAACGAGTGCCACGTTGAAGAAAATGACGATGAAATAGTTCACGATGTAAAAAAGAAAGGTAAACGCCCACATCCCCTGCGTCATTTGCGGGTGCTGCGCTCCGGCCGCCTGCACCGCCTTCAGTTGCGGCAGAAATTCCAGCATCGCCCCGCTCATCATCACCACCGATACCGAAATGCACGCAATCGCCGAGCAGATCGGCAGCCACAGCAGCGCCGCATCCGACCGCAAAACGCTCAGGCTCTGCCCCATCAGTTCCCACGTTCGAAAAATGCGATCCATGGCGCCTCCGCGGACGGATGACCGATTTCCGGAATCCTAGCATGAACCGGCGCCCGGCGCGTGCCCGACAACGCCCCTGTGACGCGAAAACAACGGCCGGAACCTCCGCCAATTCCTGCGGCTCTCCCGCGTCCGGCCTTCCGCGCCGGCCGCGAGGTATACTAACCGTCAGGGTGGGGGATAAGGAGATAGAAGCTGATTTCACGAATTCGTCGTCATATCCCTTTGCTTCTTGCCGTTCTAACGCTCGTCGCCCTCACCGCAACGGCCGCTCCGCGTCCGGCGCGGGCGCCGGGCTCGATGCCATCGAACCTGGTCCCTCTCTGGCGTGCCATCCATCATTCCTACATGTGGATTTTTCAAAACGCGGACCGGCGGAATTTTTCCGCCGCCGAGTTCCAGCAGATGGATCAATACCTTCTCAACTCGCGCAACCAGTGCGTCAAACACTTCGAAGGCCAGGTCCACGAAGAAAAAACCGGCATCCGTACCACCGAACAGTACCTCCAGAAAAATACCGCGACGATCAACAGCCATCATCGTCATCTGCTTCATTGCCGCATCCAGAATTCCCGCTTCCGCCGCGTCGAAGCAACGGTAATGGCGCAGCACGCTCTGCCCATCGCTTACGAAAATTACCGCGCGAAACTCGAGTTGCTCGAAAACTGGCCGGCTGAGCGGAAGCAGATCGAAGCCGAAATCCATGCCGGAACCTTTCACGATTCCCCCTGGGGCAACGTGCGGGATATCGGCCGCCGCACGATCATCCACGGCCAGTACAAAGACATCAAAATGGGCAAAAAGGCCACGCAGCAGCTTTTCAGCCAGGGCCTCCTGCCACCGCTGGTCAAAGACCCGAAGCTCGTGAAGTACGTGACCACCGTCGCCGATCGTGTCGCCGCCCATTCCGATCTGAAGGTTCCCCTGCACGTCTACCTGCTCGACAGCAATACCATCAACGCCTTTTCCATCGGCGGCGGCTATCTCTTCGTCTATCGCGGCCTGCTCGGCGCGGTGCAGGATGAAGACGAACTCGCCGGCGTCCTCGGACACGAAATCGCCCACATCGTCTGTCGCCACAGCGAACGCAAAATGAAGCAGGCGGAAATCGCCGACATTCTGTTGGAGGCGGCCGAAGTGGCCGGCATGGCGCTCACCGGAGGAATCGCTTCGATCGGCGAATACTACGGGCTGCAATACGGCTATCAGGGGCTGGGCATGCTGATCGATCTTCGGCTGCTCGGCATCAGCCGCCAGTACGAACTTCAGGCGGACCATTTAGGCATCCAGTACGCCTGGAACAGCGGCTACAATCCCGATGGCTTCATTCGTTTCTTCTCCTGGATGTCCACCAAGGTCGGCTACGTCAACAGCATGGATTGGTTCTACGATCACCCTCCGTTTTACGAGCGCATGGTGAAATCCGAAGAAGAAATCATGTACCTTCCCAAGCGCCCGAACGAAGTCGTCACCACTTCGGCCTTCCTGGCAATGAAACGGGAACTGGCTCGCTACATGGCCGGGAGGAAAAGAGAAAAGATGAAATTTCCCGGCGTCGCCATCATCGAGCCGGGTTGCGGTGCTCCGCCCAAGCACAATTACAAGCCGGGCCAGTTGCTCGAAACGATCTGTGCCACGGCAAACAATCCGGGCCAGGTGGTCGTGAGGAAAACGACGTCCAGCAGCCGCTGAACGCGGCACGCTTGCCCTGAAGGACGCACTCTAGGGCGCGGCGGTGTCGCGGTCCGGCGTGGCGGGGAGTTTTTGCGCGCGGCGATAATGGATCCAAGCCGCGAACCAGACCACCACCATCAGCGCCACCACCACGCCGCCCACCGCGCTCGAATTGAGCGCCCGCAGCACGCTGCTCAGCGAGCCGTGCCATCCCTCTTCGACGAGCAGCAGCTGCACCCATTCGATCATCGCCACGGCCAGCGCCACCACCACGCCGAGCCCGGTGATCGCCGTGTTGAACATCAGCTTCCGCATCCGGTCGAGCATCGCCCAGTCGTATATCCTCATCATTGCCACGCCGTCGGCCGTATCCATCAATGTCATCCCGGCGGTGAAGAGCAGCGGAAACACCATCACGCCCCAAAGCGGCAGCCCGCCGCGCCGCGCCATCGTTGCGGAAATGCCGAGGATCGCGATTTCCGTCGCCGTATCGAATCCCAGTCCGAATAGCACGCCGATCGGATACATGTGCCAGCTTGCGTGGATCCGCCGGTAGATCCAGCGGAATCCGCGCGCCATCATTCCGCGCTGTTCCAGCAGGTCGTTCGCGCGAATATCCTCTTCCGCCGGCGAATCGCCGCGCTGGCATCGCGCCGCCAGTTGCCACAGCCGCACGAAAATGTAGAGATTCACCAGACCGATCAACGTCAGAAACGTCGCCGAAATCGTCACGCCAAACGTGTTCCCGAAATGCTCCAGCGCCGCCATCCGGCTCGACGCCGACCGCGCCAGCGCCACCATCGCCAGCGACAGCAGCACCACCACCGTCGAATGCCCCAGCGAAAAAAAGAGCCCCACCCCGGCCGGCCGCGCGCCATCCTGCCTCAATTTGCGCGTCACGTTGTCGATGGCCGCGATATGGTCCGCGTCGAACGCGTGCCGCACGCCCAGAAAATAGGCCAGCACCGCCATGCCCAGCGTGGCCGCGTCCAGCGTGTGCACCGCAATCGCACCCGCCCACGCCGCCATGTTCAGCACGCCCACCACCGTCAGCGCGGCGATCAGGTTCTTTCGCAAATGTTCCTTTCCGCTCGTGTCTGTTGCCGGTGTCCCATAACCGCCGCGCGCCCTTCCCCGCCGCGCGGCCTGCGCGGACGCCTGCGGAAACCAAGCGCGAAAAACGCGGATAACTGCAATCAGCGCGCCGGCAAATCCTCGCGCGCGTCCATCCGCTCCCTCAGCTCCGCCATCCAGCGCGCGTCTTCCGCCACCATCCGGCTTCGATGCCGCCTCAAATCGCGCCCGCTCCGCACCTTCGGATACGGCACCCCGTGTCCCATCAGCCCATACCACAGGATGCGATTGAACAGCGGCACGTTCAGGTGGTCTTCCACCTGGAAATCGAAACCGCGCGTCTTCGCCGCCCAATACGCGGCCGTGTGCAGCGAATGCGTGTAGGGAGCGTCGCGCAGCGCCGCCGCCGCTTCCGCCGGAGTTTCCGGCGGCAACGGCAATTTCGTCGTCCGCAGAATGGCCGGCACGATCGCCGTATAGCTCCACGGCTTGAGCTTGGTGGTGAAGCAATCCGCCATCGGCGAAAGCACCGCGTCGTTGATGCCCGAGTGGCCGATGCCGAGCACGTCCTCGATCGTCGCCAGCATATTCACCGTCGTGTAGTGGGCCGAAACCACCGCGCCCTGCTTCACGTACGGCCCGATCACATAGGCGATCGTCCGGTGCGCGTCCACGTGATCCGGCCCGTTCTGCGCGTCGTCCTCCACGATGAAGATGAGCGTGTCGTTCTTATACGGACTGTCGGCGACCTGCTGCGTCAGCAACCCGATCGCGTAATCGTTGTCGGCGAACATCTTTTCCACGGTGTTCACGCCGTCGATCGCGCTCCGGAAATTGCCGAAGTGATCGTGCGGCAATCGCACCAGTTCGAGCGCGGGAAAATCGTGGTGCTTCACGTAGAGCTGAAATTCGCGGTTCCATTCCTTGTAGCGCCAGTAATCCGGCAAGCGCTGGTCGAACCCGCGAAAATAAGGATCGGTGACGTTCATCAGCGCTGCTTTGTCCGCGTAGGCCACTTGCTTCCGCGTCGCGTAGGGAAAATTGATCGGAGGGATGTAAGCCGGATTCGAGTGCTTGAGCCAGTAGCGGCCGTCGTCAAGGAAAAAGCCGTAGTTGCGCAGGGTCAGATGGGCGCGCAGCGCGTCGTTCCACAAATAGCCGCTGCCCGCGTCCCCGCCTGGACCGTCGGGCGCCGAAACGTCGCTCGTTCCGGGCAGCAGATTCGGCTGATTGGGTGTTGCGGGATTCGCCCGCCGACGCTCGGCGAGCGTCGCGAATCCAACGTTGATGTTCCGGTTGTCGCCTTCGTAGTCGTAGGTCAATCCGCGATCGGCGTAATTCACCGGCATCGTGTTTTCCAGCATCGCCGACGCCTGGCCCGACGTTGACCAGTTCCATCCGCTCCCGCTCACCTGTCCGCTCGCGTAGAAATTGTCCAGGTCCACGAAATCGCGCGCCAGCTGATGGTGATTGGGCGCAATCGGCTGCGGAAAAATCGTGAGCCGCGGATCGCCGTTGCCTTCCGGCAGATCGCCGAGCACCTGATCGTAGGTGCGGTTTTCCTTGATGATGTAGATGACGTGATGAATGTGCTTGCGCAGGAACGCCATCATCTTTTCCGCCGCTGCGCGCCGCGCGCTCGGGATATAACGGTCGTTCACGGCCACCTGATGCGTCAGCGCCGAGAGCGACTTGGCGCCGGGCACGGGAATCGTCCACAATCCGCCCTTGCTCAATTGCAGGATGTACTGGTTGGCCGAGCGGCAGGGCGACTGCTCGCTGTAGGAGAGCGAAAGCGTGTCCCGGCATGCGCCGGCGTTCGCGCCGGGATCGCTCCGCGCGTTCACCATGTAGATCGTCTTGCCGTCCGGGCTCGCGCTGAGCGAATCCGGATACCACGCCGTTGGAATTAGGCCCGTGATACGGCTCTTTTCGCCCGGTTTTTCTCCCAACTGAATCACCGCGACCGAATTGGCTCCGCCGTTCGCCACGTACAGCGTTTTCCCGTCGGGCGATAACGCCAGCGAATTGGGATTCGAGCCTTTCAGATGCTCCGGATTCGGGAATACCGCGCGCGGAGCTGTCGTCGGGATTTCTTCTAGCACACGATTCGTATTCGTGTCGATCACCGCCACCGCGTCGTCCGTGCCCAGCGCCGCGTAGAGCCGCGTCGCCTCCGGATTCAGAATCATCCGGTTCGGCTGTCCCGGCACCGCGATCCGTGCCACGACGTGCGGCTCGGGTTCCAGATTCAGCGCGACGATTTGCCGGTCGCGCGGACTCGATACCCACGCCCGGTCGTTTCCATGCACCAGCACCCAGAACGGAAATTCGCCGCCAGGAACGCCGGTTTCGGCCGGATTTTCCTTGCCCGGCCGCAAATCGAGTTCGGCAATCTTTCGCCGCGACGCCAGATTCACCAGACTCACCGAATCGTTCTCGAAATTCGCCACCAGCAATCGCCGCCCGTCCGCCGTCACGCCCATCCCCGCCGCCATCGGCCGCACGTCGATTCCCAATCCCCGGCGATGGCCCAGCCGGATCGGCCGTCCCGATTCGCTCCAGCTTCCTCCGCTCTTCTGAAAAACGTGCACGTCGTCGTCTTCCCCGCCGGAAACGTAAAACGCCGCGCCGTCGGGATTCCACGCGATGCCGTCGAACGTGTTATGCACCTGCAGCGTCTGCTCCAGCCGCGGCGCATCCTCGGAAATGCTGTAAACGAAAACGTATTCGTTCGACGCGCCTTTCACCCACCGGCCGTTACGTCCGTTGTTCCGGTTGTAGCCGCTCGTCAGCACCAGCAGCGTTTTGCCGTCCGGGCTCGGCGCGATCGTCACCGGCTGCCCGGCCACGAAATTCGGAAAATCCTTCAGATGCGGGTTCAGTTCGAAATATTTCGCGCCGGCCGCCGCGAATGGCGTTACGGCAAGGCCGGTCGGCAGCACCTGATTGCCCGGAACGGGCGTAACGGGCTGCGGTACCAGGCCCGCAACGCGGCCAGGTGTGCGATGCCGGGTAACGTAAATGACGGCGACAACTACGAGTGCGATCAGGGTCAACAAGAGGATAATTTGTTTGGTTTTCACTCTGCCTCCAGCGGCAATTTCCGGATATGCGTGCGACACGTTTCTTGGCACGGCGCCGCCCGGCCGTTCGGGCGAATCGCTGGCTCCGCCGTGGCTGCGGTTCTCGTGCGTTCCCTTATATACCAGAATCCTGTGGAAACAATGGCTGGTTTCGCGCGCGTTCCGAACCGTTTTCGCGCGGCCCTGTCGTCTTGCGGGCCGAGCGGCCCCAACCTACAGCTATTGGGTGTAAGGCGTCATCACGCGCAAAACGGGCCGGCCGTGGAAGTTCTGCAGCGGAAAATAGACCCTGTGCTGGGAGTCCACAGCCACCGAATGCGCTTCGTACGCCAGAAAACTTTCGCCCACTTTCACCGCGCCGCGGCCATGTTCGTCAAATACCGTCACCACGCCGCTCTCGCTCGCCACGTACAGTTGCCGGAAACTGGTATCGAACGCGAGCACGTCCGGATCCTTGCCCACCGAATGAACGCCCGTGACGCGCATCGTGCGCAAATCGAACGTCAGCAATTTTGCGTTGTGGTCGCAGGCGATAAACGCCATCCGGCTGTATGCGTCAATATATAAGCCGTGATCGTGTTCGCAGCCGGGGAGCGGATAGCTCGCGACGATTTTCTTCGTTTTCGGGTCCATCGCCACAAGCCGGTTGAGTGTCTGCACGTCCACGTACATTCGCCCGCTGACGGAATCGTATTGCGTGTTTCCCGCTTCGCCGCCCAGCCGGATCGTCGCCACGCGCCGATTTGTGTTCGTGTCAATCACCGTATCGGTCCCGCCGGCCTCGTCCGAAACGAAAAGCAGATGATCGCTCGGATCGTACGCCAGTCCGTCGGGATAATCCCCGCCGGGCATCGAAGCGATGATGCGGAAGGAACGTTCGTCAATCGCGAGCACTTCATTGCGCCCAGTGGCCGAAGCGTACACGCGTCCCAACTCCGGAACCGCCAGCACGCCGTGCACGCGCGAAACGCCCGGGATTTCCGCCGCCAGCTTCTGCGTTTTCGTATCGAACGCCAGCACCTGGCTGTCTCCCAGATGCGCGATGAAGAGCAGTCCCGTGCGCGGATCGAAACTTTCGTAATCGAATCGCGTCGTGCGTCCAGGCAAGGGAATATCGCGCACCGTCCGCAGCGGCAGCACCTTAGGCGTTCCGGCGAAGGAAATGGCAGCTGCGGCGCACACCACAACAAGCCCTAGAATCGCGACGAAGCTTCTCTTCAATTCACCCCCTATCCCTGCGTATGTGGAGACCCCGCAGCACCAGCCGATCATTTCTCTCTTTCACCTGCCTGCGGCTCGGGCAAGCGGTTCCGAGTCCTTATGGATCCAGGACGACTTCGATTTCCGCCAGGGCGCGAGTGGGCACGGGTTTCTCGTCCGGACCCAGCGCCGGGGTCAGACGCCAGGTTCGGATGGTATGAATGGCGGACTCGGCCATCTCTGCGTCAGGCCTTTTGGTCTTGATTCCCAGAATAGCGATATCCGCCACGCTCCCGTCCGCCCGTACCGTGAGCCCGACGAAGATAGTGCCTGACTCCATCCGCTCCGCGGTCGCCAGCGGAACGGGCGGCTTGGGGCAGCTTAGGCAGCGCGGCGATCCAATTCCGCCAACGCCTGCCTTGTAAACACCGGAGCCATCCTTGACGGGCTTGTCAGGCAGCGAGAGAGACTCGCGAATCCGAGGAGATTCCGCAACAAGGACGCTCTTTTTTGCAAGGCGCCTGTCTCCCTGCACTTTCCACACCGAAACGGTCAGCCGAATGCCGTTCGGATCCCGCTCTATGAGCGAAGCGATGGTCGTTTCTCCTCCCATCATGGCCACAAGGTTGCTGCCATACCTTCCCCAAGGAAAGTCAAAATAGAAATCCAGTGGCTGAATACCGGTCTTCGCCAAAATTCTCGCCGCTTCGGCTGGCGTATAGATTTCGCCGCCAGGCAACGCCGCCGCGAACGCTTCAGCCAATTCCTTCCCAATTTGCTTGCGCAGCAGGAAATGCTTCTCTTTTCCCTTCCATCCCGGAAACGCCAGATAGACGATCGTCCCGGGCTTTTGCGGGATCTTTGCAGCAAGCGCCTGCGCAAGCACATTGATCGAATGCACCATCGGCGGCTCTGCGGCTGCCGTCGCGGCCAAAAAGCACGCTACAAACGCAACAACAACACCCGCGCTCGGAATGCTCGCGAGACGTTTCATGGCACGCCCCTGGCTTGCTCCATGTCCGGGATCATCGTTCCCCGCTGAGCATTCTAGTTCGCACGCAACTCCAAAACAATGCCGGGTCACGTCGAAAAAGCTACGCCGGAACCCAACGGCCTCAGATGAATACTGGCGCGGCACAACCTCGCAGGAAACCCGGAAGGAAGCAATTCAATGGACGCAAACACGCGGAGAATCTGGGCTCCATTGCGCAAAACCGCATGAAAATGAACTCGGAGCAAAGGTGTCGCCCATGTGACCGGTACATCCTGATACCCATGTCTCCGGGCCGGACAAGGAGGGGACTGGCGGGGCCGACCGGACTCGAACCGGCGACCTCCTGCGTGACAGGCAGGCGTTCTAACCGACTGAACTACGGCCCCGCAAACGTGCCGATGGTGGGCAGTGTCCGATTCGAACGGACGACCTTCCGGGTGTAAACCGGATGCTCTAACCACTGAGCTAACCGCCCATTCAAATGCTAACGGAGAGTTTCGAAAAAAGCCAGCGTGCCCCACGCGCCGGAAACGGCAGCGGAAATCCCGCCGCCGTCTGGTCTCGGTATCGTCGCGCGGCGGCGAAATCGCCTGTTTGGATGCGGGTTCGGCGGCTTGACACCCCATCATGCGGCCGATAAACTCACTTGGGAGGAATTGTTTTTGCTGCTTTCTCGGGAATACGTCACCTACATGAGTCGGGAAGTGGTTCGGAAGCTGGTCGCCGCGCAGATGATTGAAGCACCCGGCGCCGTCGCTCTTATGGAACGTGTGCGCGCGGCGATTGACGAGGAACTCTCCATCGAGGACCGGCTCAACGAGGAAGTGCGCGAGATTCTCAGCCAATGGGCGGAAGAGATGCGCAAGCGCGGCGCTTCCTATCAGGAAATGTACAAAAAGGTGAAAGGGCAGCTTGCCCGCGACCGCAAGCTGATTCTGCGCTGATGCGCCTGAGCCGCGAAAAAATCAATCGCCTGGGCCACGTCGTCACCGACGTCCTGGTTTCGAGTGAGGACGTCCAATTCATCGAAGACCGCGACACCATCCGCCAGAACGTCATCAAGATTTTCCAGGACCTTTTGAAACACGAAGAGCTGATCGACGCCGAAGTCCGCCGCAAAATCGTCTCTCAAAAAAAGGAAATCCTCGAAGGCACTCCCGAGTGGGACATCCTCTATCGCAAGTATTACAGCGAAGAGATGCGCAAGCTCGGCATCGCGGAAACTTCTCGCAGCTGATTCCCCGAATTCCCGCCTGATTTCCGGTTCGCGCCGGCCGTGCTCCCTCCCGCGCGCGTTTGCGCCACCGCGCACACGCACACACTCAGCTTCGGCGCCGGCTTTGCGCCGGCGCGATCGCTCTCACGCGCTAAGGCTGTTGCGGGTCGTTGGGATTCCGGCGCTTCAGCACCGGGCCTTTGTCGTTCGGCTTCTTGCCGTTCTGCGTCTGCTGCCGCAGCCGCGGAGCGTTCTTCGTGCCGTTGAGTTCGCGGCCTTCCTCGTAGCGTGCCAGGCGCTTCTTCACCATTTCGAATTGCGATGTGTCCACGATGTACTCGTGCCGGGGCGGCAGCAGATCGGAAATTTCCTTCTGCACGGCCAGGATGCGGTCGGGTGTGGGCGGGTGCGTGTCGAAAATCTTGGGAATCGTGCCCGGATTGCGCCGGTTTTCCGCCTCGATCTTCTCGAAGAAGCTCACCATCGCGTTCGGGTCGTACCCGGCGTTCCACAGATACTGCACGCCCAGGTAATCCGCTTCGGCTTCGTCGGTACGGCTGAAGCGGAGAAACGCCAGTGGAATCGCGGCGTTCAGCCCTTCGTAAATTCCGTAACCGGTCCAGCCGTAGGGCAGCATGATGGAAACGGGAATCATCGCCATCTGCACGATGTCGGCCTTGGTGGCCTGCTTGGCTCCGTGGCAGGCGATCACGTGCGAAATCTCGTGCGCCATCACGCCCGCCAGTTCCGCTTCGTTGCTCGCCTTCAGAATCAATCCGCTATCCACGAACGTGAATCCGCCGGGCAGCGAGAACGCGTTCACCACGTTTGAATCCACCACCTGGAAAGTGAAGGGAACCCGCGCGTCGGAATGGCGCACCAGATTCTGCCCTACCTGGTTCACGTACCCCGTAATCACCGGATCGTTGACGAAGCGCGCCGATTGCTCCACCTGCTGGGCCAATTGTTTGCCCAGCCCCATCTGCTTTTCCATCGAATAGAAATTCAGCCCCTTGCAAGGGTCGCGCTCGCCGATGTCCTTCACGTTCGCCAGTCTGGCGCCGAAGGGATCGTCCGCTTTCAGGTTTACTGTGGTTGGCTGGTTCGCCTGTGAATCGGTTTTCTGCTGAGCAGCTTGATGCCGTGGTGCGGCAAACGCCGCGCTGCCGGCCAGAGCCGCCACGACCAGCGCTCCCGCCAGCGAATGACCCAGTTTCATGGCCACGCCTCCCAAACGCCCTTGGCCGGCATTATACACCCCCTTGGGCCGCGTTGGTTCGCCCGCTTTTCGCCATCGTCCCGCGCGGCCGCCCGACCCGCCGCCTGGAAGTCTGCCGAAATCGGCTTCGGCGGACGGAGAGGAATCCGCTGTTTTCTTGCATTCCGGCGGACAGAAAATCCCTCGCCTGTCGTCGCAACCTTGGAATGAATGTGCGGAAAGGACTTTTCAGCAAACTGCCGGATTGACAGCCTTCGCCCGTGCCTGTAGTTTGACCCGGGAGAAGCTCGCTTATGGAACTTCCTTTGACGGGTCAGGTGGCGCTCGTGACCGGCGCGGCA
This sequence comes from Acidobacteriota bacterium, assembly GCA_021812285.1. Classification (GTDB taxonomy): domain Bacteria; phylum Acidobacteriota; class Terriglobia; order Acidiferrales; family UBA7541; genus JAKASX01. Next base: position 16,644 of record JAKAOH010000020.1, on the reverse strand, counting down.
AAGCGCATCGGCCGCGGCATCGCGCTGCGCCTGGCCGCGGCCGGGGCCGATATCGCCGTGAATTATCGCGAATCGGCCGCCGAAGCCGGCAAAGTAGTGCGGGAAATCGAGCGCATGGGCCGCCACGGCGTCGCTCTCCAGGCCGATGTCAGCCACGCCGCCGAAGTGCGCGCGCTTTTCACCTCGATCGAGCGCGAATTCAGCCGCCTCGATATTCTGGTGAACAACGCGGGCGTTTTTTTTGGCGTTCCCTTTGCCGAGCTTACTGAAGAGCAGTGGGACTTCACGCTCAACGCGAATTTGAAATCGCAATATCTGTGCGCCCAGGCCGCCTTGCCGCTCCTCGAAAAGTCGCCGCGCCCGCGCATCGTGAACCTTTCCTCGATTGGCGCCTATCAGCCTAAGCCCGATCACGTCCACTACTGCGTCTCAAAAGCCGGCGTCGTGATGCTCACGCGCTGCCTGGCGCGCGCTCTCGGCCCAAAAATCGCGGTCAATAGCGTCGCGCCCGGAAAAATCCAGTTTCCCGAGGAGGAAATCGACCAGGGCTACATTCGCCGCACTCCGCTCGCGAAAGTCGGCTCCGGCGACGACATCGCCGAAACCGTCCTGTTCTTGATTCAATCGGAATTCATCACTGGCCAGACGATCCTCGTCGATGGCGGCCGCATGCTCACCTGAAGATTTCGCTCCGAATTGGCCCGAGCAAAGTTTTCGTCGCGCTGACCCGCGTCATCGCAAAAAACACGAACGGCCGCAAGTGGCACAGCCATTCCTGGCTCGCCGCCTTCTGGCGGCTAGGCTGTGTTCCTTTGCGGCCGTTCGTCGAATACGAATTCGGCCTGCTGGCGTCAGTACCCTGCCAGTTTCTCCATACCCGCCATCACCTTGTCCTTGTCCACCATGAAGAATTTCTCCAGTGGCGGGCTGAAGGGCACCGGCGGTATGTCGGGCCCGGTGACGCGCATGATCGGAGCGTCCAGATCGTCGAACGCTTCCTCGTTCAGGATCGCCGAAAGCTCGGCGCCGATGCCGAGGGTTTTCGTATCCTCGTGGACGATCAGGCAGCGGTTGGTTTTGCGCACCGATTCCACGATCGTTCTCTTGTCGAGCGGCGCGAGCGTGCGCAGGTCCACCACTTCGGCCTCTACGCCACGCTTCGCCATTTCCTCGGCCGCTTCCATCACCACGCTGGCCATGTAGCCATAGGTCAGCACGGTCATGTCGCGTCCCGGACGCCGCACCGCGGCTTCGTCGAGCGAAACGGTGTAAGGTTCCTCGGGTACTTCGCTCTTCGCCGTGCGGTAGAGTTTCTTGTGCTCGAAGAAGAGCACCGGATTCTCGTCGCGAATCGCGGCGATCAGCATGCCTTTGGCGTCGTAAGCCGTCGAAGGCGCCAGCACACGGATGCCCGGCTCGTGCGCGAACCAGGTGGTGTTCTCCTGCGAGTGGTAGAGCCCGCCGCCCGTTCCGCCGCCCCAGCACACGCGAATCGTGATCGGGCAGGAATAGCCGCCCGCGCTGCGGTAGCGGAGTTTCGCCGCCTGCTGCAGGATCGGATCCACGGCGTCGCCGATGAAATCGGCGAATTGGATTTCCGGCACCGGCCGGTAGCCGACCAGCGAAGCGCCGATCGCCGCGGCGATGATGATGCCCTCGGCGAGGGGAGAATCGAGAACGCGTTCCTCGCCGAATTTCTGGTAAAGGCCGGCGGTCGCCTTGAATACGCCGCCGCCCATGCCGAGGTCCTCGCCCAGGATGCAGACGCGCGAATCGCGTTCCATCTCCTGGTGAAGCGCCTCATTGATCGCGTCAATAAAGGTAATCGTCCGTGCCATGTCTGCGCTCGGGTCCTCTCACGCCCAGATGTGCTCGAGCGCCTCTTCCGGCGCCGGATACGGGCTGTTTTCGGCGAATTCGACCGCTTGGTCGATTTCGTGGGTGATTTCGTCGCGGACCTGCTTTTTGATCTGGTCGTTCAGGAGCTTGCGGTCGGCGAGGTATTTTTCGAAGCGCGGAATCGGATCTTTCTTCTTCCATTCGGCCAGTTCTTCCGGCATGCGGTATTTCGCCGGATCGATTTCCGAATGGCCGTACCATCGGTACGTCTTGCATTCGAGCACGGTGGGTCCCTGCCCGGCGCGCGCGCGGGCGATCGCCTTGGTCGCGGCTTCGTAGACGGCCAGAATGTCGTTGCCGTCCACGGAAACGCCGGTGATGCCGTGGCCCTTGGCTCGGTCGGAAAGGTCGGTCAGCGCGGTTTGCAGCCGCAGCGGCACCGATTCCGCCCACAGGTTGTTCTGCACCACGTAAAGCATCGGCAGCTTGTGCACGCCGGCGAAATTCAGCGCTTCGTGGAACCAGCCGATGCTGGTCGCGCCGTCGCCGCAGTACGAAACCACCACGCTATCCTTCCCCTGGCGCTTCAGGCCCCACGCCACGCCCGTGCCGATCATCAACTGCGCCGCGATCGTGCTGGCTGGCGTGATGATGTGCAATTCGGGATAGCCCATGTGCGCGGGAGTGGATTTGCCGCGGTCCGGGCTGTCGGTCTTGCCGTACAGCTGGGCGAAACACGCCTTCAACGGTGCGCCCTTCACGATGCAGGATGTCCAGTCGCGATGCGATGGAGCGACCCAATCGTCTTTTCGCAAACTGAATGCCCCGCCGACTTCTCCCCCCTCCTGACCCACGTTCGAATAAAAATTGCCGGCGTATTTCCCCTGTTTGAACAGGATGCGCGCCTTCTCATCGCACATCCGGCACTTCACCATCATCCGGTAAAGGCCGAGGAGCAATTCCGGCGAATGACGCGAAGCCGGCGCTTCCCGCACCGCCGTCGCGCGATTCACTTTCGTCGCCATCGGTTCTCCTCTCGGCTCGATTGCCGATTGTTTTCGTTGAATCTTGAAAAGTATACCATCAAAATCTCGGCCTCCGAGGCCGCAGACGCGGCCCGCAATGCGCCGTTCGCACTCATTCGCCGCTCCATTCGCCCGCGGCGAGCCGCGCGACGAATTCGCGATCGGCCGGCAGAAAATCGAGCGATCCCAGCCGTTCGCGCTCCACCCACTCGATCTTCTCGAACGCCAGGTTCACCGGTTCGCCTTCGATCCGCGTCGCGAAAAACACCAGCTCGAGTTCGCCGCTCAGTTCGCGGTACCGATGCCGCGTTCGATACAGCTCGCGCTCCACGCTCGCTCGCACTCCCAGTTCCTCTTCCAGTTCCCGCGCCAGCGCTGCTTCGAGTGTTTCCGTTTCGCTCACTTTTCCGCCCGGAAATTCCCATTGCAGCGCGAAGCGGTCCCCGCTCCGCCGCTGCCCCACCAGCAGCCGACCCTCGCGCTCGATTGCCGCTGCAACCACTCGCATCGCCGCGCTACTCCGTCCCGCTTTCGTCCGCCGCTTCCACCAGTTCGCGCGACTGCGCGAACGCGAATTCCGGCGTGTGCACCCCCATCGTCACCAGGCCCGTCGGCGCGTACCGCTCGTGCCACGCGGCCAGATAGGGAAGTGTGCGCAGGCAATTCACGCACGTGTAATCCCAGAAATCCACCAGCACCACGCTGCGGCGCAGTCCTCTCGTCGAGAGCGGCGCCGAATTCAGCCATTCCGGACCCAGTTCGGGCGCGCGCATGGTCCCCCGCTCGATTTCCATTTGATCTCCCCCTCGCGCGGGCGAAATGCTCGTCGCTCTAAACGCCGCGCGAACCGAATAGCCGGATTTCCGGATGCAAAACGCGCAAAAGCGCCCGCGCTCCTTCGACGAGCGGCGGACCCGGCGTGTTTAATAAATGATCGGGAACGACGAATACGCGCCCGGTACGCACCGCCCGCACCGCTTGCCACGCGGGGTTTTCGAGCGCCGATTCCCGCCGCGAACGCGCTCCCGCCGCCGCCCACGCGAGCACGATCGCGTCCGGCCGCGCCCGTCGAACCTCCTCGTCCGAAACGCGCTTTCCCGCCGGCAAAACCATTTTTCCGCCCGCCATTTCGATCAGCTCGCCGACCCAGGGCGGGGAACTGATGCGGGGATTCGGCCACGACTCGGCGTAAACGCGCGGCCGGTCGAGCGCGCGCGCGGCCTGCCGCGCCACATCGCCCAGCGCCGCGCGCATCTTGCGCTCCAGCCGTGCCGCTGCCGCGCTCCGGCCAATCACCGCGCCGAGCAGGTGAATCTCGGCGTAAACATCGGCAAGCGTTCGGGGATTCGTCGCCAGAAACGGCGCGGGAATCGCCAGCAATTTCTCGAGGGTTTCCGCTCGGTAGGGAACTGAACCGATAATCAGCGTCGGCCGCAACCGCTCGATCGGTTTCGTTTCCGTGGCCCACGCGTCGCCCAGCGCCGGCAGTCCCTCGACCGGCGCCACTTGCCGGCACCACCGGCTCACCGCGACCAGATCGCGACGCGCGCCCAGCGCCACCAGAATCGACGTCACCGAAGGCGCCAGCGAGACGATCCGCGGCCGCGCGGGCCGCTTTGAGAGGGAAGCGAGCATCGGTTGCCGATTCTATCGGCATGCGTACAAGCCGACAACCGATTCCGCGCTTGCGCATTCACCAGCAAGGGAAGGCAGGGTTCAGCCTAAGCCGGCGGAGCCACGTCCAGCCCGGGCAATTCCACGCGAAAGCTACGGCGCCCGCTCGAAAGATTTTCGTGCAGCAGCGTGCCACCGTGCTCCTTGACAATCGTGTAGCAGACCCCCAGGCTCATTCCTTCGCCCGATTGCGCCTTCTGCGCGTCGGAAATCTCCGCGGTCGTCGTTTCCCCGTGCTGCTCGATGAATTCCACCACCACGCGTTTGCCGCCGGATTCCATCCGCACGTTCGCCTCGATGGCCGCCCCGCCGTTTTTCGCTAGCGCCAGCAGCAGCCGGTAAAACACTTGCAGCAATTTGTCGGGGTCGCCCCGCACCTGCGCGGGCTGCGCCTCGAAGCGCAGCCGCGTCTCAGCCGTTTGCCGCCCGCTTAGCCGGCGCAGGTCCGCCGCGCTTTGCACAAGCTTCGAAACGTCCACTGGCTGCACCTCGAAGCTCGCCTGTTCGCCCAGGCTCAGCAGGTTGTGCACCAGCGTCCGGATGCGCCGCGCCTGTTCGCCGATCTTGCGCCCCAGTTCGCGCGTGCGCTCGCCCGCGCCTTCGTCCGCGCGAATCAGTTCCGCGTAGCCCAGCATCGCCGCCACGGGATTATTGATTTCGTGCGCCGCACCCGCCGCGAGATGCCCCAGCGATACCAGCTTTTCCGCCTCGGCGAAGCGCCCCTGCAACCGGCTCACTCCCCGCAGCGAATCTTCCAGCTCCACCACCAGCCGTTCGCCGTGCCGGTCGGAAACCGCCTGCCATTGATAGAGGATCCACGCGCTCGCCACCAGCGTGGCGAAGGAAACCATCAGTTGGTAATGCCGGATCGCCAGCGGATAGGAATGCCGCAGCCGCAGCCAGATTGCCAGCACCGGAATACCCAGCGCCGTCAGCGAAGCCAGCCATCCGCCCGCTCCGAGTTCCGCCGCGCGCGCTTTCGCCGGTTCGCTTCCTGCTTCCTCTTCCTCACCCGCGATCGCCGGCCCCAGCGCCATCCACAGCAGCGCTCCGCTCACCAGCGCCTCGAAAATCATCGTCGGCTGCGGCAGCCGCAAATCCAGGTTCCGATACATCGGCCTGATCGTCGCTGCCAGCAGCCCCACGGCTCCGGCCAGGCTCCAGTAGCAGCGCCGCCATCGGCCTTCCGACGAGAGCCCCAGCCACGCCAGCCAGATCACGAGTGCGATATTTTGCGCGTTGTGCAATCCGACGAGCGAAGCCCAGAAATGCGCCGGGTTTGCGGAAATCGCGCGCCAGGGCGTGACGAACACCAGATATAAATAAACCCACCACAGCCCGACCAACGCCGCTTCATACCCCACCACCGGATCCCGCAGTTCCCGCTCCCGCACCTCCGGCTGGATCACCAGCGCGCCCATCATCGCCGCTTCCGGCAGGAACGAAACCGTCAGCTTCAGAGTTTGCGTTCCCGAGCCGAATAGATGCGACCATTCGACCAGGCCCACCAAGTCGCTCGCCAGAAACAGCACGAATCCCGCCGCCCACAGCCGCCAGAACAATCGTTCGCGCCCGCGCGCGTTCGCCGCCCGGCGCCAATACAAGTAGCTCGCGAGTGCGGCGGCATACATCTCCGGCAAAAACGCGCTCGCCCGCCCGAAAGCGGACGGGTGGGAGTGGGCCAAACCTACGCCCGCGCCGGCAAGAATCACACCGATGGAGATGAGCCAGAATTCCCTGTGCCGAAAAATGGCGGATCGTACCTTTCCGCCCGAAATTTTCCGGCGCGTCGCGCGCCCGGTCAATCCATCTTCGGTACCATGGCGCGAACGTCTCCGGCCCGGCGCCGCGTTGCGCGCTCCCCGCTCGCTTTGCCATACTGCCTGCGATGTTCAGTCCCGCCGTCCTCGAACATTTCGAGCACCCGCGCAATGCGGGCGAACTCGCCGATGCGACCGCCGTAGTGGATGTGGAAAATCCGGTTTGCGGCGATATTCTGCGCCTCGCGATTCGCGTCGAAAACGGCCGCATCACGGCCGCACGTTTCCAGGCGCGCGGCTGCGTCGTCTCGATGGCCTGCGCGTCGCTCGTCAGCGAACTTCTCGTGGGCCGCACGCTCGTCGAAGCCCGCGCGATCGCGCCGGAATTGCTGGAAAATCAGCTTGGCGGGCTCGAACCGGCCACGCGCCACGGCGCCCAACTCGCTTCGGACGCCGTCGCAGCCCTCCTCGCCCGCTCGCGTTGAGTTTGGGCCGGCGTCAGGCGGTCGAATCCGAAGGAAACAGCCGCTCTAACGTATCCCGGTCGTTGATATTCAGCACCACGCCTTCTTCTTCGGTGCGAACTTCGACCACTTCGTTCTTGTGCGCCCAAAGCACGGCTCGCGCGCCCACGTCTTCCGGCGCGGCGTACAGCTCCGAATAGAGCCGCGCGGGAAAGATCACCGGATGCCCGCGCCGTCCGCGCCAAACGGGCACGACGATCGAACGCGGCGAGCCGTCGAACGCGGCGATCAGCGCCGCAACGACGTCTCGCGTCACCAGCGGATGGTCCACCAGCGCCAGCAGCATCCCTTCGGTTTCCATCGAGCGCAGGCTCTCGATCGCCGCGCGAATGGATGACAGCTGGCCCCGTTGCCACCGCCGGTTCACCACCACCACCCCGGGCGGCAGCGCGACGCCGTGGGTAATTTCGGCGTGGTCCGCGCCTGTCACAACGCGCTGCACGCCGATGCGCGGATGCGTGGTGATTTCGAGCAGATGTTCGAGAAACGTTTTGCCGCGGTAGGGAAGCAGCGCCTTCGGCGAGCCCATCCGTCGCGATTCCCCGCCGGTGAGGATGACCGCGGCGAGCATCGCGTCAGCCGCGCGCCGCCGGAGCCGCCGATTTCGCCGCGATTTGCACGGTTTTGTGCCGCACGGCCGAGGCGCCGCGCCGCTCAGCGATAAGTTCAGCCAGAATGCTCACCGCGATCTCTTCCGGCGTCTCGGCGCCAATCTCGATGCCCACCGGCGCGTGCACGCGCGTGAACGTCTCGACCGGCACGCCCTTGGCTTCGAGCGCGCGATAAATGGCGATCACTTTGCGTTGGCTGCCGATCATCCCGATGTAGCGCGGCTCGGTGCCGATCGCCCATTCCAGCACGCGCATATCGTCCTTGTGTCCGCGCGTCACGATCACCAGGTACGTCGAGGAATTCGGCCGGATTTTCTGGAATGCGTCCTCGAACGTCGTGTAGACGTAGCGGGCCATCGGAAACCGCTCGCGGTTCGCGAACGATTCGCGGTCGTCGGCGACAGCGATTTCGAATCCAGCCTGCGTCGCCATCCGCGCCAGCGCCAAAGAAACGTGGCCGCCTCCGAAGAGCACCAGCTGCGGCGCGGGAAGAACCGGCTCGACGAAAATTTCCAGCGTGCCGCCGCAGATGAGTCCGGTGTCGTAGGAGGGATCATTATTCAAATTGAAATTCAGGCTGCGCGGGCGTTCGGACCGCATCACCTCTTTCGCCGCCGCCCACACCTCGGCTTCGACGCACCCTCCGCCCACCGTCCCGGCGATCGAGCCGTCTTCGCGGACCAGCATCCGCGAGCTCTCGAAGCTGGGAATCGAGCCGTTCACGCGCACGATCGTCGCCAGCGCGGCCCTGCGCCCTTCGCGGCGCAATCGAACGATTTCCTCGAAAATGTCCATCGGGTCCTGGTGGCGCGACCGGCGTATCGCGAGCGCCTTTGCGCATGCCGGCGACACGAAACTCGGCCCTTCAACGTTCGTTTCTAGCCTAAGTCGCGCCGGAGGGAGTGTCAACGCTCGTTGCCGACCTGCCAGTGCAAGGTGAGAATGTCCGGTGCCGTCGGGGAGGTAAAGCGCGGCGGAATGAGCACGAACCCGACGGGGCCTGCGGTGACAGAATCGCCTGGAAGCGCCTCGGGAGGCCTTGCGGGGCGGTTTTTCGAGGAACAAGCGACGCAGTTGGTCCGGCGAATGAGGCAAAAAAGGGGCTTCGGATGGCCTCCCGCAGGGTGACACAGGTGGTCGAGCAAAAAATCCGATAGGTGGTTTTGTTTCAACAAGATAATTTTTCCAGGGTGTCATTTTTTGAGCCTCCTCTGAGGAAGTGATGAGGCCTGAATTCGGAGTGGCGGCAGTCCTCGGGCGAGTGAAACGGATTCCGCTCGATGCGAGGCTCGGCATGTGACGCTTCCTCCTGCGTGCGGGTGAAGGGCCGCTGTTTTCCGCGCGCGACGACATTTTCGCGCGATGCGACTCGGAGCGCGAGGGGTGGTTCTACGTAAGGAGGCTTCGGGGAGTTGCGGCAGGCGGGAGAGGTGGATCCCTCGTTTTGGTCGGGGTGACCAGACTTGGTGGCGGCCCGCCTACGCTGAAGCTACGGCCGGCAAGCCCGCCTTCCCGATTGGCATGAATCGGGACTCCTCGCGTCGACGCCAATATCGAAGCTACGGCGAGGCAGGCGGTCGAGGTGGGAATGCGGCCCAGCCTTCCGGCACGGATCGCCGGAAGACTTGGGCACCCACACTTCGCTTCGGGAGTTCGCGGTCCCGATAGGAAGCGCGGTCCCGATAGAGGGCATCGGGGTGCGAAAGGCGCAGATGCAAAGACGCAGATGGGAAGACGCAGCTGCAAAGAACGGAAACGCCGGCGCCACTGCCAGGGTGGCCGAATGCCCCCACGACACGAAAAGCGTGTCGTGGCTACCAAAGACGCCGAGAGTCGCGGTCCCGATAGGAGTCGCGGTCCCGATGGAAAGCATCGGGATGCAAAAGGCGCAGATGCAAAGAGCGCAGATGCAGAGGACGCAGATGCGAAAGGCGCAGGTGCCGGCGCTACGACGGATGCGGCACATGGGAAAAGCAGGTCCCTCGTTTTGCTCGGGATGACCAGCTTCGTGACGGCCCGCGCAAATCCGCGCCCTTTGCTACGCGATTGGTCTATTGCAGGTAGGCCTTTTTCAGATACTGGGCGGTGAGCTGGTCGAGCGCGGGATACGTCAATTGCAACGAATCGCGGACGGCGGCAGCCGTGCTCGAATCCTGCGTCAAATCTTGCAATAGCTGGCGCAGGCCCCAAATCTGGTCGTTTGCGACGATCGCTTCCACCGTGGCGAGCGCCCATCCGTAGGCCACCGTCGCCTGCACCGCATTGAATCCGCTCCACGGGCCTTCCAGGTCGGCGAGCGGCGGAATCTTTTTCGCGTCGTAGAGACGCACCAGGATTTGCGCCTCTCCGCCCGTTCGCAGGCCTTCCATCCATTGCGCCAGGCCCTCCTGCAGCCAGGTGGGCGCGCGGCCCTGCGTCATCTGCGTGATGAAGCTGTGCGTCAGTTCGTGTTTCAGCACCATTTCGAGCTGCGGCGTCATCCGCGATTCGCCCTGCACCGGCACTCGGATGCGCCCGTCATTGATGCCATCGGCCCAGCTCGGCGCGCGGGTCACATCGAAAAACTGCCTATTCGTATAGAGGATCACCGCGATCGGTTCGGGCGGCGTATAGCCGAGCGTGTCTTCGATCGTCTCGAAATCCTTGTCGAGCGCGCCCATCACCGCCTGGGCGAGTTCGGGCATCGCGCCGCCCTCGTAGTGGAGGATGAAATGGGTCGTTTCGCCTTCGTGGAAGCCGCGTTCGACTTTCTGGTCGCGTTCGGCCTTGGCGAGCAGCGCCGCGACGCCCGGGTTGGGCGCGATCTGCTGCGAGAGCTGCCATTCCTGAATTGCTTTGTCCACGCGATCCAATCCGTAATCGGCCCAACCGGCAAGCGTGGCTGCCACGGCCGAGCGGGGAGCGATTTGCCGCACGCGGTCGAGCGAGCGCAGCGCGTCGGAATATTCGCTCAAGCGGAGATGCACCGCGGCCAAATCGAGCAGGTCCAGCTCGAGCAGTTTCGGATTTTTCGCCGAAAGCGCGATCGCCGCCCGGAACTGGTCTTCGGCGCGGCTGTTGTCGTTTTGCGAATAGTGGTATTGCCCGGCCAGGATGTGTCCCAGCGCCGCCAGGTCCATCGCCGTCGGCGAGCCGTTTTGCGCCGCGGCGTCCAGGGCTTCGAGTTTGACCGTGTTGACGCCGTCCTGGGTCACCACTTGCGATTGCAGTTTTTTATAAGCTTCTTTCGCCTGCGGCGACGGCATGCCGATCGATATCTGGAGCTTTTCTCCATTCGCGGAGCCGGCGCTCGCCGGCGAATTCGCCTCGCCGCCCGTTGGCGTGCCGGTGAGCACCGTGGGTTCGGGCAGGGAAGGCGACACGGTGAAATGCGGCATGGAAACTTCCAGATCGCCGCACGCCGCGTAGCCGAGCGGGGCCGCGTGCGCGGCCAGGCTCACGCTGCACCAATCGCCCGTTGCGCCCGCGATTTCCAGATTCACGAAAAGCGAATCGCCTTTCTGGAACGTGCGCACCACGCCGCTCGATGAATCCATCTGGGAATAGACGGCGATCGTGGCCGATTTCACCACGGCCTTTCCTGGCGGAATGGCGGCGGCGCTGGGACTGAAAACGCACACCAAGCAGAGAAACGCGATTGCGGCAGCGAGCCGCCAGAAGCAGGCGCGCAGGTTCGCCCGGGAAATCACGGCGAAGCCAGTATCGCACGACTTTCGCGGCGTTCTTCCCGCCAGGGTGTTGCGCTTCAGGAACCCGGTTCCGGCCGTCTCATCTCCCGGTGCCAGAACCCGGGCCTCGCGGGAGCGTCGGCAAGCCCAGCGAAGCCGCCGGCGCATGGTCGAGGAAATAGCGCGCGACAATCGCCGGCTGCTCCGCGATCCGTTTCTCTTGCGCGTCCACCACGAGGCGCATGAATTGCGCCATGCTCCAGACGAGCGGCGTCGCGCTGCCCGTGCCCTTTCCAAATACGAAATTGTAGGAAGTGGGATCGGCGCGGTCCCAAACCTGCTCGGGAATCATTCCGCCGTCGTTGGCGAAATGCAGCATCGCCTGGATGTACGGCGTGGGATTCGAGCCCAGGGCCACTTCGTATTCGCCGCGCTCGCCGGTGAAAACCGGCCACACGCGCCCGATGCCTTTGCCCATCCACGGTCCGCCGAAAAAGGTCTCGCCGTATCCGTCGTGGTTGTAACGATGAAAGCAGGGGCCGTAGGGAGTTTCCACGCGAATCGTTTCGTCAATCACGCGGAGGGAATTTTCGATGATGGGATTATTCGCCGGCCGGATGCCCAGCCGCACCAACTCCAGAAATCCCTGGTCCACGACGTCGCGTTCATCCCACAATCCACCGCCATTGTGCACGTCCATGCGGTAGCCGTCGTTGGGGTTCGTGTTGTTATCGATGCGCATGTAATAGCCGCGCCTGGCGAGCGGTCCGCCCAGGTCGCCGGTGGTGGTGACGAGCCATTTTTCCAGATGCGACGCCCAATCGTCGGCCGTTTCCAGGTATTTGCGCGCGTCCGCCGTCGCCCCGTTTTTCCGGGCGATTGCCGAAGCGCAAACCAGACCCGCGATCTCCGCGGCCATCGTGGATGGCGAATAGCCGGAAACTTCCTCCCAGCGATCTTCCTGCGTCGCCGGTCCGTGTTCCACGACGTAATCGGCTTCCGGACGCACGTGCCTTTCCCAGGTCGCGCGATCGGTCTGGCCGAGTTGCCAGGCGAGAATCATCGGATAGCTGTCCTCGTCCATTTGCTGGGCCGTCCAGTAGGGTTTGCCGTCGAGCCAGCTATTTTGCGGAAAACTGCCGTCGGGTTCCTGCTGAACGTTATAGAGGTAAGCGAGGGCGCGCCGCGCGGTTTTCACATCGCCCGCGACCATCAGGGAAGTGGCCGCTTCGTAAAGATCGCGCGCCCACACCAGATGGTAGCCGCCGACGTTTGGCTTGGCCGACGACACCGCGTAGCCCCACGGAATGCTCATCGAAGCGACGATCGCGCCGCGATACGTCTTGTCTTCGCTGGCGCGAATGACCATCGCCGCCAGCTCGAATTCCCGCTCGTAGGACGGGCTCACGCGAACCAGGCGCTTCAGGTAGCGCGCCCAGCCCGCGTCGTATTGCGTTCGAATTGCCGCGAATCCTCGCGTCAGGCTCGCGCGCGCCGCCGCGATCGCCCGCTCCGGCGTTTTCCCAAAGCCCAGCGCCAGCGTGAAATGCGCCGGCAAGGCGATCCGCGCCGTCTGAACCACGTTGCCGTCGGCCGCGCGCGCGTAGCGCCACGTGAGCCGCCGGTGCACCATCAGGTCGGTGTAGCCGTCGTTCACGCCGTCGAACCCGTTCGCCATTTCCGCGAACCCGCTCGAGCAAACCAGCGCCGACGCCGCGCCCGGTTTCCGCGCCACCAGCGCGCCCGCTTCGCTTGCTCCCGTATTCCCATACCCCGAATTTTCCAGTGCGGGATGATAAAGCACGTACAGCGCGTCGCTGGGCGGCGCCGAGAAACGCACATGGATGAGCAGCGTGTTCCGCTCGGGATCGGTGGCGTACGTCTTCGTGATGTTGAAACGGCCGGCACGATCGGAGCTGATCTGGCGGAAGAGCAGCGACCGGCCGTACAGCCGCACCAGCTTGTGCCGCATGTCGCGCGATTCGATCCAGACGCGTTTACCGTCGCTCACCGCGAATTCCAGCGTGCGCACGTCCGCCGCGTCCACGCGCGGATAGTAGACTTCGGTCAAGATTCCGCCTTCGAGCGTGAACCACACCTTCGATTGCGTCGTGATGGACGTGCCGAGCCCGTCCTTATTCGCCGGCGTCCACGTCGGCAAATTGCCGGGCCCTCCCGGCGCCGATCCGGTCCCCGGCCGAGCCGCCTGACCATGCAGCAGGAGCGGCGCGAGCAGCAAAACGTAAAACGGCAGCGCCGCGAATCCAGCGCGGATCTTCCCGCGCGGGTATTGCCGTTCCGCGGGGGAATTCGGCGTCCAACCGGGCGCCCCGTTTTTCCATTTCGCGAGCCAAAGGCCGATTTTCGCGTTGCGCTTCATCTAGTGCACCCGGTAGAGCTCGAATCCGGCCGGCGGCAGCGAAATCCGCAGGCGATCGCCCGCGACGGCCAGGGGACTTCCGCCCAGCAGCGGCGTCAATTCCTTCGCGCCCGCGAGCGGCGTTTGGCCGAACCGGAGTTCGAGCGTGTCTTCCTTTCTTCCCGCGTTGAAAACGACCAGCACCTTTTCGCCGGAGCTCACGCGGGCGTAGGCGAACGCATGGCGGTCCCAGGCGATATCCCACAGTTTGCCCTGGCGGAGCGCCGGATTTTCGCGGCGCAGGCGCAGCATCCGCCGGAGGCGGGAAAAAATCGCCTGCTCCGCCGGCGTGCGCCCCGCCGCGGTGAAGGCGTCGCGCCGGTCGCCCGGGAAACCGCCGGGGAAATCGTGGCGATTGTCGGGATCGTTTCCGCCGGTCATGCCGATTTCGTCTCCGTAATAAAGCTGTGGAATCCCGCGCATCGTCAGGACGATCGCTTGGGCGAGTTCCAGCCGCGCGGCCGAGCTTCCCGGGGCGCTGGCGAATCGCGCCACGTCGTGATTGCCCAAAAACGTCACCAGTTCCTGTGGATGGGGATACAAGCGGTCATGCGCCAGCACGCTCACCATCGTTTCCACCGGGGCGTTCGCGAGCACCACCTTGCGCAGAGCGAAAAAAAACGGGTAATCGAAAACGGTGTTCACCCCGGTATCGATGCCGTCGAACTCGTTGCGCCCACCGGCGAAAAACGAAACGACGTCGGGATCGGGGTTGAACACTTCGCCGATGGTGAATAAGCGCGGAAACAGCCGATGCAGTTCCGCGTGATATTCCGACCAGAACGTCCGCGAAACGTAAGGAAACGTGTCCAGCCGGAAACCATCAATCCCCGTTTCTTCCGCCCACCACACGCTCACCTGGATGAAATAGCGCGCTGCGTCCGGATTTGTGAGATTCATGTCCGGCAGAATGTCGGCGAACCAGCCGTTCACCACGTTGCGCCACAGGCGCGGCGGCGCGTGCGGATCGGCCAGATACTGGAAATCGGACGAAGCCGCGGTGTGATGCGCCGGCGTGCCGTGAAACCAATCCGGCTCGGGCGGATGGACGACCCACGGATTGCGCGGGCTTACGTCGTTCACGACGATATCGAGCAGCATCTTGATGTCGTCGCGGTGCGCCGCCGCGACGAGATTGTGCAAATCCGCCAGATTGCCGAAATGCGGATTCACTTCGTATTCGTCGTAGGCGGAGTAGCCGTGGTAGTCCCGCGCGGAATCGGGGTTATTGGCCACGATCGGCGTCAGCCACAGCGACGTCACACCCAGCCGCCGCAGATAGCCCAGATGCCGCTCGATTCCGCGCAAATCCCCGCCGTGGTACGCACGCGGCTTCTTGCGGTCGAACGTGCCCGGCATTGACGCCAGGTGGTCGTTGGCCGTGTCGCCATCGGCGAAGCGGTCCACCATGATGAGGTAGAGAACGTCGCTGGGCGTCAGGCCCTGAAATTTGCCGCGCGGATTGGTCGGCGCGTCAAAGTGGTAGCGAATCTCGGCGTTTCCACTTGGTGTCCGAATTTGGCAGGGCATCACGCCCGGGCGGGCGTTGCGCTCGAACCGCAGCCAGACGAAAAGGTAGCGTCCACGGTCGGTCACGCGGGAGCGCTCGACACTCGCGCCGGAATAGCGGCAAGCGATCCGCGCTCCGGTCAGATTGCGTCCGTAGACGAGCAGCATCAGATGCCTGGTCAGCGGCGTCCACCAATTGGGCGGCTCGATTTTCGTGACTTCCGGCCCCGCGCCGGAGCGGCGGGTTACGCTCGCCGCGGAATCGCGCGCCGCCGTACTCGTGCCGCACCACGCCGCCGGCGCCGCGGCAAAGAGCGCGGCGCACAGCGCGGCGGTCCCGGCTCGAAGCACCGGGCCGCGGCCGGCGGCATGTGGAGACTGGCGCATATCAAGTCACAGATGGCGGATCGCCCTGTAAAGGTGCAGGATTTCAGATCGTCCGTGCCGCGCTCAATTTCCCGCGCCGCATTCCTGGTTGACGCACGGAACTGAAGAGTCAAGGGAGCGAGCCGCGGGGGCTCGCTCCCTCGCGCCAGAGTTGCCTCAGAAGATGATCCTCGCTCCCAATTCGATTTGGCGGTTCGAATAAGGAAGCGTGCTGGTGATTTGTCCGAAGAACGGGTTTGGCTGAAAGACCGGCGCGCAGGGAGCCGTTGCGCCGGACTGCGCGCAGGAGCTCTGGTAGCTGCCGATCGTCCCGTTCGGTTGGCCGAAGTGAGGCGTGTTGGTCAGGTTGTAGGCCTGGATGCTGAACTCGAACCTCGCTGTTTCGGTCAACGCGAAGCTCTTCGACAGGGAAAGATCCATGTTCGAGTAGCCGGGGCCGAACAGCAGGTTGCGAGCGGCCGTGCCGGGGGCGTTGGCGACGACGCTGCCGTCGGGATAGAGCGTCGCTGCAGGGGCCGACAGGCAGGTTCCGCTGGAGACGTATTGGTTCAGATTGCCCGGCTGCGTAGAGGGCAAACAGGAAGCGTTGGGGCGCAGCACCTCGTTAGAGCTGCCGCCAACCGAAGTATCGAACGGCAAGCCCGCCGCCAGCGTGTAAATCCCGTTGAGTTGCCAGCCGCCCAGCGCCAAGTCCACCGGCCGCGACCAGTGCGTGCCCCACCGCATTCCCCGCCCGAACGGCAGGTGGTAGAGCGAGCTCAGCACCATCACGTACGGCTGATCGAGCTGCGAATAGCCGCGGTCCTGGTTGAGCAGCAGGTAATCCTGCGGCGCGGTGCAATCGAACGCGCCGCACGCCGTATCCAGAATTTTCTGCCAAGTGAACGAGCCGGTGAATTGCCATCCGGCCGTCATCCGGCGCTCGAACTCGACCTGCATCGAGTTGTAGTCGGAAGTGGCCGAGGTGCTTTGCACCGTCACCCCGCCCAGGCAGGGGAAATTGATCGTCAGGTTCGAGGCGCAGGGATTGAACTGGTTCGGCCCGGCCGGCGTGGACCCGTGCACCGGCTCGCCGAACGGCTGAGCGTTGTAGTTGTAGTAGGCCATCTCGTGGTACCCGTGGTCGCCGACGTAGCCCAGGCTGAGCGACATGTTTGGGCTGAGCTGGCGTTCCAGTTGCAGGTTCCACTCCGCCACCCGCGGGGTCACGTTCGACGGCAGCGCCGCG
>JAKAOH010000184.1 GCA_021812285.1 Acidobacteriota bacterium | reverse complement strand
GCCCGGACGGCTGATGATCGTTGCCCTGCTTGCGGCAGTGAAGGAATGCGACTTTCTTTACCTGCTACATGAGACCGGCATGAACAAGGGAAATCTTTCGAGCCATCTTTCCCGCCTCGAGGCTGCTGGGTACGTGGAGATTGAAAAGACCTATCGCGGGAAGGTACCCCAGACGTTGCTCCGGCTGACTCCCGCTGGCCGGGCGGGGTTTGACAAGTATCGTCGGGCGATGAGAAGCGCATTTCCTTCGGCGGCGCCGGCAGGGCGGTAGCACTTCGTGCGCCTCTGCCCCAATTCCGCGGCGTAATTCCGGCCTATGGCGCGAAAATGGAGGGAGATCTCGTCGTCCCTTCGGGAATCCGCTGCGCTTTGTTCGGGGCGTTCTCTCCGGTATGATCAGGCGGCGCACCAGCCGGGTCGCAGAGGGAGTTTCGTGGCGAAAACGTACCGAGGAATGAGAAGCGACGCGCGAGCGCTCGCCGCATATGTGAAACTGCTCCGGGCAGGAGAAGGCGCTCTCGCCGAAGCGACGCGCCCGCTCGCTCTTTACAATCTCACGCCCATCGAGTTCGTTGTTCTCGAAGCGCTCGGCGAGGGCGGATCGCAATCGCTCGAGAATCTCGGCCGCCGGGTTTTGCGCGGATCGGGCGATCTGAGTGGTGCTGTGGCGAATCTAGCAAAACGCGGCCTGGTGCGTCGCAAACCCGCTCGCGGCCGCGGAAGCGAAGAAACGGTGGCCTTGGCGCCCAAAGGCCGCATCCTGCTGCGCTCGATTTTGCCGGGCTACGCAACGTCGGTAGTCGCTGTGATGGGCCACCTCAGCGCCCGCGAACAGGAAACGCTCGGCGAGCTCTGCTCGAAGCTATCGGCTCGCACTGCTCGTAAACGAACCGCTTCCTGACGTTTTCCGTTCGCGTCGCGGCCGGCTCCAGGCCAGCCCGTTCAGCCTTCTTCGTTACGTCTCGATCTGCCCCTTGAGCACGCAAACCGCCGCTCCGCTCACGCGCGGCACCAGTTGCGAATCCATTTGCATCACGCTGACGTAAATTTCGCTCGGCCGGCCCATTTCCACGCCCTGCTGAATATGCATCAGCTCGCCGGCCTTCAGTTTTCCGTGCCGCACCAGATACGCGCCCAACGAACCGGCGGCCGAGCCGGTCGCGGGATCTTCCGCGATGCCCCAGGGCAACATGCCCCGCGCCCGCACCGGCCGCTCCTTCGCGACGAAGCAATAGGCCATCACGCTTCGTTTCCCGAGCAGAACGCGCAGCGCCGGGATGTTCAGCTCGATGCGTGAGAGCGCCGCGTAGCGGGCGATGGGTACCATCAGGTTGAAAATGCCCGTGGATACGTATTCGAGTGGCAGTTTCCCGTCGATGTCGCCCGGCCGCAGGCCCAGCGCGGCCGCGAGTTTGCGCCGGTCGAGGTTCGCGGCTTCGAAGCGCGCGGGAGCCTGGGTCATCGTCACCAGGCGCGGCTTGCCTTGCTGGAAGAAAATTTCCACCGGCAAGAGTCCCGCTCCGGTCTGCTGCTGAATCCGCACCGGGCCTTCGTGCGCCGGCACGACGCCCAATTGCGCCAGCAGAAACCACGTTCCGATCACCGGATGCCCAGCCAGCGGCAATTCGCAGGTGGTGGTGAAGATGCGGAGCCGGGCGAGCGCGCGATCCGTGGACGGCTTCTGAACGAAAACCGTCTCCGACAGGTTCATCTCCCGCGCGATCGCCTGCATCCGCGCTGCGGAAAGGCCGTCGGCGTCGGTGACGACCGCCAGCGGATTGCCGCGATAGCGATGCCGAGTGAACACGTCGAGCTGGTAAAAGCGTCTTATCATCGTTGCACCTGTTCCGCGTAGGCGATGCGTTTGGCGATCGAGGGGTGCCCGTGAAACAGAAATTCCACCACACGGCTCGGCTGGCTTTCCGCCAGATTCTGTTCGGCCAGCTTGCGCATGGCGCTGATGAACGCCGCGGGATTCCGCGTCAGTTCCAGGGCGAACCGGTCGGCGTTGCGTTCACGCCAGCGAGAGTATGCGTTCACCGCCGGCAGCGCCACCAGGGAAACTCCGGTCACCACCAGCAGTACCAACGGCAGATTGGCGAAATCCCCGAGGCCGCGAAACCCGAAAAGCGGAGTGGCCCAGAGCAGCACGGAATTCACCACCCATAGCGAGAGGACAACGAGCGCCGATTGCACCACGATCGCCATCGGGATGTCCCGATGCACGTGGTGCCCGAGCTCGTGCGCGACGATGGTTTCGATTTCCTCCGCGCTATGCCGCTCGAGCAGCGTATCCGCCAGCAGCACGCGCCGCGTCGCTCCCCATCCCGTGAGCGCCGCGTTCGCCTTGCTCGTCTTTTCTCCCAACTTCCATTCCATCACCGTCGAGACCCTCGCGCCCGAGCGCTCCCCGAGCCGCCGCACCCGCTCGACGAGTTCCTCGTTCTCGATCGGCCGGAACTTGAAAAAGATCGGGAAGAGCAGTACCGGAGCCAATTGCGCCATCAACACCGCGAAGAGAATCAGCGCCACGGCCACCAGCAGCCACCACATTTCCGGGTGCGCGGCGAGCGCCCAGTAGAAGAGTTCGCCGAGTCCCGCTGCCAGCACCGCTCCCACGCCGAGCGATTTCAGGCTGTCCTTGATCCATGCGCCCAGCGTCATGCGCGACAGCCCGAACCGCTTTTCCACCACGTATCCACCGTAATAATCGAACGGAAGCCCGGTCAGCTCGAAAATCGCGCCGATCATGGCAAGGTAAACGAGCAACGCCAATGGCCGCGCGGACGCGACCCCGTACGCCACATTCCGCAGCTCCTTCGTCCAGCCAGCGGCCAGCAGCAGCACCAGCAGCAGCGCATTGAGCAGCCATCCGGCCAGGTCCAGCCGGCGATGCAGCCGGGCGTAGCTCTTCGCGCGCCCCTCGCGTGCCACGTCTTCCGCGCCCGGCGGTGATCCCTGGCTCATTTCGTTTCTTTCTTCCATTGGTTCGTCAAAGTCCCTTGGCGTGGCGGCGCGGGCGGAATCGCCGCCTACAGCGCGCGCACGGCCCTTACGGCAATTTCGATGATCTGGCGCGTCGTTTCGTCGCTCGCCGTTTCCGCGTAGACGCGCAGCATCGGCTCGGTTCCCGAAGCGCGCACCATCACCCATCCCGCGCCTTCCGGATAAACTTTGATGCCGTCCATATCCTCGCGCGCGACAATCGGACGCTGGAAAACCGCTTCCACCGCGTCGCTCCGGAAAAGCTCGATCGCTTTCTCTTTCTGTCCCGGCTTCAGTTCCAGATCCACGCGGGCGTAGCGATGCGCCCCGAATTCCTTTTCGAGCATGGCCACGAACTGCCCCAGGCGCTTCCCGTGCCACGCCATCACTTCCGCCAGCAACAGCGATGAAACCGAAGCGTCGCGCTCGGGCAGATGAAACCGGAACCCGATTCCTCCGCTTTCCTCGCCGCCCATCAGCAGATCGCGTTCCAGCATCAATTCGCAGATGTATTTGAACCCGATCGGCGTCTCGAAAAGCCGGCGTCCAAATTTTTCCGCGATCTTGTCCACCAGTTTCGTCACCGAGAAGGTCTTCGCCACGTCACCGGGGAGGTCTCGCGTTCCCGCCAGATGCCACAGCAGAATCGCGAAGCACTGGTGCGCGTTGATGAATCGCCCGCCCGGGTCCATCGCGCCCACGCGGTCGCCATCGCCATCGGCCAGAAAGGCCGCATCGAATCGCCCGGTTCGCATCGCGTGCCGCGCCGACTCGACGTTCGGTCCCTCGATCGGCTCGGGATTCCGTCCGCCGAAAAGCGGGTCGCGCCATCCACGAATCTCTTCGCAGTTCACGCCGTTTCGCCCGAGCAGCTCCGGCAGCAGCCCCATCGCCGAGCCGTGCATCGGGTCGAAGAGGAACCGCAGCCCGCTCGCGCGCAGCCGGTCCCAATCCACCAGTTTTTCCAACGTATCGAGATACGGTGTACGCACGTCGAGCGGTTGGATCAAGCCCTCGCGCGGCGGAAGCGTGGGCGCCGCTTCGGAGCACACAAGGTCCAGTTCGCGCTCGATCGCCGCCACGATGGCGGGTGACGCCGAGCTGCCGTAGCTCGCCTTGAATTTCACTCCATTCCACCGCGCCGGATTGTGGCTCGCGGTGATCATCAGCCCGCCCGCTGCGCGCCGCTGCCGCACCAGCAGCGAAAGGGCCGGCGTGGGGCACGCCGTCCGCGCCAGACAGACCGGAATGGAAGCCGAAGCCAGTGATTCCGCCGCGGCCCGCGCGAAGCGTTCCGACCCGAACCGGTTGTCGTAGCCCACGAGCACACCCGCGTCCGGCCGTTCAGACCGCGCCAGATATCGCGCGAACGCCAGCGCGACCTTGCGCACGTTGGGCGCGGTAAACTCCTCGCCGATCACGGCGCGCC
Organism: Acidobacteriota bacterium; assembly: GCA_021812285.1. Lineage (GTDB taxonomy): Bacteria > Acidobacteriota > Terriglobia > Acidiferrales > UBA7541 > JAKASX01. The sequence continues at coordinate 2,493 of JAKAOH010000184.1, read as the reverse complement.
AGCCGTCAGTTCCGAAGCGAATCGAATTCATTGCCGAGCAGTATACGGCACGATGCAAGAGGGTAGTAGAGCCTTCTGTCTATTACTCTCAGTTCCTAGGCCTTTTGCAATTACCCGAGTTTCGTACATTAAAAGTTGACACTCGAATAGGCAGGAGCGTAGCTTCCTTTGCGTAAATGATAAACAGGTGGGGCCTGCTGGCCATCAGTCCTCCACCGGAAGCCAGAATACCTGCGGCGGGTGGGCTAGCGAATGTCCGGCAGCGCGTAATCGCTCACCTTGCGAAAGGATGAGCAACTGTCTGCCACTGAACCCAAAACAACGCTGAATTCCCGCAGTAGCGAATCGCCCGATGATTCCGCCCAGGACGCCGTAAGCGGGCGCTCGTGCGCCCGCGCGTTGGGTAATCCGGATCTTCTGGCGCCGGCCCGAACGTATTACCTGACCGAGCGCGTCGCCGCCATCCTGGAAAAACAACTGGCGAGGATTCGAGCGGAATTTTCAGGTGATTGCGTTTCTCTATGGCTTGCCGATCCGGACCGGAAATCGGTTCGCTGCGTGCTGTTCCATCCCCGCGCGGGATCGGCACGCGATGCCCGCCCCGCGGGCGGGAATCCCTCGTGCCAACCGGACGATTCTTTCCTTTGGAAGGCTCTCGCTCTGCCCGGGGAACCTTTGCTGGTTCAGGAAAACCCAACGGCGACTGCTTGCAGTGCGCCTAATGTTGCCCTGCCCGCGCAGCCTTCGCCATGCTCTTGGCTGATTTCCGCTTTGGAGACTTCGCCTTCGCCCTGCGCGATCGCGATGGGCCGTTGCCGGGCGAAGCCCTATTCGGCGGCCGAAGTGCGCCGCGCCCAGTCTATTTTCAGCGAATTCGCCGCCGGGCTCGACTTGGCTCTGGCCGCTGCGGCGGATGCGGATTCCATTCTTTTGGCCGAGCGCAACCGCATGGCTCGCGAGCTCCACGATACGTTGGGGCAGGGATTCGCCGCGATACTGCTTCAGCTTGAGGTGCTGGAGGACCGTCTGCATGCCGCGAGCCAGGAAACCGCGGCGTCGCTCGACCGCGCCCGCAACATTGCTCGGGAAAGCCTGGCTGATGCGCGTCGCGCCATCCACACGCTCCGGCCCCGCGCGCTCGACAGCGGCGATTTGGCCGCCGCGTTGGGCAGATGGATGCGGGAACTGAGAGGCAGTGTCGGCGCGCGGCTGGAGTTTTCCACTCGTGGCCCGATCGACGCCGTGCCCGAAAATATGAACGCCGATCTGCTCCGCATCGCCCAGCAGGCGGTGACGAATGCCTTGCAGCATGGCCGGGCGGAGCGTGTGCGGGTGAAGCTGGCTTTGTCGCACGCTCAGGTCGTTCTCACCATCGACGACAACGGCCGAGGCCTGGCTCAACCGAAGGGCGCGCAGCGGTCGGGGTTCGGTTTGGAGGCCATGCGGGAACGCGTGCAGGGTCTCGGTGGAGAGTTTGGGATTTCCAGCCGCACCGGACATGGCACGCGCGTCCGCGCTTCGATTCCGCTTCCGCAAATCGCACCCCACGGCCCTGAAACTGCCGAGGCGCTTGCCGGCTGACGCCGGAGCGGCCGAAAAAACGGGAATCGTCCGGCGGGGAATGCTAAAATCCTGGCCCCATGAGCGCTCCGCCGGCTTCCTCAAAAACGCCAACAGCCGTCTGCCCGCTCTTGCCCATCCTGTGGATCGGCCTCGTGGCCGGCACACTTGATATCACCGACAATCTCATCTACAACGGGCTGCGCGGCGTCGGCCCGAAAATAGTTTTCCAGTTCATCGCCAGCGGTCTCATCGGCATGAGTTCGTTCCGCCTGGGCGCCGCGTCGGTGATCCTTGGTGTTGCGTGTCATTACGCGATCGCGATTTCGTGGACCGCGATTTTCTATTTTCTCCGCCGCCGGTTTCCGGCCCTTGCGCGCAGGGCCGCGTCCGCCGGTCTGCTCTACGGAGGCGCGGTCTACCTGTTCATGAACTACGTCGTCGTGCCGCTCTCCCGGGTGCCGCACCTCACGGGCCGCGTCTCCTTTCTCGCGCGCGTCAACGCGGTCCTCTCCGTGGTTTTGTTCATCGGATTGACGATAGCCTTGCTAATGCGCCGCATCGCACCCGTGCCGGCAACGCCTGGGGCGTAACCGCACTGGCGCGGCAATGGAATCGAAAAGGAGAGAAACACGAACCATGGTTCCGATTCACCTGAACGAAGTCGAGCGAAAGGCGAAAGCGGGCCCGGCAGGCGAGCGCTTCGCGGCCATGGAAGCCCAGGGCATTCCGGTGCCGCAGATTCTCTATCTTTTCGCGTTCAAGCCCCGCGCCACCGAGCATCTCTCGCGCTTCACCCAGGAAGTGATGCGTGGGCCGTCGCCGCTCACTCCCGGCCAGCGCGAGTTGATTGCCGCGTTCACCTCAAACCTGAATCATTGTCTGTTTTGAATCGGCAGCCACGCCGCGGGCGCGGCGGAACTGCTGGGCGAC
>JAKAOH010000183.1 GCA_021812285.1 Acidobacteriota bacterium | reverse complement strand
GAAATCAATCACGCCAACAAAACTGTCTTCCTTGCCGATCGGGAACTGCAGCGGCACCGGGTGGGCATGCAACCGGGTTCGCATCGTGCGAACGGCATGATCGAAATCCGCGCCGATGCGGTCCATTTTATTGACGAAGGCGATGCGGGGAACGCGGTACTTATCGGCCTGGCGCCAGACGGTTTCCGTCTGCGGCTGAACGCCGGCGACGGCGTCGAAAATCGCGACCGCGCCATCGAGCACGCGCAGCGACCGCTCGACTTCGACGGTGAAATCGACGTGGCCGGGCGTATCGATAATATTGACTCGAAAGCTCTTGCCGCCGCGTTCCCAGAAAGCGGTGGTCGCGGCGGCGGTGATCGTGATCCCGCGCTCGCGCTCCTGTTCCATCCAGTCCATGACGGTGGTGCCGTCATCCACCTCGCCCAGTTTGTAGGTGCGGCCGGTGTAATAAAGGATCCGCTCGGTAGACGTGGTCTTACCGGCGTCGATATGCGCCATGATCCCGATATTCCGGGTCAGATCGATGGGTACTTCCCTGGGCACGGTTTCTCCCTAAACCCTTTCGCTTTACCAGCGGTAATGGGCGAAGGCCTTGTTGGCTTCCGCCATCCGATGCACGTCTTCGCGCTTCTTGATCGCGCCTCCGCGGTTGCTGGCGGCATCGATCAACTCTTCGGTCAGCTTATCCGTCATCGTGCGGCCCGAGCGCTCCCGCGCGTATTGAATCAGCCAGCGAATCGCCAGCGACTGGCGGCGATACGGATTGACTTCAACCGGAACCTGATAGTTTGCGCCGCCGACGCGCCGGGTCTTGACCTCGACGGCAGGCTTGGTGTTTTCGACCGCGCGAACGAAAACTTTCAGCGGCTCTTCGTTCGTTTTCTGCGCGATGCGGCCCATCGCGCCATAAAAGATGCGTTCGGCGGTGGCTTTCTTGCCGTCCCACATCATGCAATCCAGGAATTTCGTCACGAGCTCGTTGCCGTAGACCGGGTCTCCGGCCGATTCCCGCTTGCTCACCGCTCCCTTGCGTGGCATCGCCGCTCTTCTCCCTTACTTCGCTCCGCCCTTGGGCCGCTTGGCGCCGTATTTCGACCGGCCCTGCATGCGCTTTTCGACGCCGGCCGCGTCGAGCGTGCCGCGGATGATGTGGTAGCGGACGCCCGGCAAATCCTTCACGCGGCCTCCGCGGACCAGCACGATCGAGTGCTCCTGCAGGTTGTGGCCGATGCCGGGGATGTAGGCGGTCACCTCGACCGCGTTCGTCAGCCGCACGCGAGCCACTTTCCGCAGGGCCGAGTTCGGCTTTTTCGGCGTTTGCGTGTAGACGCGGATGCACACGCCGCGCTTCTGCGGGCATCCCTCGAGCGCCGGCGCTTTGGTTTTCGTCGGCACCCGCTCCCGGATTCCCCGGACCAATTGAGCAAAAGTCGGCACAGCAATCCTCTTCTTTCCGTATTCCGTGAGACTGTTCCAGCCCGCGCGGCGCGCATGGCGCCACGTCTGGACCAGCCTTACTACCGAGAAAGGGAGACTCTGCGACCTCGGGAAAAACCGCAGAACTCACCACCGGTCTCTCCACAAGACTGACGGAAACTCCGGCGGTCTAAGCGTTGAGGCTTGCTCGGCTTTGCGGGGCTGGGGCGCCCCATTCCGGCCGCTCCCCGGCTCCGCGCCAAAATCATCCCCTCAAACGGAGTCAGGGACTTCCCTTCCACTACCGGGACACATTTCCCCCGGCAAATGCAACAGTATAGGGAACGACTCTCTTCCTGTCAAACGCTTCGGAAACACCTTACCGAGGGAGGGAAACGCGCGCCAAGGGAGATTCCGGCGGCGCAGTCCTTGCCGACCAAGTTCTTGCAAATCAACAGAATACGGCCACATCTCGACCTTCCGATTCTTGCACCGGCTTTGCGCTCATCCACGCCAAAGGAAGTATCCTGGCGCCGAGCGAACGGGCGACATGCGGATTCCGACCCGCTTCGCGAGGTTTTAGCATTTCGAATTGAAAAGACATTCGAGTTGATAAAACAAAAATCGAAGATCGAGGATGCGCTCGAAGAAAGAAATTTCCGGCGGTGCTCGAACGTTGTGGATCGCCGGCGCGGGTTTCGTTGCGCGGCGGCAGCGGTCCGTAGGAATGCATCGCGGCGATCCGGCACCGGGGAGTTGCCATGGGCGGCAATTTCCGCCTAGTCTAGTGGGCGCCGCGAAGCAAATATCGCGTCACTACAAAGATGGCCACGAAATCACCCCTTGCGAACAACAAATCCGCCAAACCGCCGCTGACCGCCGAGGAACAACGCCTGGACGCCGACCGGCTGGGCCAGGCGAATTGGAAACGCTGGGGCCCGTATCTGGCCGAGCGGCAATGGGGCACGGTGAGGGAAGACTATAGCGCCTCGGGCGACGCATGGAGTTCCTTCCCTTTCGAACAGGCACAGTCCCGGACGTACCGTTGGGGCGAAGATGGCCTGGCGGGGATTTCGACGCCGCGGCAGGGGACCTGCTTCGCGCTGGCATTGTGGAATGGCAAGGACGCGATTTTGAAGGAGCGGCTGTTTGGCCTGGCGAACGCGCAAGGCAATCACGGCGAAGACGTGAAGGAATATTATTTTTATCTGGACAGCACGCCGACGCATTCCTACCTGCGAACGCTCTATAAATATCCGCAAGGCGAATTTCCCTACCGGCAACTCATCGAGGAAAACGGACGGCGCTCGCGGCTCCAGCCGGAGTACGAACTGCTCGACACGGGAATTTTCGACGACAATCGGTATTTCGACGTAGAAGTGGAATACGCGAAGGCCGCTCCGGAAGATATTCGGATTCGCATCACGGCCACGAATCGCGGCCCGGATGCGGCGGGTCTCCATTTGCTGCCGACGATCTGGTTTCGCAACACGTGGAGCTGGTTTTTAAAAGCGGACCGGCCGCGACTTTTCGCCGAAAAATCTGCCGCGAGCGGCTGGAGCGCGATTCGCCTGGAGCATCCTTATTACGGCAAGAGATGGCTGGTTGTGGAAGGACCGGCCGAACTCCTGTTCACGGAAAACGAATCGAATTTCGAGCGGCTTTGGAAGGTACCGAATCCTTCAGCGTACGTCAAAGACGCCTTCCACGATTTCGTGATCGGCGGCAAACGCGACGCGGTGAATCCCGCGCTCGAAGGAACGAAAGCGGCGGCGTACCGGCAGATTCCCATCGCGCCGGGCGCAAGCTTATCGTGGAGGCTGCGGATCACCGACGCCGCGCCCGAATCGGGCGTGGGCGAGGATTTCGAACCGGTTTTCGAGCGACGAAAAAAGGAAGCGGAAGAATTTTTCGACAAGCGCGTGCCGGCGCGGTGCGGCGCGGACGGGCGGAACATTCAGCGGCAAGCGTTCGCGGGGCTGCTGTGGTCGAAACAATTTTATTTTTACGACGTGCGCACATGGCTCGAAGGCGATCCGGTGGGTCCCGTGCCGCCGGCCGAGCGGCTATCGGGGCGAAATCACGACTGGCCGCACCTTTACAATTCCGACGTGCTTTCGATGCCCGACTCCTGGGAATACCCGTGGTACGCGTCGTGGGATCTGGCGTTTCACACCGTGGCGATGGCGCTGGTGGATCCCGATTTCGCCAAACAGCAACTGGTGCTGCTGCTGCGCGAATGGTATCAACACCCGAACGGACAGCTGCCGGCTTACGAATGGAATTTCGACAACGTGAATCCGCCGGTGCACGCCTGGGCGGCGTGGCGCGTTTATCGGATCGAGCAGCGCGTGCGCGGACGCGCGGATCGCGCGTTTCTGGAGCGCGTATTCCAAAAACTGCTGCTGAATTTCACCTGGTGGGTGAACCGGAAAGACCGGCAGGGATTGAACCTGTTCGAAGGCGGATTTCTGGGGCTGGACAATATCGGTCTGTTCGATCCGTCGAAACCCTTACCCGGCGGAGGGTCGATCGAGCAATCCGACGGCACGAGCTGGATGGCGATGTTCAGCCTCAACATGATGGTGATGGCGATGGAACTGGGCCGGCAGAATCCGGTGTATGAGGATCTGGCGAGTAAATTTTTCGAGCATTTCGTCTGGATCGCCGAAGCGATGAACAATATCGGCGGCGAAGGCCACGGATTGTGGGACGAGCGGGACGGCTTCTATTACAACGTGCTTTCGCTCGCCGATGGCACGAACATTCCGGTGCGTTCGCGCACGATCACCGGATTGATTCCGCTTTTCGCGGTGGAAACGCTGGAACCGGAGGATTTGAAACGGTTCCCGGCGTTCGCGCGGCGGATGAAATGGTTTTTGGATCACCATCCCGAGGCGCCGAACCTGGTGACGATGACGCGCGAAACCTCGCGCGGCCCGCGCTACATGCTGGCGATCGCGAATGAAGACCGGCTGCGCCGGATTCTTCGCTACATGCTCGATCCCGAGGAATTCTTTTCGCCATGGGGCATTCGTTCGCTCTCGCGCTATCACCGCGACCATCCCTGCCGCATCGCGCTCGACGACCACGAATACGTGGTGGATTACGAGCCGGGCGAATCGACTTCCGACCTCTTCGGCGGAAACTCGAATTGGCGCGGGCCGGTGTGGTTTCCACTGAATTTCCTGCTGATCGAAGCGCTGCAGCGATACCACTTCTATTACGGAAGCGACGTCCAGGTGGAATGCCCGGTCGGTTCGGGCAAACCGATGAATTTGTGGGACGTTGCGCAACTGATCTCGCGGAATTTGATTGGGATCTTCCGGCGCGGCGCGCAAGGGCGCCCGCTTTACGGCTCGCGAGCGAAATTTCAGCAGGATCCGAACTGGCGCGACCTTATCGAATTTCATGAATATTTCCACGCCGATACCGGCGAAGGACTCGGCGCGAGCCACCAGACGGGATGGACGGCGCTCGTCGCGAAACTGATCGAGCAGAGCGGAGGAGATTTTTGCTAGGTTCGCCGCGATTTTTCGAGACGAACCGGTAGTCGCAAGAAAAAACGAAAAAATCAGGGACTTGAAGGGAATCAGGATGGAACGGAACCGCAGGCGAATGCGCGCAACGGGCCGTGTGCTAGCCGGATTTCGCGTGGTGACAATGGGAGGGAACATTCCCGCGCCAGCCGCAGCGGCGCGGCTGGTTGAATTGGGCGCGCGGGTCGTGAAAATCGAATCGCCTGCCAGGGATCCGATGGCGGCAATTGCGCCGGATCTTTATCGCGAAGTGAATCGCGGGCAGAAAATCGTGGCGCTCAGTTTGAAGGTGAAGGCGGATCGCGCGCGCGTGGACGCGCTGCTGGCGAAAAGCGATCTGCTGCTCACGGCGAGCCGGCCGGCGTCGCTGCGGCGGCTCGGACTTGATTGGAAGCGGCTGCACGCGCGATTTCCGCGGCTCTGCCACGTGGCGCTCGTCGGGCATTCGGCTCCCCGTCAGAACCGGCCGGGCCACGATATGACGTATCTGGCGGAAACGGGACTCATCGAGCCGCCGAATTTGCCGCTCAGTTTGTGGCCCGATCTGGCGACGGTCGAGCGGCTGGTTTCGGCGGCGCTCGAATTGCTTTTCGCGCGAGAACGGACGGGCAAACCCGGCTGGCGCGAAATTGCGATCGAAAATACCGCGAAATTTCTGACTTTGCCTTTGCGCTTCGGGCTGACGGCGCGCGGAGGGCTGCTGGGCGGAGGTTCGCCGCGATACAACTTGTATCGCGCCAAGGACGGATGGATCGCGCTGGCGGCGCTGGAGCCGCATTTCTGGTCGCGTCTCAAGAGCGAGTTGCGGCTGAAAAAGGGAAGCAAGCGCGAATTGCAGGCGGCTTTTCGCAAGCGCAGAGCGGCGGATTGGGCACGCTGGGCCAATTCGCGCGATCTGCCGCTCGCAGCTCTGCCTTCGCGCCAGGACTGACTCGTGCTGGTCGCCTGATTGCGCGAGGGCAAATTCAGCTATTGCGACCGCAAGGCTTCCTGCGGGCTCACGCGCATCGCGCGGCGCGCAGGCAAATAGCCGGCGAGCAGCACCACCGCGAGAAAGACAACCGACACCTCCGCGAGGGTCCACACATCGTGCGGGCTGACGCCGAAGAGCATTCCGGCAACGAGTCGCGAAGCAGCGAGCGCGCCAGCGAGCCCAAGTCCCAACCCAATCGCGGCCAGCGTCGCTGTTTCTCGCAGCACCATGCCGAGCACAGCAACCGCGTCCGCGCCGAGTGCCATGCGAATGCCGATTTCGCGCGTTCGGCGCGTAACGTTGTAGGAAACGAGCCCGAACAGGCCTATCGCGGCAAGCAACAAACCGAGCCCGCCGAAAAAACTAGAAAGGAGCGCGGTGATTCGTTCGCTGGAAGCAGCCTCGGCGCGCACCTCGTCAAGAGATCGCAGGGAATGCGGATATTCATGGCCTGCAGCGTCAATCACGCGACGTACCGAGGGCGCGAGGGACCTTAGGGGCCCGGAGGCTCGCACCTCTAGCGTGGCCTGGCGGTCGAAATTTTCCTCCTGCGGAATCGCATCGTAGACAAACAACGTGTTCGGATCGCGGCTCGTGAACAGGGGGGGCGTCGTTTACGCCGCATATTTCACGTCGTGCCAGATCGCGCTCATAGAAGCCTCGCACCGACGTACCTGAGCATTTTAGCGCCGAGCCGGAGTCCCGACGCAGCGAGTGGTGACTGCCCACGCTAAAGCGCACACGCCTATGCGGGATGGTCCACGGCCCGTGCTACGCCAGGGATTCGGAAATCATGGGGATGACGTGGCGGGCGATGGCGAGCGAAGAGGTGAGGCCGGGCGATTCCATGCCGATCAAATGAATGACGGCAGGAAATTGCGGGTCGCGTTCGATCACCCAATCGGGATGGCCGGCGGTGCCCGGCGGCAAAAGTTTGGCGCGAATGCCGGAATAGGAGAGAGCGACGTCGCTCGGCTGGATTTCCGGCAGCAAATGGCGAGCGTAGGAGACGAAATTTTCCACAGGCTCGCGACCGGACTCGTAATCAT
>JAKAOH010000182.1 GCA_021812285.1 Acidobacteriota bacterium | reverse complement strand
ACCACCGGATCACTAGGCCCAGCTTTCGCTCCTGCTTGACTTGTCAGTCTTGCAGTCAACCTGGCTTGTGCCCTTGCACTCCACGGCGGATTTCCAAACCGCCTGAGCCAAGCTTTGGGCGCCTCCGCCCTGAACGTGTGGCCGCTGCGTAAGGCTGGCCACCCTCGATACGAACGAAGGTGCCGTAAAGGTGCGGCAGATCGTATCGGTGCCGGCAAGCACCACTCGGCTGCCCGAAGAGGTCGAAGGCCGGAGCTCCGGGACGGCCACGGTGAATCACTTCCCGCCGGAAACGTTCCACCAACCGACCCCACCGTCAAAACAGCAACCGCGCCTTACGTAGACCCACCCCTCGCGCTCCGAGTCGCATCGCGCGAAAATGCCGTCTTGTGCAGAAAAAGGCTGCCCTTTATTCGCACAAAGGAGGGAGAGTCACATGCTGAGGCTCGCGTGGAGAGAAAATCGGCTCGCTCGCCGGAGAAGGGAACTAACTCTCAAATCGAGCGCCGAAGTCCACTCAAAAGAAGCTCAAAATGTGACACGCTGGAAAAATTATCTCACTGAAACAAAACCACCTATCGGATTTTTTGCTCGACAACCTGTGACACCCTGCGGCAGCCATTCCAAAGCGCCCTTTTTGCTTCGCTCACCGCACTCGCCGGGCCGCCTCCAGTCGCGACGAACGACCTTCTTCGATCTTTCGAAAAAATCCCTGCCTCGCAGCGAGACGTTCACATCTGCGTCTTGCCATGCGGGGGCGCTTCCCGTTAGACTCCTGCCGTCATGAGATACGCTAACGTTTTCCTCACTTTGCTTCTGCTTTTCTCTTTTGCCATTCCGCTGTTCGCGCAGATGCCGCACAGCGAGCTCGACCGCACCGACGCGCGCTCGATGGTCATAACGCGCCGGGGAATCGTGGCCAGCGATCAGGTGCTGGCTTCGCAAGCGGCCTCGGAAATTCTGGCTCGCGGCGGTTCGGCTGCCGACGCGGCAATTGCCGCCAACGCGGCCATGGGCGTGCTCGAGCCGATGCTGAACGGCATCGGCGGCGACCTCTTCGTGATCGAATACAACGCGAAGACCGGCAAGCTCACCGGACTCAATTCGAGCGGCTGGGCGCCCGAGCGCCTGACGCCCGCCTTCCTCGAAAGCAAAGGCATCACGAAGATGCCGCAATTCGGCATCTACTCGGTGACCGTGCCGGGCGCCGTGGCCGGATGGGCGGCGCTGCACCAACGTTTCGGCAAGCTGCCATGGAAAGAACTGTTCCGGCCGGCGATCTATTACGCTCGCCACGGATTTCCAGTCACGCAGTTCGTCTCCGCGTACTGGCGTGCGGAGCAGCCGCACCTCGAAAAGGGCGTGAACACCGAGGTGTTTCTGCCCGCCGGCGAAGCGCCAAAAGTCGGGCAGATCTTCCACAATCCGGCTTATGCTCGCGCTCTCGAACTCATCGCCAATGACGGCCCAGAAGCTTTTTATCGCGGTCCGATCGCCAAGGCCATTCTCGCAACCTCCGACAAGCTCGGCGGCGTAATGAGCGCGAGCGATCTGGCCGATTTCAAGCCCCAATGGGTCACGCCGATTTCAACTACATATCACGGCTGGCAAGTGTCTGAATTGCCGCCGAACGGGCAGGGCATGGCGGCGCTCGAAATGCTCAACATCATGGCCCGATTTCCACTGGCGAAATGGGGTTTCCTGAGCGCGCGCGGGTTTCATATCAAGATGGCGGCGCAGCAACTGGCCTATTCCGATCTGCGGCGCTACATCGGCGATCCGCGAATGGTCAAGATTCCTGTCGAAGGAATTATTTCCAAGGCATACGCGGCCAAGCGCGCCGCGCTGATCCAGGCGGACAAGGCCAGTTGCCAGGTCCAGCCCGGCAATCCGTGGCCCTATAAGGGCGATACGACCTACATGACCGCGGTGGACAGCCATGGCAATATCGTTTCGCTGATCCAGAGCCTGTATAACGGATTCGGCTCGTTTGTCGTGGTCAAACCGTACGGCTTCGCTCTGCAGGATCGCGGCGCGCTCTTCACGCTCGATCCCAAGCTTCCCGACGTTCTCGCCGGACGCAAGCGGCCGTGGCACACGATTATTCCCGCTTTCATGCAGAAAGGACCGCTGCATATCGGCTTCGGCATCATGGGCGGATTCAACCAGCCGCAGGCGCACGCGCAGTTCGTTTCCGACGTGGTGGACTACGGCATGGATCTGCAAGGAGCGCTCGAAGCGCCTCGTTTCACCAATGCCGGGCTCGACGGCTGCAAATTCTTCATCGAAGACCGCGTGCCGGAATCGGTTCGCGAGAAGCTGACGAAAATGGGATACGAGCTGGAAGTCCGCGGCGCGTTTTCGAGCGTTATGGGCGGCGGCCACGCGGTGATGTACGATTCGGCGACGGGAATGAAATACGGCGCGTCGTCGCCACGCAAGGATGGCGCGGCGATCCCGGAGCCGGCGCCGATTTTCTCGCAGCCGAAGAAGTAGCCGCTGGAGGGCCGCCTGCGCGGCGCGCCGGTGCTGGCGCGAATTTTTCTGCGTAGACCCGGAGTCTGCCGTTCCGGGCTACTTTGGCAGTAGCACAGGCTTCCGCCTGTGCGCCGCGTTCTTATTCTGTGAGGTCCATGCATCGCCAGCCGCGCCAGATTTCGAGCGAAACGGAACTCTACGACGCCGCCGTGGGTGCGCTCGCGCGGCGCGCGTATTCCGTGCATGAGATGCGGAAATATCTGGAACGGCGCGCCCAGCAGCCGTCGTTCGCCGCGGCGGTTCTCGGCCGGCTGCGCGGAAGCGGCCTGCTCGACGACGCTCGGTACGCTCGCCAGTTCGCCCGCGACCGCGCGAGGAACCGGCGCCAGGGCTCATTTCGCATCGCGCGGGAATTGCGGGCGCGAGGCGTGGCGGACCGTCACATCGAAGCCGCGCTCGAGGAATTGCGCTCGGAAAGCGACGAGGGAGCCATGATTCACCGCCGCATCGAAAGCTGGCTGCGGCGCCACGGCGTTTCCGATCCGGCCCAGCTCGACCGGCGGCGTGCTGCCTCCCTGTACCATAGCCTGCTTCGCGCCGGCTTTTCCGGCCAAAGTATCCGCGACGAACTGCGGCGCTTCGGGCATCGCGAGCCCGCGCTCGAGGAATCCGAGGACGAAGGCGCCTGACCGGTTGAGGGTTCGCAACCCTGGCGCGGGGTCCGGCGTCCAAGTAGCTGGCGCGGGCGGATCGCGAAGGCGGATCGAAGCGCTGGAATGTTTCTTGCGGGCTTGACGGGCCCGGTTCGGGATTGGCAGGGTGGGGCGCCGGAATACGGCGCGAGGGGGCTGCGGCCCCCACAAATGCTTCCCATATGGTATTTTCTTCAATGCGGAGTTTTCGGTATTGGTGTGGGAGGGCTCGATTGTTCAGGCTGAAAACGGGTGAAGGTAAAAGGCTGCTTGCGGCCTCATTTTTTCTGATACTCGGGTTTCTGACGGGTTGCGGCGGTTCGGGCTCGGGATTGACGGTGACGGTCGCGCCCACCTCGGTGGTTGTGCAGGCGGGACAGACGCAACAGTTTATCGCCACCGTGGCGAACGACAGCACGAATCAGGGCGTCTCCTGGCAGCTCGTACAGAACGGCATCGCCTGTTCTCCCTCTTGCGGCACGCTTTCCCTTTCCGCCACCGCCAGTGGCTCGGCGACCACCTACATCGCGCCGGCCACGCCGATGAGCGTGACGATCGTGGCCACTTCCGTGGCCGACGGCGCGATTTACGGCACCGCGACCATCACCATCCCCGGCGGCGTTTCGGTCGTGGTGACGCCGAGCAGCGTCACGCTGGGCCTGGGCGTCACGCAAACCTTCGTCGCTTCGGTCTTCAACGATACCAGCAATCAGGGTGTGCAATGGTCGCTGACGCAGGGCGGCGCGGCCTGTTCGCCCGGCTGCGGTACCGTTTCTCCCGCCACGAGCGCCAGTGGCGCCACCGTCACCTACACCGCGCCAGGAACCGAGCCGGCGCAGGTGACCGTGAAACTGACGGCGACAGCCGTCGCCGCGCCGGCGGAAACCGCCTGGGCGATCATCACGATTCAGGGCGGCGTTTCCGTGGCCATCACTCCCACCTACGTCAACGTTCCCGTGAACGGAACGCAAACTTTTACCGCCAGCGTCGCCAACGACACGAACAACGAGGGCGTCACGTGGAAATTGACGCAAAACGGCGTCGCTTGCTCGCCCGGGTGCGGCACGGTCGCGGCCAGCACCTCGAGCAACGTCCAGGCCACCTACACCGCGCCGGGCAAGGCGATGACGGTCACTCTGATTGCCACATCTGTCGCGAATACGGCCGAAACGGGCGCGTCGACGATTGTCGTTCAGCCGATCACCGTTGCCGTCAGCCCCACCTTCGCCAATCTCTATCCCGGGAATACGTTGTTCTTCACCGCAACGGTCAGCAACGACGTCGCGGAAAAAGGCGTCACGTGGAGCTTGAAGGAAGGAAGCACCGCTTGTTCGCCGGGCTGTGGCACGATTTCACCCACGACAACCGCCGGCGGCGTGCAGACCACCTACACCGCTCCCAGCACGGTTTCGGCTCCGGCCACGGTAACCGTGATCGCCACGTCCGTCAGCGACACGACGGCAACCGCCTCTGCTACGGTCAATCTCTATCCACCGATTACTGTCACCCTGTCTCCCACCACGGCGTCCGCTGCCGTCGGTTCGCGCACCACTTTCAGCGCGACGGTGACGAACGATCCCACACAGTCGGGTGTGGCGTGGACGCTATTGCAGAACGGAACCGATTGCGCGCCCGCGTGCGGCACGGTTTCGCCGACGCCGACAACTGGCAACACTTCGCAGACCACCTATTTCGCTCCATCGAGCGTGCCAAACCCGGCCACGGTCACGCTGCTCGCGACGTCTGCGGCCGATACCACGAAAACCGCTTCGGCGACGATCACGATCAGTTCTTCCGCCGCGGACCAGAAACTCCTCGGGAGTTACGCCTTTGAATTCAGCGGGTCCGGCTCGTCCGGTTCTGTTTCGATCGCGGGTAATTTCACCGCCGACGGCGCCGGCAATATCACCGCAGGAACGGCGGATATCGGCACCGGCTCGGGCCCCGGCGTCACTCGTGCGCTTGCCGGAACCTACGCGATTGCCGCGGACAATTCCGGCAGCCTCAGCCTGACTGGCGCCGAGTCCGGCGCGCCGGTCGGCACGTTCCGTTTCCTGCTCGATAACACCGGCGACAGCGCGCGATTCATCGAGTTCGACGCTTCGGGAACGCGCGGCTCGGGCACGCTGCGGAAGCAGACGATTCCTTCGTTCTCGCAAGCGACGCTCGCGGGCGGCTACGCCTTCAGCGCCGCCGGAACGGATGCCAGCGGCGCGCCGGTCGCGATGGCCGGCAGGTTCGTGGCGAGCGGAAACGGGCAACTGACCGGCGTGATGGATTCGAATGATGGCGGCGCCGTTTCCACCGAAGCGCCGATTGGCGGCCGCTACACGCTTTCCGCCTCGGGCCGGGGAACCCTCGAAATCGAAACTCCGGCTGGAACCCTGGCGTGGGCGTTTTACGCGGTTTCACCCGGCGAATTGTATCTGGTGAGTTCGGGCGGAGGGCCGCTGGTGAGTGGACGCGCGCTGGCGCAAACGGATGCGAGCTTCACGACGAGTTCGCTCGACGGGAGAACCGTCGTGGCGCTGGCCGGAGGTGCGAGTTCGGGTGCGGGATCACGCGTGGTCGCCGGCCTTTTGAGCTTCGACGGCGCTGGCAGCGTGAAATTGCAGGCGGATCAAAACGACGGTGGAAGCGTGAGCCAGCTGAACGAATCGGGCGCGTACGCGGTTGCGCCCGACGGCCGCGTGACGATCAACTTGCCCGCGTTCGGCAATTCGCTGGTTTCCTACCTCGCCGCGCCGGGCCGCGGCCTCGCGCTCGCTTCCGGGAGCGGAGCGATGAACGGTTCGTTCGAGCCGCAAACCGCGGGACCTTTCGGCAACGCCTCGCTTTCCGGCGGCTACGGAATGGCGACGATCGCCGCTCCGGCGGCGGATTCGCCCGTCACGTGGGGAACGCTTACGATTGGCGCTCCCGGTGAAATCGCCGGAAGCAAGGGAGGCGTGAGCGCCGCGGGTGCGCTCGTGGCGCAACGCAATTTCTCGGAAACGTACGCGGTTGCGCCTTCCGGCCGCGGCGTCGCGGCAACGGCGGGCGAGGTTTTCTACGTGATTTCACCGGCGCGCGCCATCGTCGCCGATATGCGGCCCGGCGTCAGCAATCCGACTCTGAGCGAGATCGAGAAGTAGCGTAAAAACAGATTTCTCGCCCCAAAACTTCAGGGCCCGGAATCACCAACACCATAAATCTTTCAATTTTCGCTTCGACGCTTCCGCGCGGTGGAGGCCGCTTGGCTGGATCATCCCCGCTGGCTAATTTGTCGCGCGGACCCGAACGGCTCCACTAGGAACCGAAGCGCTCGACGCCGGCGGTGGCCTGGCCGGCGAGCGATTCCTCCGCGGTGAGGTCGGAACTCGCGCGGATGCCCGAAACGCGCAATTTGAATTCGCCGGGATTCGTGGATCCGGCGAGCGCTTCTTCGTAAGTCACCAGACCCTGCTCGTGCAGCTTGAATAGCGATTGATCGAACGTCTGCATGCCGTACTGGCTGGCGCCGGCGGCGATGGCGTCGCGGATGAGGCCCGTTTTTTCGGGATTCGCGATGCAGTCGCGAATGTAGGCCGTCGAAACGAGCACTTCGACGGCCGGCACGCGGCCGTGGCCGTCGGCGCGGCGCATCAGTCGCTGGCTGACCACCGCCTTGAGTGTGGAGGCAAGTTGATGGCGAATCTGCTTCTGCTCCTCGGGCGGGAAAACGGCGATGATGCGCTGGATGGTCTCGGCGGCGTCGAGCGTGTGAAGCGTGGAGAGAACCAAATGGCCGGTTTCGGCGGCCAGGAGCGCGACGGAAATCGTTTCGCGGTCGCGCATTTCGCCGACCAGGATGACGTCGGGATCCTGACGC
>JAKAOH010000181.1 GCA_021812285.1 Acidobacteriota bacterium | reverse complement strand
TCCAAACCGACTCCCCAACAGGTGGAAGCCCGCGTTGATTCCTTGCTCTCCCGCATGACGCTCGCCGAAAAAATCGGCATGCTCGGCGGAGTGAACGGCTTCTACACCGAGGCGATACCGCGGCTGGGCATTCCGGCGCTCCGCATGTCCGACGGCCCGATGGGTTTGCGCAACCAGGAGCCATCCACGGCGTTTCCCGCCGGCATCACGCTGGCCGCCGCATGGGACCCGCAATTGGCCGATCGCATGGGCCAGGCGATGGGCCTCGAAGCGCGGGCGCGCGGCGTGAATATCCAGCTGGCGCCGGGCGTGAATATCCAGCGCGTCTCCGTGGGCGGGCGCAATTTCGAGTTCTACGGGGAAGATCCCTACCTTGCCGGCCAAGTCGCCGCGGCGTTCGTTCGCGGCGTGCAATCGGAAGGCGTGATCGCCACGGTGAAACATTTCGACGCCAACAACCAGGAAACGAACCGCGGGTCCATTAATGAAATCATCGGCGAGCGCGCACTGCACGAAATCTATCTGCCGGCGTTCCGGGCCGCGATCGACCAGGGCCACGCGTGGGCGGTGATGGCCGCCTACAACCGGGTGAACGGCGACCACGCGGCGGAAAACAAGGTTCTGCTCACCGATATTCTGAAAAAGCGATGGGGATTCAAAGGCTTCGTCATGTCGGATTGGGGCGCGGCGCACAAGGGAGTGAAGGCGGCGCTCGCCGGACTCGATCTGGAAATGCCGTCGCCGAAGTACATGAACGCGAAAACGCTGTTGCCCGCGATCCAGAGCGGCAAAATTCCCATGTCCGTCATTAATGACAAGGTTCGCCGCATCCTGCGCGCGGCGATTTCGATGGGATTCTTCGACCGGCCGCAGCTGGAGCCGGACCTTCCGCGCTATTCGGGCGAGTCGAGTTTGGTTGCGCTGCGCGGGGCGCAGGAAGGCATCGTTCTGCTGCGGAATCAAAACCAGCTGTTGCCGCTCGGCGCCGGACGCATTCATTCGATCGCCGTGTTCGGGCCAAACGCAAACCCCGCAGTCACGGGCGGCGGCGGAAGCTCGCACGTGGTGCCATTTCGCGCGACGAGCGTGCTGGAAGGGCTGGTCGAACTCGCCGAGCCGCGCATTCGCGTGGATTACATGCCGTTTCCGCCGATTCAGGAGCCGGCGACAGGAGGGCCCTACGCCGCCGAGCGGGCGCTGGCGGCAAAGGATGATGTCGCCGTGGTGTGCGTCGGATTCGATGAGAAAACCGAAAGCGAAGGTTTCGATCGTACATTCGCGCTGCCGAAGGGACAAAACAGCCTGATTGAAGCGGTCGCGCAGGCGAATCCACGCACGATCGTCGTGCTGAATTCCGGCGGCGCGGTGGACATGACCGGCTGGATTCATCAAATCGGCGCACTGCTCGAAGCGTGGTATCCGGGCCAGGAAGGCGGACGGGCCGTGGCGCAGATTCTCTTTGGCCGGGTAAATCCTTCGGGGAGACTGCCGGCTACGTTTGAAAAGAAGTGGGGCGACGCCGAGGCCGAACACTATTTTCCCGGCAAGGACGGCACGGTGGATTACAAGGAAGGCATTTTCGTGGGCTACCGGTGGTTCGACCACGCCGGCATCCAGCCGCTGTTTCCCTTCGGCTTCGGGCTTTCTTATTCGACGTTCGCGTTCAGCCATCTTTCGCTCGCGCGGCGAAGATCGGCAGTCGAGGTCGCGTTCGATTTGAGGAACACGAGCGAGCGCGCCGGCGCGGAGGTCGCGCAGGTTTACGTTCATCCGGTGCATCCGAAGGTGGAACGGACGGTGAAGACGCTGAAGGGATTCGCGCGCGTGGAGCTTGCGCCGGGCGAGACGCGGCACGTGGAAATCAGCCTACCGCGATCGGCGTTCGCCTATTACGACACCGCGATTCACAATTGGCGAGTGGATCGGGGCGAATACGAGATTCTGGTCGGTTCGTCTTCGCGCGATCTTCCGCTGAAGAAATCGCTCACGGTGCACTGACGCCCTTGCTCAGCCCGACGCGC
Organism: Acidobacteriota bacterium; assembly: GCA_021812285.1. Classification (GTDB taxonomy): domain Bacteria; phylum Acidobacteriota; class Terriglobia; order Acidiferrales; family UBA7541; genus JAKASX01. Next base: position 5,012 of record JAKAOH010000181.1, on the reverse strand, counting down.
TGCGCGCCATGCCGTTTCGCGGGACTCGTCGCGATGAGCCTCGCGTGGGCAACGTGCGCGGCCGCGACGCAGGCGAGGGTCAATAAAAGCGCGAACGCGGCAAGCGATCTGCGTTCCTGTGCCTGGCAAACCTCGCCCGGCGCCGAGGTCAGCCGGCAAGCGCAATGGCTTGTCATTCGCGCCGAACCGCTTCCGCAATCCGAACCGCGCGAAGTTACTTGCTGGGTCAAGGTCCCGGCCCCCGGCGCCTACGTTGTCGCAGGCTTCAATCACGGAGCTGTGACCGAACGGGGATGGACGTTTGCCTTCGCGGCGCCGTTTGGCTCGAAAGGGCGCGTGCGGGTCCTTTACCAAGGCTCGCAAGAGGGACGATTTCGTTTTCCTTTTTCGGCGCCAGTTGCCACGAGTGGCCGCGTCGGAATCAAGATCGGCATTCCGGGCGATAATCCCGGCTATTTGCGTTTGTCCGAGCTGAAAGTCGAGCCGGCAACGAGCGCCGTTCCCGCCGCTCCGCTTCCCGTTTCGCCCGGCGCAAGCGACACGCCCACGCCGGCAGCGGCGGATTTTTTCTGGCTGGCGCGATCGAGCGCAACGACGAGCGCCTACCAGCTGGAATGGCGACGCAGCGGCGGCAAAATCCACGGCTTGCGCGTGGCTTCGTATTTCGCCACCAACGCGATGCGCGCCTCGCTGCCGCGTCTGCTCGCGCCGGGACGCTACGCGTGGCGCGTGCGCGCGCTCAGTTTGCGAGATGCTTCGGGGCCGTGGTCGGCGTGGACGGCGTTCGCCGTGCACCCGGCTCCGGCCGCCATTCCCGCCGATTTCGTGCCTTCCGCCGCGAATCCGTTTTTCGTCGTCGAATGGGGCTCGCTCGGGCCGAAAAATCCGCTGCCGCATTTCCCCGCCGATATCCGGCCGCATCTTCTCATTCGCATTGGCGGTCCTTTTGGAGACGTGCCGAAGATGCTTGCGCGGACGAAGGCGCGCGATATTCCGGTCGCGCTGCAAGTGAACGGCCCGCACGACATCATCGCCGGCCGCTGGGACCGGCTGCCGCTCGCGCGCGTATACGATTGGGCGCGCGAATTTCCGAATTTGAAGGCGTTTTACATCTGCGAGCAGGCCATTCAGGGCGGAATCGAAAATTCCGAAGTGCGCGATTATCTGAAGCGGCTCATCGCCATCGGCGCCGAAACGGGCAGGCCGGTCATCTGGGCCGACGCGAACTGGGGCCAGAACATTTGGCTTTCCGTCCTGGCCGACCGTTCGTTCGATTCGTTTCTGCGCGCGCATCGCGGCTATCTGATTCCCGTGTGGAAGATGAATGGCGGGTTCGTTCCGTATCTCGCTCCCGCCGGTTTGCTCGGCTTGTGGCTTCGCGGCACGGTGAACGCGTGGGGCGTGCAGCCGGAAAGCTGGTATTGGGTGGAAGCGGGATTTCGCACGCTCGGCACGCAACTGGATTACAAGCAGGGTCTGCGCGAGGACGCGCCACCGGTGATTTTTCAGCAGCTTGCGCTGCTCGGCGCGAGCGCCGGCGCCGCCGTGTATTCTTTCGAGCCCGGCGCGGACACGGTTTCTTCCGGCCTCGGCGACGCTCATTCCCTTCAAGATATTTTTGTGCCGCTCGCTCGCCTGCTTCTCTCGCGGACCATCCCAACGAAAGCTGGAGTTTCTGAAGCGGTAGACGCCTGGCACGAGATGGATTCCCGCTCCGATCTTGCTTTCCGCAAGGGATACCCGTCTCGACTGCGAGCGTTATTCGCCAAGACGCTTGGCATCGAATATCCCTTCGAAGAAGTGCCGCAATCAGGCGCGTGCTACTGGATTCCATTCGAGCGAACGGAATCGCCACGAACCGGAATGCTGCAATGGGTACATGGCCGGAAGTGCTCCGGGCCGGAGGCGGGCCAAGCGGCGATTTTTCGCGTGGGAGAAACGGCGTTCGTTTTCAATAGCCGCGTCAACTGGGCGGGAGAACAGCGTTTCCGCTTCGGGCTCGGCGACGGTTCCGTGTCTGGAACGCTGGGCGTGAATGGCTGGCTGGTGGCGAAACGTCTCGGGCCAAAGGACGTGCAATTGTGGTTTTCCGCGCGGCCTGGCGCTCGCATCTCGCTCGAATTCATCCCGAACGCTTACTGGAAGAATGCCGCGCCGGGCGCGGAGTGGTCGCGCAAACCTGTGGCGCATCTGCAATTTCTGGCCGGCGAAGCGCCCAAATCCATCGTTGTATCGCCGTTCTAGTTCAACGCCGGGCGCGATTGACGCATGGGCACGGCGCCTGTACTCTCGGCGCGAGCGGGGCATTGAACGCGGAGGCGGACACAAAATGCGTTCCATCGGGAAGTGGGCAGGCTTGGCGGTGTGCGCGGCGACTCTCTGCGCTGCAATGCCGGCGCGCGCGCAGAACCCGGCGAAAGACGAACGCGCCATCCGCCGCGTTGCCGAATATTGGCAACAAGACTGGAATCATCACAAGGCGCAAGCGCTGGCCGATCTGCTGACCGAGGACGCCGATTACGGCAATTTCCAGGGATATTGGCTGCGCGGGAGGAAGCAGATCGAGGATTGGTTTACCGGGTTGCCCTCCGCCAGCCCTTCCGCGAGTCATCGAACAAATCAAGAAGTTTCGCTGCGGTTCCTGCAGCCGGATATCGTGGTGGTGCATATCACCTGGAGCATGAGCGCCGGTGCATCGTCCCACGGCGCGGCGGCGCGCACCCGGCCCGGCATTTCCACCTGGGTGATGGTGAAACAGGGATCGCAGTGGAGAATTCGCGACGCGCAGGACACCCTCAGCCCGCAATAGCGTTCGCTACCGGAAAATACCGGCTTCCCTTTTTCGGAATTATCTACGTGAACTCGCTCAGTGGCCGTAGGTTTCGCCGGAGCGGACTTTGCCGGCGAAGCGGCGATAGGTGTAGGTGAAATAGCCGGTGGCGAGAATCATGCCGATAATCCACCAGATGAGGGCCACGTGCAGGCCATGCGAGCCGGCTTGGGCGTTTTCAACCGTGAGCGCCAGCGCGGGACCCGACCGCGCCGGCAAAACGTCGGGATAAAGGCCGAACGCGACGCTCGACAACATGCCGGCCAGATAGGCGCAGGAAGCGAGAAACGCGCGCAGGCGGCTGCGGCGCAAAAAGTACAGCTCGAGCGCCAGCCCGAGCACAGCGACCAGCGGGAAGATAAATCCCCACGGATAATTTCGCAGATTCATGCCCACCTGCGGCTGCAAATGGAGCGTGGCGGCCGTGATCGCAAACGTCAGCAGAACCACCAGCGCCCAGAGCGGGCGCACCAGGCGCTCGGCGCGCTGCTCGATCGCGCCTTCCGTTTTGAACGCAATCCACAACGCGCCATGCAGCGCGAGCGCCGCAACGGCCGCCAGGCCCACAAGAATCGTGTACCAATCGAGAATGCCGGTACGCGCGCCGATGCGGAAATTCGTCCACAGCGGCTCGAAAAACCAATGATTCGAGTCGAGCGGAACGCCGCGCACCACATTGCCCAGCGCGGCGCCGAAAAAGAGCGCCAGCAACAGGCTCGACAGGTTGAAGACAACGTCCCAGAACGGAGTCCACACCGGGCTTTGCAGAGTGTTGCGGAATTCGATGGAGGTCCCGCGCAGGATGAGCAGCCAGAGCACGATAATCAGCGGGAGATAGAAGCCGCTGAAACTCGACGCGTAGAGCACCGGAAACGCGAGATAGAGCGTGCCGCCGGCGGCGAGCAGCCAGACTTCGTTCCCATCCCACACGGGACCGATCGAAGCGAGCACGGCGCGGCGTTCCTCGGCCGTTCTCGCCACGCAGAGATGGAGGATGCCGGCGCCCAAGTCGAAACCGTCGAGCACGACGTAAACCGCGAGCATCAGGCTGACCAGACAAAACCAGACGGCGCCCATGGCTACGCCACCTCCGGGCCGCGCTCGATTTCGCGCCAAACGAGGAACAAGAACAGCAGGCTCAGCAGGCCGTACATGCCCAGAAATCCGACCAGAGTGAACAGCGCGTTACCCGAGGAGACTTGCGCGGAATAGCCGGCGCTGGTGCGCACCAGCGAATAGACTAGCCACGGCTGCCGGCCCGCCTCCGCAGTGATCCAACCCGCCGTATTCGCGATAAAAGGAAACGGCAGAGACAGCAGCAGCGCCCAAAGAACCGCGCGGGAATCGAACAGGCGCCCGCGCCAGAGCAGAAATCCAGCAATCACCAGCACGGCGACGAAGATCGTCCCGAGCCCGACCATGATGTGATAGCTGTAATAGACGAGCGGGACCTGGTCCGGCCAGTCCGTTTGCGGAATCGAATCGAGCCCCTTCACTTCCGCGGCCCAGCGGCGATAGGTGAGAAAGCTCAGCACGCGAGGGATCGTCAGCGGATTATCCAGACGCCGCTTCGCCATATCCGGTTGGCCCAGAATCGCTATGGGCGCGCCTGCTTGCGAATGGAACAGCCCCTCCATTGCGGCGAACGTCGAGGGCTGATTCGTGGCCACCATTTTGCTTTCGCTGTCGCCGGTGGGAAACACCATCAGCAAGGCGGCGATGAGGCCGACGATCACGCCGGTGCGAACGAAAAGCTCGCCGTGGGCGCGCTCGCGGCCCGAGAGCAGGTAAAACGCCCCGATCGAAGCCATCAGAAACGACGCGGTCACCACCGCGCCCATCATGTTGTGCGCGTATTCCCACCAGGCCCAGGAATTGCCGACGAGCGCCCAGAAACTGGCGAGCGAAAATTGGCCGTTCGAGCCGAGCGCGTATCCCACCGGATGCTGCATCCATCCGTTCGTCGCGATGATGAAATATCCGGAAAGCCAAGAACCCAGAAAGAGCGCCAGCGAGGAGGCCCAATGGGCGCGCGGGCTGAGCCGTTTTTCGCCGAAGAGCAGCAGGCCCAGGAAACTCGACTCCAGGAAGAAGGCGAAAACGCCCTCCATCGCCAGCGTCTGGCCGATCACGCCGCCCACCGCGCGCGAGAACTGCGCCCAGTTCGTGCCGAACTGGAATT
>JAKAOH010000180.1 GCA_021812285.1 Acidobacteriota bacterium | reverse complement strand
ACGCCGATTTCCTGCGTCCGCCGGCTGACGGAATAGCCGAGAACGCCGGAGATGCCGACGGCGGCAAGCAGCGTGGCGAGCGCGGCAAACATGCCAACGAGCAGGGTCTGGAAGCGCTCAGTGGCCGTGGTGTGGCGCAGTAGATCTTCCATAGAGTAGACCTTGTCAACCGGCACGCCCGGCGCGGCGGCGTGAATGGCGTCGCGCAATTCGGGCAGCGCGGTGGAAGGGCCAAGCGTGGTGCGGAAGACGAAACTGACGAACGGCAGTGAGAATTGGGTGTAGGGGACGTAGATGGATGGTTGCGGCTTTGTGGTGAGGGCGCCCTCGATCAAGGAGGTTGTTTCCCCGACGATCTCGCACATCCCGCCGGCATGCGTGAAAACGAGTTGCTCGCCGAGCGGGCTTTTCCCGCCAAACTCATTTTCCGCCAGATCGTGCGTCACCACGCAGACTTTCGTGGACCCAAACTGGTCGCCGTCGTTGAAACCCCGGCCGCGGAGCAGGGGAATATCCATCAGGTGAAAATAGCCGGGGCCGACGGGAAGAAGGAAAGCCGTGGGCTGCTCATTTTCGGGCAGGGGATGGCCGGCGAGCGAATAGCCGAGACTCAGGCCGAAGTGCTCGGGGCCGAGCGGCGGCGTGACGGCAACCGCTGCGCCTTGGACGCCGGGAACGGCGCGCAGGCGCGTGAGGGCGTCGGCAACGAAATTGCGCCACTGGCCGGGCTGGGAATATTGCCGCGTGGGAATCTGGAGTTGGGTCAGCAGAACGGAGCGGGGATTGTAGCCGGGATCGACGCGGAGGGTTTTGATGAGGCTATGCAGGAGCAATCCGGAACCGGCGAGCAGAACCACCGCGAGCGCCACTTCGGCGACGACCAGCGCGCCGCGCAGACGCTTGCCGGAGCCCGCCGCGCTCGTGCCGCGTCCGCCCTCCTTGAGCGATTCGTAAACTTTCAGATCGGCGAGTCCCCAGGCGGGAAGCGAACCGAACAGCAGCCCGGCGAAGGCGGAAACGCCGGCGGTGAAAAGCAATACATCGCTGCTCATGCCGGCTACGGAAATGTGGGAAAGCGAATGGGGCAGCAAGTGCGGCAGGTTGCGAGAAACGAGGTCGGCCAGATAAGCGCCCACGGCGCCGCCAAAGACGGCCAGTTCGAGGCTTTCGATGATCATTTGCCGCAGGACCGCGCCTTTGCCGGCTCCCAGCGCCAGACGCAAGGCCATTTCTCGTTGACGCGCCGTGGCGCGAGCGAGCAGAAGGCTGCCGACGTTGGCGCAAGCGATCAGCAGCACCAGGCCCACGGCTCCCAAGAGCAGCAGAAGCGCTTTGCGATGCCCTTTTTGAATTTCCCGTTCGAGCAGGCCGACGCGCATACCCACGCCCTTATAGTCGTGGGGGTGGGCGGCGACGAAAGCCGCAGTCACGGCTGCGGCTCGCGTATTCACTTGCGCCAGCGTCGCGCCCGGCGACAAACGTCCGATCACCTTGAGGAGATCGAAATTGACGGGATCGAATCCCTCTTTGTGTTTCGCCGGCAGCGCGCTGGCGAGCGAACTGGCAAACGAGCCGACCAACTGATTGACGCTGGCCGTCGAAGCCTGCATCCAGACGCCCGGGATGCCCGGCAGGATGGGGAATCGGGCCGTCGAGGGCACTACGCCGAGCACTGTGTAGGAACGGTGATCGAGTTCGATGGTTTTGCCGACGATCGCGGGATCGGCGTGAAAGCGCTTGCGCCACAAGTCTTCGCCCACCAGAACCGCCGGTTGACCCCGATGCCGGTCGGCAGCGGTGAAAAAACGGCCGAGCCTGGGCCGCAGGCCGAGCAGACGGAAAAATGATCCGGTGCACAGAACGCCGAGCACGGTTTTCGGCTGGCCGGGATTCGTGATGGTGAATGGCCAGGGCACGTAGCCGGCGGTCGCTGCTTGCGAGGAGACGGAGGGGCGAAGCTGCTGAAAGAGCGAATACGAGAGCCGGCCGTTCAGGTCGTGGTGCTTGACGTCGGTGGTGTAAAAAGCGACCAGACGGCTGGGTTCGGGATACGGCAGCGGATGCAGCAATTCGGCGTCAACGATGCTGAAAATCGCGGTATTGGCGCCGATGCCCAGCGCGAGCGTGAGAATCGCAATCGCGGTGAAACCGGGACTCTTCACCAGCGTGCGCAAGCCCAGCCGGATATCGCGCCAGAGATGCGTCATCCGCTCATCCTTGCGTGCGGCTGGTTCCATCGCGGCGCCGCTACGGGTTGCGAAGGTCTATTCATAGCGAAGCGCCACCGTAGGATCCACGCGCGCGGCTCGATAGGCGGGCAGCGCGCAGGCGCCGCACGCAACGACCAAAAGGAGAATTGCGACGGCGACGTAGGTGAATGGATCGCCGGGATTGACGTGGAAGAGAAGGCTGCGCATGAAACGCGTCAGCGCGAGGGCGCACACAATTCCCGCCGCCGCGCCGACGCCCACCAGAATCAGACCTTCCCGCACCACCTGGGCAAGAACCTCGCTCGGCGTCGCGCCGAGCGCCATCCGCACGCCAATTTCCTGCGTCCGGCGCGTGACGGAGTAGGCCATCACCCCGGAAATGCCGACTGCGGCGAGAACGAGCGCCAGCGCGGCGAACAGCGCAACGAGCTCGGTACGCAGACGCGTTTGCTCCACCGAACCGCTCAAAAGGGTGGTCAGCGGCACCGGCATCACGGGAAGCGCGGAATTGAGCGACTCGAGCTGGTCGCGCAGGATCGAAATACCCACGGCAGGATTCGCGCCCGCGCGAACCAGAAACGTGGGAGCGAAGAACGGGAACTGCTGGAACGGCCGGTAGATCGCCGGACTGGGCTTGGCGCTCAGCGTTGTGGAAATCACGTCGCCGACGACGCCGACGATCTGGCACGGGGCCTGCGGCATTCCCGTGACGATCTGCTGGGTGAGTGGATCCACGCTCGGGAAATAGCGATGAACGAACGCCTGGTTCACGATGCAGACGCTGGCCGATTTGTCCGTATCCGTATCGGCGAAGGCGCGGCCGCGCATGAGCGGAATGCCCATCAGCCGGAAATAGCCTGGCGTCACGGCGCGAATATCGGAGGCCGGTACCTCGTCGGGAGGAAGCGTCTGGCCGGGAATCGAGAAGGTCATCACCATGCGCATACCGCTCATCGGCGGTGAGCTGGCCGCGGCCACTTGCCGCACTCCCGGTTGCTGGCCGATGCGCTGCAGCGCGCTTTGGACGAAGGCTTCCCACTCACTTTGGCTCTTGTAGCCGGCGGAGGAAAGATTTGTGCTAGCCATCAAGACGCCTTTTGGCTGAAAGCCGACCGGAACGGCCACCAGATTGCCAAAACTTCGCAGGAGCAGGCCGGCGCCGGCGAGCAGAATCACCGCCATCCCGACCTCGACCATGACCAGAGATTTGCGCAAGCGCCCTTTGGTCATCGCCGAGCCGACGGCGCTGCCGGACTGCTTGAGCGTTTCGTGCACGCGCAGATCGGAAATCCGAATCGCTGGCAGCAGCCCCATGACGATTCCTGCGCCCATCGAGATGGCGGCGGCGAATGCCAGCACCCATCCGCTCACGGCGACGCCTTGAAATTCGCGCAGCATGGGCGGCAGATGAGCTTCAAAGGCGGCGACGGCGAGATAGGCCAGGAAAACGCCGGCCGCGCCGCCGGCAAGGGCGAGTTCCAGACTTTCAACGAGCAACTGACGAATCACTCCGGCGCGGCCCGCGCCCAGAGCCAGCCGCAACGCCAGTTCGCGCTCGCGCACGGTAGCCCGGGCGAGCAGGAGGTTCGCCACGTTGGCGCAGGCGATCAGCAGCACCAGGCCGACGGCGCCGAACAGGACGAACAGCGCGAGCCGATAATCTCTGACTAAATGTTGAGCGAGCGGAACGGCGCTGATCTGGGTGAACGGCTCCATCGGATAGCTGGCCGAAATCCGGTCGGCGATGGTCGAGAGTTGGGCGTTGGCTTGCGCTAGGGTGACGCCGGATTTCAGCCTGCCCAGCGCTTCCAAGTACATCGCGCCGCGCATCTGGCGCGCTTTCTGCATTTGCTGATCGGGCTCGGAAACCAGCGGTATCCAGACTTCCGACTGTGCGGCGAAGGGAGGAAATTCGAGAGTTCCCGGCAAGACGCCGATCACCGTATAGGCCTGATTGTTCAGATCGATGGTTTTGCCGAGAACGTCGGAACTGGCGCCGAAACGGCTGCGCCAGAGCCCTTCGCCGATGACCGCGACCGGAGCGGATCCTTCCCGATCATCCTGCGCCCCGAACAGACGGCCGAGGATGGGTTTGGCGCGCAAGAGCGGGAAAAGAGACGCGCTCGAAACCACGGCGGCGATCGAAGCGGGCTGACCGAGGCGCGTCAGAGTGACTCGCGCCAGATGATAGGCAGCCACTTCCTCGAAAGCGCTCGCGGATTTTCTTATATCCTCGAAATCCGGATACGAGAAGGCCATCACACGCAGCGACCCTCTTCCTCCCGGTTTGCCTCCCATCACCATGGTCCGTTCGCGGACGGGCCTGGATGATGGCCCCGGCGCAGACGCTCGGCCCGCAGGAGCAGGTGCGATCGGCACGTGGCCTTCGCCGGCAAGTCCTTTCGCGCCGGGAGGGAGGGGCTTGCTGAGCTGCTTGCCATGGAAGAAAAAGAAGCGCCCATTTCCGCTCTTTTGCGGGGCTTGGCCGCGCTGAAGCACGCGCGGGCCCCCAATACCGATTTCCGGCTGTGCGCCGGGGTGCGCGTTTGGCTCGGACGGAGCCGTGTGCCCTTCCCGCATCAATACGGGCTGCCCTTCCTCGTGCCGCGCGTTCGGCCCACTTGGCATCATCATCTGCCCGCTGTGTTCGATGGCCACGATGCGATTGGGCTGCGGATAGGGCAGCGGATGAAGCAGAACGCGATTCACCGCGCTGAAGATGGCCGTATTCGCGCCGATACCGAGCGCGAGCGTCACAAGAGCGACAATGGTGAAAGCGGGGCTTTTCGCGAGCGAACGCAGGCCAAGCCGGGCGTCACGCCACAAGCCTTTCATTACGCCTCCTCCCCGCCCGCCGGTCCCAGCCCGGACGTGCGGCCGAGGACGACACGCGAAAGAGTCTCGCACACTTCTTGCCATCTTCGCTCCCGTTTTCTCTTTCAGGAGAACAGGTTGCGGAGGGTCGCGGACGCGGGGCGTCCGATTCCGCCCGTCTGTGGAACGGCGGCGTCCGAAAACGGACACGAAAGAAGATGTCTGGCAGGTCCTCGACGAAGGCATCGTGTGGTTCGCACGACCGCGGATTCCCGCTTCGGGAGTTGACACCGGTGGGCGCGGCTCGTACATTCAGGCGGGCAAAGACCGTGGCCGAAAAAACGACCGAACAACTGCTCGAGAGCGTTGGTGCCGTGCGGCATGGCCATTTCGTGCTTTCCTCGGGCCGGCACAGCGGCACCTACGTGCAATGCGCCCTGGTGCTCGCGCATCCCGAGCACGCCGAAGCGCTGGGACGCGCATTGGCGGAGCGCTTGCGCGGAACCCGGATTGACGCCGTCATTTCGCTCGCGCTCGGCGGGCTGATTCTAGGCCAGGAAGTGGCGCGGGCGCTGGGCGTGCGCGCGATGTTCGTCGAGCGGGACGCCGGCGGCAAAATGGCGCTGCGGCGCGGATTCCATCTCGATCCGGACGAGCGGATTCTGGTGGTCGAGGATGTGTGGACCACGGGAAAATCCACGCGCGAAGGATGGGAAGTGGTGGAAACCGAGGGCGGACGCGTGGTGGCGCTGGCGGCGCTGGTGGATCGCAGCGGGGGCGCGATCGATTGGAAAGTGCCCGCGGCGGCGCTGGTGGAGATTGCCATCCCGAGCTACGAAGAGAAAGAATGCCCACTGTGCCGCGCGGGAAGCGTGGCCGTGCGGCCGGGCAGCCGCTTCAAGGAAGCGAAGAAGTAGTTGCCCCCGGCGATTCGGCTTCCTCGGTGAGCCGAACGCCGCGAGAAGCGCGGATTTTTTCCTGCCATGAAGAATTTCAAGCTGACGATCGCCTACGACGGAAGCGATTTCCACGGTTGGCAGATTCAGCCGGGACGCCCGACGATTCAGGGCGCGCTCGCCGAAATCGCCGAGCGCCTGGTGGGCGCGCGAACGGTGGTGCAGGGAGCCGGCCGCACCGACGCCGGCGTGCACGCGCTGGGGCAGGTGGCGAATTTCAGGGCCGATACGCGGCTCGATCCGCCGGAGCTGCAGCGCGCGTTCAACGCGCTGCTGCCCGACGCGATTCGCCTCGTGCGCGCCGAGGAGACCGAGCCCCGCTTTCACGCGCGCTGGGACGCCCTCGCGAAAACCTACCAATACCGTATTTTCCGCGGGCGCGTGATGAGCCCGTTCGACCGGCGTTACTCGCTCCACTACCCCTTTCCGCTCGACGAGCGGAAAATGGCGGAAGCGGCGCGGCTCCTCGAGGGCGAACACGATTTCACTTCGTTCGCGGCCTCGGCCGGCGCCGAAGCGGAGGAACGCGACATCAATCCGCGGCGCGAGATCTTTCGTTCGGAAATCGTGCGGCGACCCATGCCCGCATTTCGTGTGGCGGAAGCCGGCTCCCGCGCGGACGCGGACGGGAACGAAGAGGAGTTGGTTTACGTGGTGCGGGGAAAATCATTTTTGCGGCACATGGTGCGGAAGCTGGTCGGCACACTGATCGACGTGGGACGCGGGCGTCTGACAATCGAGGATATCGAAGAGCTGTTTCAGGTGCACGACAGGTCGCGCTCGGGCGCGACGGTGCCGCCGCAGGGGCTGGCCTTGGTTTCGGTGGAATACGCCGAACCGTGGCGCATCGAGGTTCGGTGAAGCGAGGCCAGGCCGGCGCCGGAAATATGGACGCAAGAGGCGGGGAAAAATGAAAGAGCAGCCGCCGCGCGCGGCGAGTCATCTCGAATCAGTGGACCGGGCGACCGGTGAAACGATCGGGAGCTTCGAGTGCACCACCGCTGGGGAATTGGGCCGCGTGCTGGAACATGCTCGCCGAGCGCAGCGGGAGTGGGCGGCGCTCGGCGTTGCCGAGCGCGCGAAACGCCTGGAATCGCTGGCCGCGGTATTGCTGGCGCGGGCGCGGGAAATCGCCGAGGTGGTGACGCGGGAAACGG
>JAKAOH010000179.1 GCA_021812285.1 Acidobacteriota bacterium | reverse complement strand
TTGCCGAGGAGGTCATCACCCGTGTCCAAGCGGATCGGGTTGCCCGTCACTCTGAAGATGCGGCATGACGCCCACTACATCGAGCAGCTGACCACGTTCAGCGGCGCGTCGGTGGGACGCATGCTGCCCATCGAAAAGATCCGCCCCAACCCCGAGCAGCCGCGCAAGACGCTCGGCGATATTCGCGAACTCGCCGAATCCATTCGCGAAAAGGGCGTGCTCGAACCGCTGCTCGTGCGCTACGTTCCGCGCGAGGATATCTACTACATCATTTCCGGCGAACGTCGCTATCACGCTTCCCATGAAGTCGGCCTGCGCGAATTGCCGTGCATCGAAAAGAGCGTTGACGACGCCGAAACCCTCGAAATTTCCCTGATCGAAAACTTGCAGCGCAAGGATTTGACGCCGTTCGAGGAAGCCGATGGCCTCGCGCGCCTCGCCGAGCAGTTCGAATACACCCACGAAGAGATCGCGCGCAAAATCGGGAAGTCGCGCACCTCGGTCACGGAGCTTCTTTCGCTAGGCGTGATTCCGCAGGACGTTCGTGGCAGTTGTCTCGAAGCCGGCGTCAATTCGAAATCGCTGCTTTTGCAGATCGCACGTCAGCCCACGCCGTCCAAAATGCAGGAAATGGTGCGCCGGATCGCCGATGGCCGGCTCACGCGCGACGAAGCCCGCCGCGTCCGCCAGCAGGAGCAGGGAAGCGCTCCGCGCCCCGATCCCTACGTCTTCACCTATCGCGCCGAAGATGAATCGTTCGTGCTGAAGCTCCAGTTCCGCAGATCCCGCGTCTCAGCCGACGAAATCATCGCCGCGCTCCAAGACGCCATCGCCGCCGCCGAGCATGCCGCCGGCGAACCCGAAGCCGCCGCGTAACTCCGGTCACCCTCTTTACGCCACAGCGACGCCGGGGCTGTCATTCTGAGGAGCGAAGCGGCGAAGAATCCCGTCACCAAGGTGGGAAAGTCACCCTTGAAGCAGTCTCGCGAGCGTCCTGGACACCGTTCCGACCTCGCGTCCTGTCATGCGGTTGAAAAAGGGCAGGGAAATCGTTCGTTCCGCAGTGGCTTCCGTCAGGCTTAGATCGCCGCTGCGGCGCCCAATCCGGCGATATGACGGCTGCAAATGGATCGGCGCAAAGTAGCGGCCGCATTCAATTCCACGCTCGGCCATTTGTTTCACAATCGCGTCGCGATCCGCACGCGTGAAGCGCGGCGACAGTCGAACGGTATAAGTGAACCAACTGATGCGTCGGTCTGGAAATTTCAGCCGCGGCAATTCGATGTCAGAATTGCCGGCGAGTCCTCGAGCGTATTCTTTCGCGATTTTCTCGCGCCGCCGAATCACGGAATCCAGGCGTTTGAGCTGCGAAATGCCGAGCGCGCAATTCAGTTCCGGCAGCCGGTAGCTGAAACCGATCTCTTCCTGATCCAGCCAGTCCCGCGACGCTCCGCGTCCCTGATTGCGCAGCCGTCGCGCGCGAGCAGTGAGCTTGTCATCGTTCGTGATAAGCACGCCGCCTTCACCCGTGGTCATCTGCTTGTTCGGATAAAATGCGAAAATTCCGGCCCGTCCCAGCGACCCCACTTTTTCACCGCGGAATTCCGCGCCAATCGCTTCACACGCGTCCTCAATGAGGGCGATACGATGCCGCCGCGCAATGGTGAGGAGTTTCCCCATATCGGCGGGACAACCAAACGTGTGTACGACTACGATCGCGCGCGTTTTCCTCGCGATCGCGCGTTCCACCGCAACTGGGTCGAGCGTCAGAGTGTCCGGCTCGATCTCGACGAAAACGGGTGTCGCCTGCGCGTGGCAAACGGCGTTGGCCACGGCTATAAACGCAAACGAAGGAACGATCACTTCGTCGCCAGGTCCGACGCCCAGCGCCGCGAGCGCAACATGAAGCGCGCTCGTTCCCGAATTCATCGCGACAGCGTGCTTGGCTCCGGCGTAGCTTGCAACTGCTCGTTCGAACTCTTCCAGTTTCTTGCCCAGGCTCAGCCGCGGCCCGCGCAGCACCGCGTTCACTGCCGCGCTGTCAGCGCGCCTGATTTCGGGCCGCGAGAGCGGGATTTTCATTCGCCGGCCGCCTCGGCATCCACAAAACGTCCATCGCGCAAGGGCAGGGCGCGCTTGGTCAGCAAGCGCTCGCCGAGCGACACGCTCGTGAGCACCTGGACGATGCGTTCGGATGCGTGGCCGTCGCCGTAGGGGTTCGTCATGCCATTGAGCGAGCGGCGAAACGCCTCGCTCTGAGCGATGCGGATTTGCGCGAGAATCGCAGCGGCGTCGGCGGGCGCGTCCAGGATGTTTCTTGCGCGTTCGCGCCCCTGCTGCCGGAAACCAACGTTCACCGTCGGCAGCGCGAGCGAAGGCGTTTCCATGATTCCACTGCTCGAATTGCCGATCATCACGCCAACCGCGCGGAGCAAGCTCAGGTAGGTGACGGTATCGAGGTTCACGAAGAGCTTTCCCTGCTCGCGCGTCGAGAGAAATTCGCGCGTGCGCTCGATCAATTTCCGGCTGCCGGCGTCCGCGTTCGGGTAGCAGAAAACAATCTGCTCGCTGAGCTGTCCAAGCGCCGCGAACAATGCGTCGGTCTCACGCAGCGTATCGGCAGCGATAGTCACCGGATGGTAGACGACCATCACGGTAGGCCGGGCCAGGTCGAGCGCAAGCCGTGCCGAAAGCTCTTCCCTGGAATAGACGTGTTCACGCCGCAAGCGGTCCAGCGAAGGCGCGCCGGCGCAATGCACGCGCCAGGATTCCTCGCCCATCGCCAGAACGCGCCGCTGTCCCTGTTCGGTGGAAGTGAAATGAATATGGCTCATTTTCGTCAGCGCGTTGCGCACGGCGTCGTCAATCGCGCCTTCGCTGATTTCCCCGCCTTCGATGTGTGCGATCGGAATGCGCAACGCGAGCGCCACGGAAGCCGGCGCGAGCATCTCGTAACGATCGGCGATCAACAACAGCAGATCGGGCCGCATCGCGCCCAGCGCATCAGCCAGTCCGAGCATGGCCACGCCAATTGTTTTCGCCATGCCGACGTCGGAATCCGAACTGAGCAGGCATTCGATGCGCGAGTCGATCGCGAAGCCGTCGCGCTCGATTTCCGCGGCCGTATGGCCGAATTCTGGCGAAAGATGAGCGCCAAGGGCAAGAAGCCGCAAATCCACTTCCGAATGCGCGGCAAGATCCCGCAGCGGCCAATAGAGGTGCCCGTAATCGGCGCGCGAAGTCGTAACGACGGCGATTTTCCGCTTCACGCGCGCACCTCGCGTCGGCTCTGTTCGAGCGCTTGCCGCACCGTTTCGCTCGGCCGGTATTCAGGCAATATCCGGGAGAGAGTGTCAAGGACGGCAGAGCCATCGCGCCGCTCGACGGCTTGCTGAAGCTCGGCTAGCCATCCATCAAGTTCGCGCGCGGCAGGCGCGGGCGTCGCAATGCGATAGAGCCCCGAACCAACGGCTTCCATTCGTCGTTCGTTTGTGGCGATCAAGTCTTCCGAAAGTTTGTCGCCGGGACGGAGCCCCGTGAATGCCAGCGCAATCTCTTTTCCCGGCGTGAATCCCGCACGGCGAATCAGGAATTCCGCAAGATGCGAAATGGATAAAGGGTTTCCGAGTTCCGGCGCGAGCAGATTTCCGCCGCCGGGAACGATCGCCGTGGCCAAAAGCAATTCCACCGATTCGTCAAGCGTCAGGAAAAACCGGCGCGCTTCCGCCTGCGTCACGGTCACCGGTCCGCCGCGCGCAATCTGCTTCTGGAACAGCGGAACAACGCTCCCGCGTGAACCCAAAACGTTTCCAAGCCGCAGGGAAGTAATGCGAGTGCGCGAATCGCTCAGGCGCATGAGCGCGAGTTCGGCGATTCGTTTCGAAGCGCCGAGCACGCTCGCCGGGCCGGCGGCTTTGTCGGTGGAAAGCGCGACCATTCGCGGGACGCCGGAGCGAACGCACGCTTTCGCGAACAGCCAGCTTCCGAGGGCGTTATTGCCCAGCGCGGAGAGCGGATTTCGTTCGAGGATCGGAACGTGCTTGAACGCGGCGGCGTGATAGACGATATCGGGCCGGGCGCTTTCCAGTATTTCTTCCATCGCGGAGTCGTCGCAGATATCGGTGAGGAGCGCGGTCAGGTGAGCGGGGTGGGACAAGGCGGAAAGTTCGGCGTGAATCTGGTAGAGATCGTGTTCCGAGCGATCGAGCAGAATCAGCCGCTGCGGCCTCGCGGTGATGAGTCTTCTCGCCAGATGCGAGCCGATCGAACCTCCGGCTCCCGCAACCAGAATTGATTCCCCAGCGAGGTGCGCCGCCGAGTCGGTTCCGGCCTCGATCTTCGGCCGGAGCAAGAGATCGCTCCAGTCCATGCGTTCATTGGTGATGGAATGATCGTTTTTCCGTCGCGATTCCGAGTGTGTCACGCTTGCGTGGTTCCCGTGGATGATAACGACAGCCTTACATCGTCACCGAAAGCGGCGATTTTGCGCAACAGCATATAGGCGCGCGGCGACGCCATCTCGCCTCGCGCCCGTCCAGTGCGCCGTGGGGCCATGAGCAGTCAGCGAGCCGATCTCTTGCCTTTGCGTCGTCCGATGGCGAGCGGCGGAGCGGGTTCGGTCATCCGGCGGGGATCGAGGATCTGTTTCAGGAGTTTTTCGTCGAGCAGTTTTTTCTCGAGCGCGATTTCCGGCACCGGCCGTCCGGTTTTCACGCTTTCCTTGGCGATTTCCGCCGCGGCGGCGTAGCCGATGTAGGGATTGAGCGCGGCGGCGGCGGAAATGGTGGCATGGGCGTAGTATTGGCAGCGCTCGGGATTCGCGCGGATTCCTTCGACGCACTTTTCGGCGAACACGCGCATCGCGTTCTTCAGAATTTCCGCCGTATGCAGAACGTTCCACGCCATAGCCGGCATCATCACGTTCAGCTCGAGCTGGCCGGCCTGCACCGCGAGCGCGGTCGCCAGATCGTCGCCAGCGGCCTGGAAGGCGACCATCGCCGTCATTTCCGGCATCACCGGATTCACCTTGCCGGGCATGATCGAGGAACCGGGTTGCAGCGCGGGCAGAAAAATCTCGGCGAAGCCGGTGTTCGGGCCGCTCGAAAGGAGGCGCAGATCGTTGGTGATGCGGATGAGCTCAAGCGCCAGATTGCGCAGAGCCGAGGACGCCGCCGACATGGCCAGATTCGACTGCATCGCGTAACGCAAATCCGGAGTCGCGATGAGCCGCTCGCCGGAAATTTCGCTCAGCCGCCTCACCACTAGCTTTTGGTAGCGCGGATGCGTGTTCACGCCCGTACCGACGGCCGATCCGCCCAGTCCCAGCTCGCGGAGCAGATCCTGCGCCTGCGCGATCATCCGGTCGGCCCGGTCGAGCGCCGTGGCGTAACCCGCGAATTCCTGGCCGAGCCGCACCGGCACGGCGTCCTGCATATGCGTGCGGCCGGATTTCAGAATGGCGTCGAATTCGCGCGCCTTCGCCGCGAATGCCGAGGAAAGCTCGCGCAGAGCCGCGCGCAGGTCGTTCAAGAGGAGAAGGGAACTGAGACGCATGGCCGTCGGGAAGACGTCGTTCGTCGACTGGCCGAAATTCACATGGTCGTTCGGATGGCAGATCTCGTATTGCCCGCGCCTGCCTCCCAGCAGTTCGATCGCGCGATTGGCGATGACTTCGTTCGTATTCATGTGGAAGGAAACGCCGGCGCCGGCCTGATAGACGTCAACAACGAATTGATCGTTCATTTTGCCGGCGATCACTTCGTCGGCGGCGCGGCGAATCGCCGTGGCGCGGCGTCCGTCCACGAGTTTCAATTCCTGGTTGGCGGCCGCGGCGGCCTTTTTGATCATCCCGATCGCCTGGATCAGTTTGGGATGCGCGCGATAGCCGCTGATCGGATAATTCTCCACGGCACGCACCGTCTGAATGCCGTAGTACACGCCGGCGGGCACCGCCTTTTCGCCGAGCGAGTCCTTTTCGATCCTGGTTTTCCCATTCGATCCTTGGGGTCTTGGCATTACCCTTCCTTTCTATCTGTCGCTTGCGCGGCCGGCGAGCCACCTGGCCCGACGGCGACCGTTTTCCGCGGCATCGCCGCGCACGCGTCTTGCCACGCGCACTTATCGTGCGCGACAACGGAGGCGCGGACGCCGGAACGCCTCAGTGACGGAACGCTTGGCGCAGGCCATGCGCGTGACGCCGCGCGTAGACCGCGAAATTCACCAGAAGCACAGCGATCGCGCCCCAGCGCAACAGTTCCAACGGAAATTGCGGCGTGACAACGGCCTGCAGGTAATGCAGTACGAAGCCGCCGCGGTAGGGTACGCGTCCCGCCTCCGAGATCAGCCATTTCTGCGCGACCGTGAGCGGACAATCCAAAGCGACGTTATGCATCGCCGCATCATAAAAAAGCGAAATGAGGCGAAGCCGCTACCGATTATATCTCCGGGAAACGGGCCGGGAACCGTGAACTGGAAAATCCCCTGCCGCGGCGACGGTGGCGAGCGGAAAGACCTGAGCGGAGATTGGGGCGAGCAGGGAAGAGAGACGTGAGTGCGGCAAAAGGGCCGTTGCGAGGTCAAGGGCGGGGTGATTTCCCGGGACTCCAGGGAATCCCGGGAAATCCAGTACGTCCGATAAGGTATATTATGTTAACTTATTTGCCGGCCGCCTTGCACTGACCCAATTCGTATTCGATATACCCGGCCAGTTGCTGGACCGTTCCCCCCACCATCGGGTGTCCATTAATGAAGAGCGTGGGCGTGCTGTCTACTCCGTCCTCGACGCCCGGGAATCCCGGCTCTTTCAGCGTCTTCCCCAGGGCGACATCCGAATCCACCATCTGGTGCGTTGCCGGTGAGGCCATGCAGGCCTGGACTTGGCTCGAGTTGTACCCTGCCTGGGCGGCGAGCTGGGGGATCATCGTGGCTGCGTTGGTGGCGGTGATTTTCTCCTGATTATCGAAGATCAAGTCTTGCAGCTTGGGGTAATCGGCTGCGTTTTCCTGGTAAGCGCAACGGCCGGCGAGCGCCGCGTTGTAGGCCCAGGGATGGATTTGGGATAGAGGGAAATCGAAGTAGGTGAAGCGGACCTGGGGATAATGGGGCTCGATCTCTTTCAAGGCGAGATGAGCGTCGCGGCAGTGGGGGCATTCGTAATCGAAGAATTCGGCGACGTTGACGCAGGCCTTTGCCGGGCCGGCGTGGGGATGGCCGCCGACCGCGGTT
>JAKAOH010000178.1 GCA_021812285.1 Acidobacteriota bacterium | reverse complement strand
CACATTCATCGCCACCATCGAAGCGATCCTCTACACCGGCGCCCGGCCCGTCTTCGCCGATATCGTTCCCCTCACCGCCAATCTCGATCCGGAAAAGGCGGCCCGCGCCGTCACTCCGCGAACGCGCGCCATTCTCCCGGTTCATTTGTACGGCCGTCCCGCCGCGATGGATGAT
Source organism: Acidobacteriota bacterium (assembly GCA_021812285.1). Lineage (GTDB taxonomy): Bacteria > Acidobacteriota > Terriglobia > Acidiferrales > UBA7541 > JAKASX01. The sequence goes on along the minus strand of JAKAOH010000178.1, from coordinate 7,099 downwards.
TTCGAGCGGCTCGCCCGCGAACATAGGCTGCTCCTGATCGAGGATGCCTGCCAGGCGCACGGCGCGCGCTACCGCGGACGTCCCGTGGGCTCCTGGAGCGTCGCTTCCGCTTTCAGCTTCTACCCCACCAAGAACCTCGGCGCCTGCGGCGAGGCCGGCGCGCTGCTCACGGCCGATCCCGCTGTTGCCGAACTCGTCCGCTCCCTGCGCAGCCACGGCCAGACGCGCCGCTACGTCCACGCGCGCATCGGCTACAACTACCGCATGGAGGCGTTTCAAGCCGCCATCCTGCGAATCAAATTGCGCTGGCTCGCTCAGTGGAACGAGCATCGTGTGTGCGTCGCCGATTCCTATCGCCGGCGCCTCGCAGCCGCCCGCCTCGAAACGCTGCCCGACGAGCCCGATACCGCCCCCGTCCATCACGCGTTTCCCGTCTATCTCGATGACCGCGACTCCGTGCGCGAAAAATTGGCCGCCCGCGGAATCGAAACCGCGATCTACTACCCCGAGCCGCTCCATTTTCAAGAGGCTTGCGCCGGGCTCGGTTCCGCTCCCGGCAGCCTTCCGGCCACCGAGCGCGCTTGTGCTCGCGTGCTCTGCCTGCCCATCTCTCCGGAACTCAGCATGGAACAGGCGGAGTACGTCGCGACGTGTCTGCTGGAAATCGTCGGCGAAAAATAAACCTTCGTTCCCGCTTTTGCCTGCCCTGCGTTGTCGTGGATTGCCCGGAAAAAAATCGCGAGCCGGTGCTGCCGCGTGGCCGCGTTTAGCGAATCAGGCGTTCGAGCAGAAAGTGTACGGAATAGAACGTCGCCGGCTGCAACACAAGCGTCAGCACAAGGCTGATGGCGGCGATCGCCGCTCCGGCGGCCCACAGCCGGAAATGTCCCCGTGGGCGTTCATCCGGTGAATCCGCCGCTCGGAGCAGCCGCTCGATGCGCTCGGCAAAATCGTCATCTCCTGCCAGTGCCACCACCAACTCCGTCGGTCGCGCCGCTTTTCCCAGCCTCGCCATCCGCACCAGGGCTGAAGCTAGCGAAAGCGAGTGCTCCGGATCGCCCGCAACCGCCCGGTCGTCGGCCGCCCATTCCGCATAGCGCGCCCAGCGCCGGTCGATCCCGGCGAAAGTCCGGAAAAAGGGAACCGGATCGGGCGCAAGCAGCAAAATCAATCGCTTCAGGTTGTCGCGCGAAGACCAATGAGCGCGCTCGTGCCGCAGCGCCATGGCCAACTGCTCGGGATCCAGTGACCGGAGCACCGCGCTCGACATCACGATTCGCGGGCGCAGAATCCCGGCCAGGCCGAGCAGCGGCATTTCTCCTTCAAGAACGGAAACCGGCAGGCCCTCGCCTTCGCGTTCCATCCGCCGCGCGGTGCTCATGCGGCAGTGCCGCTGGTAGTCCAGCGATCCCCTCAGCGCTCGCAGAGCTCGATGAATCGAGACGCCCCACGCCAGAAATCCCGCCAGCGCCGCCAGCACGCACGCGGCGCCTACGCGTTCCGCGCTCTCCCGCGGCTCGAATAGCAGGTAGCTCGGCAAACAAAGTCCCAACACCACAAACAGACTCAATCCCAACGGAAGCAGCCGCAAACCGAGTAACAATCTGGTGGCGGCTTGCGGGCGCCGGCGCCCGGCCAGGCGGGCAACCGAAGGCGCAGCACCCAGGCCGAGCAGGCTCAAAGCCAGATACACCAGAAAAAAGGAGGCGAAGCTCAGGCACGCCAGCCGCAGGAAATAGGCGGAAATCATGGCTGGCTCCGGCGCAAAAGTTCCTTGCGCTTCAGGCGGATTTTTCTCTCCAAATCCTCCAGCAGGGTTTCATCCTGCCGGCCGACCGCTTCGATCAGAAAAGAAAGCAGGCTTTCCCTGGCTGGTGACGCGGCCCGCAGAAATCCCTGCACCACGTCTCCGGCCCACTGCCGTTCCCAATCGCTTCGGGCCAGGCACGGGGAATAGAGAAACGCACGTTCCGATTTCCGCCGTTCGAGCAGCCCTTTTTTGTAAAGGCGATCCAGCGTGGTCATCACGGTTGTGTAGGCGAGCGGGCGGTTCAACCGCGGAACGACGTCGCGCACCGAGCATTCCCCCGACGCCCACAAAATTCCCATGATTTCGATTTCCAGATGTCCCAGCGGCGCCCGCCGCGGTTCGTGAACGAAATTTCGATCTCGCAGAAACGACGTCACGCGGCGATACCTTCCGGGATCACCCGCCGGGCCGAACGGCAAGCGTGGGCCGCAGGCGCCGGCGGGTACTCATTCCGATCCCGATCCGCATTGCGCGGTGGGTATGGGTAGGCAATTGTGCGATACCCGACCTTCGGGTGCATGTTGGGCTTGGGGCGATCCAGTCGGATACCGCGGAGTGTGTTTCTTCTCTTCATGACACGTTAAGGGAATCATACGGAGTCCGCTGAAGCGGAGTCAATCAACTTCTTCAGCCACGGTCGGGGAAAGGGCCTGGTCTTCGAAAACACCCGCAATCTGGAGGATATTCTGCGAATTTCCCCCTCCTGCACAACCCCGGTCAGGAGGTGCCTAAGCGCCTCCCATTCGCCGTAGAAGCAGGAGTTGACCCAGATGGTAGGCGTTGTGATCGGCGACCAGCATGGCCTCCCGCAGCAGCGTCTGCCCCTGGCCGCCAAGAATGGGAGCGTAGAGATCATTTCGCGGGTTTCGCACCAGCGCGATCATCCCCCGCAGATCGGCTCGGAATGCGCGCACGCTCTTTTCCCATGCCATTGTGTTGGGTGGCGCTTCGTTCGAGGGCCAGTAGCCTTCCGGAAAGGAGGGAGAAACGTGCTCGGAGTTCCGGGAAAACTCCAGAATATCCCGCTGTGCGATGCGGAGATGCTCCAGCAGTTGCCAGGGCGTGTGCGGCGAATCGGCGATCTTTTGCCCGCGCAGCGCGGCGGGGAAATTCGCCACTGCGCTGTCGAAGCCTGCGTGCGCTTGCTCTTCCGAGAGCAACCGCACCAGATGCTCCCGCAGAATGCGCTCTCGCCGGCTGTCCGTCGCGGGGCGTCCCGCTTGCGCGGGACGTGACTTCGCACTCTTCTTGCGCTGGGAACGAGCTTTCGCCACACCCGCTCCTTCGCCGTTTCTCAAAACCCAGATTCGGACGCCTGCTTGTGCTCCCCCACGTCTTGGAAGCCTGCCCCGCCGGTCGTTTCGTTAATACGACCGGCTGGTGGCGCCCATGGCCCGGCGCTGCTGGAAGCACTCCCGGCAGTAAACCGGGCGTCCCTGGGTTGGTTTAAACGGGACGGTTGTTTCCTTGCCGCACTGGGAGCAGGTTGTCCGGGTTTCCATCCGGTGTCCCCCACCAGCCGGTGGCCCCGGATTCTGCGCCCGTTTGGCCTTGCACGCCTTGCATCGCTTGGGCTCGTTGCGGAAGCCCTTTTCGGCGAAAAACATCTGCTCGCCTGCGGTGAAGACGAACTCCGCCCCGCATTCTCCGCACTTCAAGACCTTATCGTGGAACTCCATATGCTGCTCCGTTGCCCCGCCGCACGGGGAACAGCATGCCGAGAGATAGGTTGCCTCTGAGGTTGACTCGAAAAATAGGCCGAGGACCACCCCGTCCCAAGGCTATGATCTTGCGTTCGCGAGATCGTTCTTGGTCCCACCCTAGTCCTGCTCGCGACGCAATTTTTTGCGCAACCGTTTGCGCGAGAGTGCCGCTTTTGCCCGACGCTTTTCACCCGGCTTCAAGTAGTAACTGTGCCGCTTGATTTCCTTGATGATATCTTCCTGCTGCACTTTCCGCTTGAATCGCCGAAGAGCGTTTTCCAAGGATTCGCCTTCCTGAATCGTAACCTCAGCCACTCATCCTTCACCCCCTTTCCCTGTGGGCTGGTTTTCACAATCGTTTCCGTGGGACCACAGCAACCAAGGAGCGCGTGCTGCTCTTTTGGTGGCTTCCTTCTATCGGAGCCTTCCCCGGAAGTCAAGCAATAATTTACCAGAAACCGGCTGCTTGCGCCTGCAAGACCCGCCGCGATTGTTGTTACAATGGGGCCGGCTTCCTGTTCGTCCTGCGGCGCGCTCCACTCCGCTTCGCTCCTTGTACGCGAGTCGAGCGGGCTGCCGGAAGTCTTCGCCTGGAGCCTTTCCGATGCTCGATGTTCAGCAGGCTGTCGCGGTGGTTCTTGCCGGAGGTCAGGGAGAACGGCTGTGGCCGCTCACCCGCGATCGAGCCAAGCCGGCCGTGCCCTTCGGCGGCATCTACCGCATCATCGACGTCACCCTCTCCAACTGCATCAATAGCGGCCTGCGCCGCATCTTCGTTCTCACCCAGTACAAGGCGCTTAGCCTCAATCGCCACGTCCGCCGCGGCTGGGCTCCGCTCATGGGCCTGGGGGATTTCATCGAGGTGCTGCCGCCGCAGATGCGCGTCTCGCAAAGCTGGTATCAGGGCACCGCCGATGCCGTCTATCAGAATATTTATTCCATTGGCAGCGAACGCTCCAATTTCGTCTTCATCCTTTCCGGCGACCACATCTACAAAATGAATTACCAGAAGATGCTCGAGCAGCACATCGCCAATGGCGCCGATGTCACCGTCGCCGTCATCGAGGTCGACGCCGAAGAGGCCGCCCGCCGCTTCGGCGTGCTCGAGGTCGATCGCGACGGCCGGATCGTTGGGTTCGAGGAAAAACCCGCCGAGCCGAAACGCTCTCCGCAGCACGAAAATAAATGTCTCGCTTCGATGGGCGTCTACGTCTTCAATACACAGTCGCTCATCCCCATTCTGATCGCCGACGCCGAGGATCCGGTTTCCCGCCACGACTTCGGCCGCGATATTCTGCCGAAAATCCTCGGCCGCCACCGCGTCTGGTCCTACAATTTCATCGACGAAAATAAAAAGGAAGCCCTCTACTGGCGCGATGTCGGCACCGTCGACGCCTATTTCGAAGCGAATATGGACCTGATCTCCGTCAGCCCCATCTTCAATCTCTACGACAAGGGCTGGCCGCTCAACACCTGGCAGCAGCAATACCCGCCGCCCAAATTCGTCTTTGCCGCTCCCGAGCGCATGGGTTTCGCTCTCGATAGTCTCATCTCCGGCGGCTCGGTCATCTCCGGCGGCCGCGTCCTGCGCTCGGTGCTCGGCTACGATGTCCGCGTCAATAGTTTCTCGGAAGTCGAGGATTCGATCCTCTACAACCACGTCAACGTCGGCCGCCATTCCCGCATTCGCCGCGCGATCATCGATCGCCATGTCGATTTGCCGGAGGGCACCACGATCGGCTACGACCTCGAAAGCGACCGCCGTCAGTACCACGTCAGCGAGAATGGAATCGTCGTTGTGGTCCGCGAGGAGTCCATGCTCGAGGAGCCGGAATAGCCGGTCCGCTTGCAGCCCGTTCGCATAGATAAAAGGAGAAGCAATGGATACCCGTATCGCGCAAATTCACGCCCGGGAAATTCTCGATTCCCGCGGCAACCCCACGATTGAAGCCGACGTTGCTCTTTTCGGCGGCGTCCGCGGCCGCGCCGCCGTCCCTTCCGGCGCCTCCACCGGACAGCACGAGGCGCTCGAACTGCGCGATGGCGATTCCGCGCGCTATCAGGGAAAGGGCGTTCGCAAGGCCGTCGAAAACGTCAATACCGCAGTCGCTCATGCGCTCGTCGGTCTCGACGCCACCGAGCAGCAGCTTCTCGACTACCGCATGATCGAGCTCGACGCCACTCCCAATAAATCCCGCCTCGGCGCGAACGCCCTCCTCGCCGTCTCGATGGCCGCCGCTCGCGCCGCCGCCCAGGCGCGCGGCGTCCCTCTCTACCGCTATCTGGCCGGTTTCTCGCACCGCTCCGACGGTACGGTGCTTCCCATGCCGCTCATGAATATCTTGAACGGTGGCGTCCACGCCGATAATTCCGTCGATTTCCAGGAATTCATGGCCGTTCCCGTCGGCGCTCGGAACTTTTCCGAAGCGCTGCGCATGGGCGCCGAGGTATTTCATCGCCTCAAGGCCACGCTCAAAAAGCGGGGCTATTCCACCGCCGTCGGCGATGAAGGCGGCTTCGCTCCCAACCTGAAATCCAACGTCGAGGCCGTTGATGTGATTCTCGAAGCCATCCAGGCCGCCGGCTTCGAGCCCGGCCGCCAGGTGGCGATCGCGCTCGATCCCGCGGCCAGCGAATTCTTCGATTCTTCCACGCGCCGCTACGTCTTCCGCAAATCCGACCGCTCCGAGCACACCGCCGAACAGATGATCGCATTCTGGGCCGATTGGGTTCGCCAGTATCCGATCGTTTCCATCGAAGACGGCTTGGCCGAGGACGACTGGGAAGGGTGGCAAGCGTTGACGAAAGCGATGGGCGGAAGAATCCAGCTCGTCGGCGACGACATTTTCGTCACCAACACTGAAATCTTCGAGCGCGGTATCCAGCAAAAAATCGCCAACGCCATCCTGATCAAGCTCAATCAGATTGGCACCGTCACCGAAACCGTCGCCTGCATCGATATGGCTCTGCAAAACGGCTACCGCGCCGTCGTCTCCCATCGCTCCGGCGAAACGGAAGATTCTTTCATCGCCGATTTCGTCGTCGGCATGGGTGCCGGCCAGATCAAGACCGGCTCCGCCTCGCGCGGCGAACGCATCGCCAAATACAACCAGTTGCTGCGCATCGAAGAAGAGCTCGGCGCGAACGCGAAATTCGCGGGCTGGCCTGAACGCGCGGAAAAATAGTCCGTCCTCGCGCGGACGCGCCCTGCCGATTGCGGGAAAGGATGGCGCTATTCGTGTGCTTGTCCTCGTTCTGCCGGAGGATGGCTTCCGTTGCGCATGAGGGCGCTGCGGCCGGACTTTGAGCGCCCGCCCCCGGCGCAACTCACATCCTGCGCTCCGACATCATCTTTCGAGAACACGTTCATCTCGTCGCCAATGGCGGCAAAGCCTGGACTATTTTTTCTTGGAAGCGTGTTGTGTGTGGCGTTCTGTTTGACCCGCGGCGCCCGTGCGCGGCTTGTGTTTCCCGCCGAGGAAGGCCCATGATGGTTCGAAGGGAACCGAACGCCATGAGCGCAGAAACTTCCAAAAACAACGCCTCTTCGAGCGAAACCGCGGAACTCGGATTCACCATCGAGATG
>JAKAOH010000177.1 GCA_021812285.1 Acidobacteriota bacterium | reverse complement strand
ATGCTGGCTGCGGACGGTATTTTGTGCCTGCTGAGCGTCACCGGCGGCGATAAAACGGAACTGGTGCACGCGGCGGAAATCAACCGTGACCTGGTGCTGCGCAACAACGTGGTTTTCGGCAGCGTCAACGCCAGCCTCATGCATTACCGGCTGGCGATTCGCGCGATGAAAGCGGCCGAAAAGAAATGGCCGGGCACGCTGGCAAAACTCATCACGACGCGGCTGCCGTGGACGGATTTCGCCAAGTGGTTCGATCGGCAGGTTTCCGGGATCAAGACGACGCTCGAAATCAGCAGCTAGTTCTGCAGCAAGGCGGCTGTCGAAAAGGGAGCCGTCAAGGAACTGGCGAGCAGGCGCTGCGCTCGGCGTGGCATGGGGCCTTTGCAACAACCTGCCGACGGCCGCGGCCTGTTCGATCGGATGGACCTCGGAAAGGCTTCGACCGGCCACGGCGGGGCGGCGCGATACGCCTGCTTGCATGCGCCGAGGCAATCCCGTATGATGCGCCCACCTATGGCGGCCGCTCGCGAAACAATTCGCCAGCGAATCCAGCGCGGGGAACCCGTGCTGCTCGACGGGCCGATGGGGTCGGAACTCGTCCGGCGAGGCGTGCGCTGGCGCAAGCATGGGCTGCTCACCGACGCCGATTCCGTTCTTCGCCTGCATGAAGAATACCTGGCTGCCGGCGCACAGGTGCTTCGCACCAACACATTTCAACTGAATCCGCGGGTCTATCTGAACGTTTTCCGCAGCCGCGAGCACATGCGGCACATCGGCGCGCCGGGCCTGGAAACGCTGGCGCCGCGCCTGGTGGCGAAAAGCGCCGAACTGGCACGAGAAGCGCGGCGAAATGCCGGGCGCGAGAATGACGTGGCGATTGCCGGAGTGATTTCCCCGCTCGAACATTGTTATCGTCCCGACCTTGCGCCGGCGGAAAGCGCCGCATTCGCCGAACACGCTGAAATGGCCAAACAGTTCGCGGACGCGGGCGTGGATTTTCTGCTCGCCGAAAGCATGAACACGATCGGTGAAGCGAGGGCGGCGTTGCGGGCCGGGCGCGAAGCGAACTTGCCCGTCTGGGTGAGTTTTGTGCTGGGGCCGGAAGGCGAATTGCTGGGGCGCGAGCCGCTGGAACGCGCGGTGAAGGAAATCGAAGACGGCGGAGCGGAAGCGGTGCTGGCGAATTGCGCGCCGCCGGGCGATCTGACTCGCGCCGTAGGGCGCATGAAGGGCTTTTGCCGGGGACCGTTCGGCGTTTTCGCGCACATCGGGAAATTTTCGCCGCCAAGCTGGAAATTCGAATTCCACCCCCAATTCGTCGAAACGGAATCGTGGCCGCCCGACGCCTACGCGGAGCAGGCGCGGCTGTGGCGCGATGCGGGCGCGACGATCGTGGGAGGATGCTGCGGCACGGGACCGGCACACATTCGCGCTCTCGCAGCCGCGCTGGGAGCGAATGGGAAGGGCGCGCGATGAGCTACCAGGCGATTCACGAAAAGCTGGCAAGCGGGCGCCTGGTGGTGCTCGACGGCGCGATTGGAACGGAAATTCTGCGGCGCAACGTCACCTGGGCCGATCATCAACTGGAAAATCAGCCGGCGCTGGTTCGGGCGATTCACCAGGATTACATTCGCGCCGGGGCCGACGTCATCAGCACCAATAGTTTTCAGCTCTCCCGGAGGGCGATCGAAAGCCATTTCCGCGACCAGGCGCATCGGCGTCAAGTCGGCTCGGCCGATCTCGACGGGCGCGCCGCGCGCCTGCTCGACGCGTCGGTGAAACTCGCGCGAGAGGCGCGCGACCAGGCCGCGGCGGGAAGGCCGGTGGCCGTGGCGGCCGCCGTCACCACGCTCGAATGGTGTTTCCGGCCGGACCTGGCTCCGACCGAGCAGAGCGCCGAGCGCGAGTATGCCGAAATTTTCGAGACCGTTGCCCGCGCGGGCGCCGATCTGATCCTGCTCGAAACGGTGAACAGCATCACAGAAGCGCGGATCGCCGCCATGGAAGCGCAACACGCGAAGTTGCCTATCTGGGTGAGCTTCGTTTGCGACGAGCAGGGCGAGCTTTTCACCGGCGAAACGCTGGAATCGGCGACTCGGGCGCTCGAGCCGCTGGGCGTGGGCGCGATTCTGCTGAATTGCGCGCCGCCGCCCGATATCGCCGCAGGACTCGCGCGGCTCGCCGGACGCACTTCGCTTCCTCTGGGCGCCTATCCGCACATCGGGCGATTCGATCCGCCGGAATGGCTTTTCACGGACGAATATCCGCCCGAACGCTACCGAGCCGCGCTCGAACCGTGGCGTGAACGCGGTGCGAGCATCCTCGGCGGCTGCTGCGGCACCACTCCCGACCACATCGCCGCGATCGGTTCGCTCGCCTGAGCGAAACGATGGCATCCTCCCCGCAAGCGGCCCCGAAGGAAACGCGCCGGCCCCGCTTGCGCCAGGTCGGTTTTCTTCCTTTGCTCGCGCTTTTTTACGCCTACACCGCAGGCGGACCGTTCGGCTACGAATCCATTTTCCGCAGTGCCGGGCCGGGGATGGCGATCCTGTTTCTCGTCGTGGTGCCGTTTTTCTGGAGCATTCCGATTTCATTCGCGGCGGCTGAACTCAACGGGATTTTGCCGGTCGAAGGAGGGTTTTACCGCTGGGTGCGAGCGGCATTCGGCGATTTCTGGGGTTTTCAATGCGGCTGGTGGAACTGGACGGGAACGTTTCTGCTGAACACGGTATACGGCGTGATGCTGATGAACTACATCGCGAACTACGTGCCGATGAACCGCGTGGAAACGTGGGCGGGAGCTTCGCTGGTGCTGGCGCTTTTCGCGTGGCTGAACGTGCGCGGGATTCGCGTGGCGGGATGGGTGGGCACGGCGCTGCAGCTTTTGATTCTTGGGCCGGTGGTCTGGCTGTGCGTTGTGGGCCTGTTGCATTGGCATTTCAATCCGATGACGCCGTTCGTTCCGCCGGGGAAACCGCTGGTAGCGGTGTTCGGAACGGGCCTGGGCCTGGCGATGTGGAATTACGCCGGATACGAGCAGCTTTCGACGGTGACGGAGGAGATCGAAGACCAGCAGCGGAATTTCCTGCGCGTGCTTTTCCTGAATACGCCGCTGAATATCGTGACATACGTTCTCCCCGCGATGCTGGCGCTGGCCGTGCTGGGAAACTGGCAGGATTGGCACACCGGCTACATTGTCACCGCATCGAGGTTGGTTGGCGGTCCCGCGCTGGGCGCGGCGATGCTTGGCGCTTCGATTTTGGGTGTCGCTTCGCTTTCGAACAGCACGATTCTCTACACTACGCGGATTCCGGCGGCGATGGCCGAGGACGGCTATTTGCCGCGCTGGCTTGGCGGCATTCATGAGCGTTATGGAACGCCGGCGCGCGCGATCGTCGTTTCCGCGGTGATTTATTGCATTCTGGCGGGCTGGCCGGTGGTGAATCTGGTGAATGTCTATATTTGGACTCGCATCGCGACCTCTCTGCTCACCGTGCTGGCGGCGTGGCGGCTGCGGCGGAAATGGCCGCATGCCACGCGGCGGTTCCGGATTCCATGGGGTGGTCTGGGACTCGCGTACGTCGTGCTGCCAGTGGGCGCGCTTTGCGCGGTGAAAATGGCGGGCAGCGAACCGTACGTTTTCCGCTGGGCGCCGGTGCTGCTGGCGGGAGGGCCGGTGGCCTATGCCATTTTCCGGTGGGGATTTCATCTGAAGCCCGGCACACCGATTTTACCGCCCGCGAGCAACGCAGGCGCGCCGCAGTAGGCGCGGCCGGTGACGGCGAACCGGCGGGACGGCGCGTATCAAGTCCCGCTTCAACCGCAGTCTCCATCAACATCAAAAAAAACAAGGCACGCTAGCCGTGTGGCCCGCGCGCCTTGAAGTTGCGTTTCTCGAATGTCGGCTTTCGAAATTCGAGTTTCGATTCGGGTCAGTTTTTCTGCACTTTTTCCGCGACGGATTTCGCCTGCAGGAACAGCAGCAGGTAATCCTGGCCGCCGGCCTTCGAATCGGTTCCCGACATATTGAATCCGCCGAAGGGATGGGCGCCGACCATCGCGCCGGTGCACTTGCGGTTCAGGTAGAGGTTGCCGACGTGAAATTCCTCGGTCGCGCGTTCGATTTTCTTCGGATTCTTCGAATAGACCGCGCCGGTGAGGCCGAATTCGGTGCCGTTGGCGATTTTCAGGGCGTCGTCGAAATCCTTCGCCGGAATCACCGCGAGAACGGGGCCGAAAATTTCCTCCTGCGCGATGCGGGCGTCGGGTTTCACATCCGCGATGACGGTGGGTTCGAGGAAATAGCCGTTGCCGGGAGCGCGATTGCCGCCGGCGATCACGCGGCCTTCCTTTTTGCCGACTTCGATGTATTCCTGAATGCTCTTGAGCGCGGCTTCGTTGACCACCGGGCCCATCCAATTCGCAGGATCCTCGCTGGGCCCGACCTTGATCGTCGCGACACGTTTGGCGAGCTTGTCCACGAATTCCTTGTAGATTTTCTCGCTGACGATCGCGCGGGAACAGGCCGAGCATTTCTGGCCCTGATAGCCGAAGGCGGAAACCGCGACGCCCTCGACCGCGGCGTCAACGTCGGCTTCCTCGTCCACGACGATCGCGTCCTTGCCGCCCATTTCGAGCACGGTGCGTTTGATCCAGAGCTGGCCCTTGGGAGCTTTCGAAGCCACTTCGCCGATCCGCAAGCCGGCTTCTTTCGAACCGGTGAACGCGATGAAACGCGTCTTGGGGTCGGCGACCAGGGCTTCGCCGGAGGTCGAGCCCGGCCCGGTGAGGAAATTCAGCGCGTCCTTGGGAATGCCGGCTTCGTAGAGCGTTTCGACGAGTTTCCAGGCGATCGTTGCGGAATCGCCGGAGGGTTTCAGCACCACCGTATTGCCGGTGACGAGCGACGCAGCGGTCATGCCCAGCGGAATCGCCGAAGGGAAATTCCATGGCGGAATCACTACGCCCACGCCGAGCGGGATGTACGCCAGATAGTTCTTTTCGCCGGGAACGGGAACGACTTTCTGCGGACCGGCCAAGCGCAGCATTTCGCGGCCGTAAAATTCGCAGAAATCGATGGCTTCGGCGACATCGGCGTCCGCTTCGGGCCAGGTCTTGCCGACTTCGTATACCAGCCAGGCGTCCATTTCGAAGCGGCGCTTGCGCAGGAGGTCGGCGGCGCGGAACAGGCATTCGGCGCGCTCGGCGGCCGGAACGCGTTTCCAGGTCTCGAAGGCGCGGTGCGCCGTTTCGACGGCTTTGTGCGCCAGTTCGGGCGTGCCTTTCTGGAAAACGCCGACGACCTGCTCGGGATGGGAGGGATTGGTGGAGCGCATTTTTTCGGCCACGCGAATCTCTTCGCCACCGATCACGATCGGGTATTCGCGGCCCAGCTCGGCCTTCACCTTTTCGAGAGCCTTTTCCATCGCCTGCCGATTTTCGGGGCTGGAAAAGTCGGTGATGGGCTCGTTGCGGAATTCGCCGCGACGCGGATGGGTTGCCGTTGCCATGGTCAAAATCTCCTCGAGTGGCGGGGTTGTTGGTGCGAAGTGCAATTGTATACCAAACGCGGCGGCCACGCCACCGCCGCACCGGGGGCTAAGCCTGGCTGTTTTCGCGGCGCAGATCGGCGAGAATGGCGCGGGCGGCGTTGCGGCCGCTGGCCCCGGTGACGCCGATGCCCGGATGCGTGCCAGAACCGCAGAAATAGAGGCCGGGAACAGGGCCCAGGTAGCGGCCGAAGCCGAAAATCGGGCGGAGGGAAAACATCTGGTCCATGGCCAGATCGCCGTGGAAGACGTGGCCGCCGGTGAGCGCGAACTCGCGTTCCAAATCCGCCGGCGTGAGCACACGGCTGCCGGCGACGAGCGAGGAGATGCCCGGCGCGCGAGTTTCGAGCAGGCGCAGCGCCGCGCGCAAGACGTCCTCGCGCAGCGCTTCCCAATTCCCTTCCCGCAAATCGTAAGGGGCGTATTGGAGCCACGCGGTGAGGACGTGCCTGCCGGGAGGCGCAAGCGAAGGATCGAGGATGGTGGGAATCGTGGCTTCGAGAAACGGCTGGCCGGAAAGTTTTCCGTACTTCGCCTCATCGAACGCACGTTCGATCGAGTCCACGGAATCGGCGATCAGGATACGGCCGGAAAGAGCGGGTGAAGGCGAGCCGTTTTGTTCGACGCCGATGAACCGCGGCAGCGCGTTGAGCGCCAGATGAACGATCGCCACCGAGCCCTGAATCCGGTAGTGGCGGATGCGCGCGAGAACGCTGGGCGCAAGATGGGCCGGATCGACCAGCCGAGTCAGCGTGCGCGCGGGATCGGCCGAGGAAACCACTGCCAGCGCGTCAATCCGCTCGCCGCCGGAGAGTTCGACGCCCGAAACGCGCCCGCCCGTCACCAGAATCCGGCTGACTTCCACCGCGGTTCGCACTTCGGCGCCCGCGGCGCGCGCCGCGCGACCCAGGGCTGCGGCCAGCGCGCCCATGCCGCCGCGAGGCACAACCACCGGCGCGAAAGGGTCGCCCCAGGGACCCGTCTGAAAGAGCACGCGGCCGGCCGTTCCCGGCGAACGCGGCCCCAGGCGCGCCGCAAAAACGCCACGCGCCGCAATCGCGGTGCGGAGCGCTTCGTTTTCAAACCATTCCGAAGCCAGATCGGCCGCGGGCATCGGCAGCCAGCGCAGCGCGCGCAGCATATTGCGCCTGCCGAGCGAGCGCAACCGCAGCCCAAGCCGCGCCGAGCGCAGCAGTTCGCGGCTCGAGAGGTCGTCCATTGCCGGAGGAATCGCTTCGAGCAGCGCGGTGAAAAATCCGGACATCGCTTCGAGCGACTTTCGCGTTTCGAGGTAACGCGGCGCGTCGGGAGGCGAAATTTTTCCGATTTCGGCCGCGCATTCTTCCTCATCGGCCCATAGGGTGAGGCTCGGCCCGTCGGCCTCGTGCAAAATCGCGCGCGCGGGCGATTCCAGCCACTCGACGCCTTCGAGTTGCATTTCCGCGGCGACGCTCTCGAGCAGCGGCCCTGCCGTGGGCGCGACCATCGAAGCACGGAACCCGGGCGAAAATTCGCGCGTCACGGCCACGCCGCCCAGAGCGTCCGAGCGCTCGAGCACGAGCGGCCGATGGCCCTGCCGCGCGAGCAGGCACGCCGCCACCAGGCCGTTCACGCCGGCGCCGACGATCACCACGCGCTTGCTTGCTGCAGCCACGCTCAGGTTCCCTTGCCACCGAATTTTTTCAGGATTTCCAGCGCCGCCAGGCGTCCCGGCGCGCCCATGATTCCG
>JAKAOH010000019.1 GCA_021812285.1 Acidobacteriota bacterium | reverse complement strand
GAGTAGTTCGAGCGTTGCCGTTTCTCGTGCGCTTGCTGGCCTGCATCCTGGCCGTTTCCCTGTTTCCGGCTTTCGCGGAAGCAAGTTCCCTCCGTGCGCAGGAAACGCGAGCCGAGGAAAAAGCGCCGATTTTGCGCGTGAGGCCGGGCGACGCGGCGACGGAACAAGGTTTCATTCATTTCTACAACATGGAATACAAGCCGGCGATCGCCGATTTCGAAACGTCTCTTGCCGCTCATCCGAACGATCCCTACGCGGTGAATCATCTGCTGGAAGGCGAGCTGTTTCAGGAACTCCACCGGGAAGGCAAACTCGACGCGCAGCTCTACCTGAGCAACGAATTCGTACACATGCAGAAAAAGCCGCCGGACCCGGAGGCGATCGGGCGGGTGAACGATCTGATCGCTCGCGCGACGAAACTGGAGGAGGCGGAACTCGCGCGCAATCCCGACGACGTGCATGCGCTCTACGCGCGCAGCGTCACGCGCGGCCTTCGCGCGACGGAAGAGGCGCTGGTCTCCAAGGAATGGTTCGCGGCGCTGCGTAGCGGGCTGGGAGCTTACGACGATTCGAAGCGCATTCTGGAGCTGGATCCGAAATTCAGCGACGCCAAGCTGGTGGTGGGAATTTACAACTACGTGGTGGGCAGCCTTTCCTGGCCGGTGAAAATGGCGATGCTGCTCGTCGCGATCCACGGGAGCAGGACGAAGGGGCTCGATTTGATGCGCGCAGCGGCAGATGGAGGCGGCGAAGCGAGCGTGGACGCGAAGACCACCCTGGCTCTCTTTCTGGCGCGGGAACACCAATACGGAAAGGCGCTCGTGCTGACGCGCTGGCTCTACCAGACGTTTCCGCACAATTTTCTCTACGGGCTTTCCGAAGCCGGATTGCTGAAAAGCGCGGGTGAGATTCCGCAGGCGATGAACGTGTATCGAAAGCTGATTGCGCGCGGCAAGAAGGGCGAATTCGGCAGCCAGGATGTCGGGCCGGCGGCGTGGGGATTGGGGCTGCTGTTGCGTTCGAAGGGCGATTGGCGCGGCGCGGCGGAGGCTTTCGACACCACGGCCACCCTGCCGCATACATCATCGGGCCTGGTGGCGCAGGCGCAGCTCGCCGCGGGACAAATGTACGACCGTGCAGGCGAGCGAAGCCTGGCGGTTTCGCGCTACGAACGCGTGGTGGATGATTCGCAGGATCCGAAACTGGTCAAGCAGGCCAAACACTGGCTGCACGAACCCTACAACGGCGCGTAGGGAGCATTCGGGCGGGGCGAGTCGAGGTCAGCGATCCGGCTTTTCGAGAGCCGAGGCGAGCCGCGCGGCCAAATAGGACAGGTGATTGAGTGAGGGGACATGCGTGCGCCGGACGTCGAGCGGCGTCACGGCCGCTTCGCCCGAGCGCAGCGCGGCGTAGTCGCTATCCGGCTCGACGGATTCCAGCACCTGAACTTCCTGCAGCCAGAAAATCGGCCCGCGCGGGCCGGCTTCCTCGCGCAAAACATTGCGCGTGATTTTTTCCGATTGGCGCGTGAAGCGAATTCCTCCGTTCCACGATTCGGGAACGTTGACGTTGAGCAGAAGATTTTCCGGCAGTCCTTCCTCGATCACCAGACGGGCGAGTTCGCGGGCGAGCCGTGCCGAGGGAGCCCAATCGCAAGCGGCGTTGCGCGTGGCGATCGAAATGGCGAAGGCGGGCACACGGTTGACGGTGGCTTCGACCGCGGCGCCGACCGTTCCCGAATAGTGGATGTTCTGGCCAATGTTCGCGCCCAGATTGATGCCCGAGACCACCAGGTCGGGCTTGCTGTCGAACAGCCGATGCAGCGCGATGATCACCGCGTCGGCGGGCGTCCCGGCAACGGACCAGCGGCGCTCGCCCATCGCTTCGCATTCCACCGGCCGCCGGACGCTGATCGAATGCGAGGCGCCGCTGCGCTCGCTCGAGGGCGCAACAATGGTGAGGTCGCCGACCGATGCGAGCGCGTCGGCCAGCGCGGCAAGTCCCGCCGCGTGGATCCCGTCGTCGTTGGTGAGAAGAATGTCGGGCATCGTGGTGAGCGCGGATCCGGCTTTCTGGCGAACTCGAAAGAGATGGTCGGGACGACTGGATTTGAACCAGCGACCTCACGCACCCCAAGCGTGCGCGCTACCAGGCTGCGCCACGTCCCGACGCGGAAAGCCGCGCAAACTCAAGCCTATCATTCGGTTTCGAGAAGCGTCAAGATGGCGCGGAGCTCCTCTTCCAGGTCCACCAGCATCTTCCGCGCTGCCGAAGAGCCGGCCGGCAGCACCGGCCCGGGGCTTGGCTCAGGCTGCATTTCTCCTGTGGCGCGCGACTCCATGGCACGGCGCGCACCGGCAATCGTGAATCCCTGCTCGTAGAGCAGGCGCTTGATTTCAAACACCATGTCCACGTCTTCGCGGCGATAAAGGCGGTGCCCCTTGGGGCTCTTGTGCGGAGCGAGCATGGGGAATTCGGTTTCCCAATAGCGCAGGACAAATGCTTTCGTCCCGGTCAGGCGGCAGACCTCGCCGATGCGAAATACTCGCGGCTGGTTCGCGGGCGCAGTTTCCGGTGATTCCTCGAGCTGCCCGTCGGGCTCGCCGGTTGGGAAGAGATCCTGAGTCATGACGGAAACACTATCGCACGCAGGGACCGGGCGCTGTCAATCGGCGCGCGCGCGGCCCGATTTGCCGCGGCGGCCGGCGGGCCGCTCCCGCACACGAATAATGAAGCGGATGGGCGCTCCGGTGAAATCGAAAGCTTCGCGCAGCTGATTTTGGAGGTAACGCTCGAAGCTGAAATGGATGCGGTGCGTGCCGCGCGTGAAGATGACGAACGTCGGCGGATCGACCGAAGCCTGCGTCAAATAGAGAATTTCGGGCGCTTGAGAGGCGGGCGCGCTGGAACGTCCCAGATCCGCCTGAGCAAGCCAGCGATTGAGTTCGGCGGTGGGAACGCGGCGGCGGCGCGCCTGGGCGACGCGGTCGATGAGCGCGTAAAGCCGGCCAACGCCCTGGCCGGTGAGCGCGGAGAGGAAAACGATGGGCGCATAGGCGACGAAACCGAGCCGCTTGCGGAGAATCTCTTCGTAATCGCGGCGCACCTTTCCCGGATCGAATTTTTCGGTCTTCTCGTCCTTCTCGTGCTGAGCGCGCGCGCATTCGAGCGCGAGATCCCATTTGTTCATCACCACGATGAGCGAGCGGCCGGCTTCATTGGCGTAGCCGGCGATGGAAGCGTCCTGCGCGGTGACGCCAACAGAGGCGTCGGCGAGAAGCAGAGCGATGTCGGCGCGCTCGAGATGCCGGCGGGCCATCACCACGCTCAGCTTTTCCGCGGCGAGTTTCGTCCGCGCCTTGCGGCGAATGCCGGCGGTATCCACGAAGAAATAGGCGCGGCCGTCGCGCTCGACGACGGTATCCACGGCGTCGCGCGTGGTGCCGGCCTCGGACGTGACGATCGAGCGCTCGGCTCCCACGAGCCGGTTCAGCAGCGTGGATTTGCCGACGTTGGGCCGGCCGATAATGGCAATGCGCGAGCCGGGCGTTTCCGTTTCCGGCGCGATTTCCGGAAATTCCCGCGTGACGTGGTCGAGCAGATCGTCCACGCCGATCCCGTGCTCGGCGGAAATCGGAAAGACAGGCACTCCCCATTCGTAAAAAGCCGCGGCAGCGGAGGCTTGCGCGCCCGTGTCCACTTTGTTCGCCGCCACGACCATCGGCTTGTTGAAAACGCGCATCCGGCGCGCCAGTTCGGCGTCGGCGGGCGTGGGGCCGGCGCGGCTGTCGGCGACGAGGATGATGAAATCAGCTTCGCGGAGCGCGATTTCGGCCTGACGGAAAATTTCGCCGGGGATGCCGGCCCGCTCGTCGGGCACAAGTCCGCCGGTATCCACCACGGCGAAGGCACGGCCATTCCATTCGGCGTTGCCGTAGATGCGGTCGCGGGTGATCCCCGGCTCGTCGGTGACGATCGAGCGCCGCCGGCCTACCAGGCGGTTGAAAAGCGTCGATTTACCGACGTTGGGCCGGCCGACGATGGCGACGAGCGGCATGCGTTTGTCCATGGAAACGGTTCGCGACGCGCCCGGCCGTGAAACCGGCGCGGTCACACATTCTATGCTATTTTAGCCGCAACCCGGCAGATTCGCCTGCCGGGCCGCCCATGCCTTCATCGGACTCCTCGAACGACGTCGCCACGCTCTCGCTGCGGGAGATTTTCGGTCCCGGCGGCCTGCTAGAGCGCTGCCACGAAGGATACGAATTCCGCCCCTCGCAGCTGGAAATGGCCGAGCGCGTGGAGCTGGCGTTTCAGAAGAAGCGCCATCTGATCGTCGAAGCCGGCACGGGCACCGGGAAGACGCTGGCGTATCTGGTGCCGGCGATCCGCAGCGGCAAAAGCGTGGTGATATCGACGGCGACGAAATCGCTGCAGGAGCAGCTGTTTCAAAAGGACATTCCGTTCTTGCAGCGCTATTTTGCGCCCGCGCTCAAGGTCGCGGTGATGAAGGGCCGCAGCAATTTTCTGTGCCGGCAGAAGCTGCATCAGATGGGCCAGAACGCGCTTCTGAAGGGGCTGGACGAAGTGGATTGGCTGGAGCGGATCCGGCGCTGGGAGCGGGAAACGGAATCGGGCGATCGCGCCGAGCTGGATTTTTTGCCGGACGATTCGGATCTGTGGTCGCGGCTGGATGCGCGGAGCGAGACGTGCACCGGGCAAAAATGTCCCGATTTCGGCCGCTGCTTCATCACCTGGATGCACCAGCGGGCGCACGAAGCCGACCTGGTGATCGTCAACCATCACCTGTTTTTCGCCGATCTGGCGATCCGCCAGGAGGATTTCGGCTCGATTCTGCCCGAGTACGGCGCGGTGATTTTCGACGAAGCGCACGAGATCGAGGACGTTTCGAGCGAATATTTCGGGCGGCAAATTTCGAATTACCGTTTCGAGGATCTGGCGCGCGACACCGAGCAAGCCATCCGCCTGAGCGCGGCGGGATCGCCCGAACTGCTGCGGGGTCTGGGGCGCGTGCGGGAAAACACACGGGATTTTTTCAGCAATTTCTCCGAGCGTGAAGGGCGATTCGCCTTCGAGGCGGCCGAGCGAACGCGCTTTCTCGAAAGCCATCGGGAAGCGTACGCCGGGCTGACCGGCGCGCTGCGGCGGCTGGAAGCGGAGCTGGCCGCGGTGAAGGGGCGTCCGGAAGAGCTGCTGGCGATGGCGCGGCGAACGGCGGAACTGCGCGGGGAACTCGCGTTTCTGGTGGAAACCGATCAGCGCGGATTCGTGTATTGGTACGAGCGGCGCGGCAAAGGCGTTTTCCTGGCGGCAACGCCGATTGACGTGAGTGCGATTCTGCGCGAAAAGCTGTTTGAAACGTTCGAAACGGTGGTGCTGACTTCGGCCACGCTGGCCGTCGGCGGCGAGTTCGATTACGTGAAGCAGCGGCTGGGCGTGGCCATCGCCGAGGAAAAGGTGCTGGCGCAGGAATTCGATTACCGCAGCCAGGCGCTGCTCTACGTTCCCCCGGATCTGCCGGACGTCCGCGATCCCGGCTTTCTGGGCCGCGCGTGCAACGAAATTGAGCACGTATTGGCGATCACGCGCGGCCGGGCGTTTTGCCTTTTCACCAGCTACGCGCAGATGAGGGAAGCGTACGAGCGGCTTTCCTCGCGGCTCGAATATCCGCTGCTGTTGCAGGGGCGGGGGCCGCGCACGGCGCTGCTCGACCGCTTCCGCTCGACCCCGGGAGCGGTGCTTTTCGCGACGTCGAGCTTCTGGCAGGGCGTGGACGTGCCCGGCGACCAGCTTTCCTGCGTGATCGTGGACCGGCTGCCGTTCGCCGTGCCGAGCGACCCGGTGGTGGCGGCGCGAATGCGCTCGCTGGCCGAGGATGGGCGGAACGCCTTCGTGGAATATCAGGTGCCGGAAGCGGTGCTTTCGCTGAAACAGGGCTTTGGAAGGCTGGTCCGGTCGCGCAGCGACCGCGGCGTGCTGGTCATCCTGGACAACCGGATTCAGCGCAAGGCCTATGGTAGAATTTTCCTGGAATCGCTGCCCGACTACCGGACCACGCACGAGCTGGCAGAAGTGGAAGCCTTCATGAAGGGCGGCGCGTCGAAACGGGTGGGAAAAGGCGCGGCCGAATCCGCCGAAATCAGCGATGTTTGAAATCTACGTCGAAGGAAGCTTTTCCGCCGGACATGCCCTGCGCGGCTACAAGGGCAAGTGCGAAAACCCGCACGGGCACAACTACAAGGTGCGGCTCACGCTCGCCGGCCCGAGCCTCGACGAAACCGGCTTGCTGTGCGATTTCGTGGTGCTGAAACAGGCGATGCGCGAGGTGATGGCGTCGCTCGACCACAAGAATTTGAACGACCAGGCCCCCTTCGACCAAATCAATCCCTCGGCGGAAAATCTGGCCAAGTATTTTTACGATCAGGCCTCGGGACGCCTGCCCGAAAACGGCGCCGGGGTGCGGCTTTCGAGCGTGACCGTTTGGGAAACGGACACCACCGCGGCGACTTACCGCCCGGACGGCGTCGCGCCGCGCTCCGAATCCTCGCGATGAATCGAGCCCTGCTCATTATCGGCGTGCCCGCCATCATCGTGGCCGGCGTTTACGCCGGGCTGCTGTGGGGCGCCGGAGCGGGAGTGGTGGTCGCGGCGGGGATGACGTGCGTAATGGTTCTGGCGCTCGTGCTTGACCGCCGTCACCGGCAGGCGCGGCTGCGGAGCGCCGCCGGCCGGAACTGATTCGGGAAACGCCGATGGTTGTCACCGAGATTTTCCGTTCGATCCAGGGAGAAAGCAGCCACGCGGGACGTCCCTGCATTTTCGTGCGGCTCACCGGATGCAATCTCCGTTGCCGGTGGTGCGACACCGCCTACGCCTTTCACGGCGGGAAGCGCGCGACGCTCGAAGAGGTGATGGCCAAAGTGCGCGAGCTTTCCGGACGAAACGGTTCGCGCGTTCGCCTGGTCGAACTCACCGGAGGCGAGCCTTTGCTGCAACCCGACGCGGTGAAGCTGGCCGAACGGCTGGTGGAGGAAGGTTTCGAGGTGCTCATCGAAACCAGCGGCGAGCGCTTCGTCGGACACTTGCCGGCCGCGGTGGTGAAAATCGTGGACGTCAAATGCCCCGATTCGGGCGAAGGGGGCACGTTCAACCTGGCGAACCTGGACGCGATGGACCGCAAGGACGAATGCAAATTCGTGATCGCCAGCCGGCGCGATTACGAATTCGCGCGCGATTTTCTGCGCGAACATCGGCTGCAGGAGCGAATCGGCCAGGTGATTTTTTCGCCCGTACACGCGGATCCCGCGGGCGCGTGGGAGGGTCTGGAGCCGCGGCTGCTGGCGGAATGGATTCTCGAAGACCGGTTGCCGGTGCGGTTCGGCTACCAACTGCACAAGCTGATTTGGGACCCGGCAGCCCGAGGCGTGTAGGTGGAATCTAATAGAGAAAGGGCGATGAGTCGCGAACCGGACAAGGCGGTGGTGCTGCTGAGCGGGGGCATGGATTCGTGCGTGACCGCCGCGATCGCGCGGCGCCGGCACCCTGTGGCGCTCGTCCACGTGAGCTACGGCCAGCGCACGGAGCGGCGCGAGCGGCGGGCTTTCGAGGAGATCGCGGATTTTTACGGCGTGGGAGAACGCCTGGTTGCGCGCCTCGATCATTTCCGCCAGATCGGCGGTTCGGCGCTCACCGACGCTTCGATCGCGGTGCCGGAATCCGGCTTGACCGGCGATATCCCCGTCACGTACGTTCCTTTCCGCAACGCCCATTTCCTGGCCATCGCGGTCAGCTGGGCGGAGGCGATCGGCGCGAAACGCGTCTTCATCGGCGCGGTCGCCGAGGATAGTTCGGGCTACCCGGATTGCCGGCCGGAGTATTATCGTGCTTTCGCCGAGCTGGTGAGGCAGGGAACGCGGCCGGAATGCGGGATCGAGATCGAAACGCCGGTGATCGGGATGAGCAAGGCGGAGATCGTGAAGGCGGGAATCGCGAACGGCGCGCCGCTCGACCGCACCTGGTCCTGCTATCAGTCCGAGGAAGAAGCTTGCGGGGTTTGCGACAGTTGCCGGCTGCGGCTTCGGGCGTTCGCCCAGGCGGGCGCGCCCGATCCGATTCGCTATCGCACGCCGACGGTTTCGGTTCACGGGATGTAAACGATTTGAGGGAGGCATTCGTCATGAGGCACTGGAAACTCGCGCTGACCGCAGTGGTGGTGGCCGGGATGATGGCCGTCGCGGCTGCGGCGCAAGCAACGGGCCGCATCAGCGGCACGGTGAAGGACGAAAACGGCAATCCCTGGCCCGGCGTCACGGTGTTGATCGAGAGCCCGGATACGGGAAGCAAGTACACCCTGACGACCGACAGCAAGGGCAAATACATGCAGATGGGTATCATGCCGGGGATCTATACGATCACTTTCGAAACGAAAAAGTTCCCCGAACAGGAGTTCAAGGTCCGCGTGGGCGGCGGCTCGGAACTCACGCAGGACATCGATTTCAAGGAACTGCTCGCGAAGAACCCGGGTTACCTGGAAGCGATAAAGAAGGAAGCCGCGGCCAAAAAGCAGTTCGCCCAGTTGAAGCAGTATTTCGAGGCCGGGCGCAAGGCCATGGATCAGATTCACGCGCTGCAGGCTCAGGTGGACGCGCAACCGGCGGCGCAGCAGGCGCAGACGAAGCAGCAGATTCTGCAGCTGAGCCAGACGGCGATTACTTCGCTCACGCAGGCGCAGCAGGTAGCCGGCCCGACGAACAGCAACATGCCGGTGATCTTGGGCAATCTGGCGCTGGCGTATCAGGACGCCGGGCAGCACGACAAGGCGGCCGATACGTTCGTCAAGGCGTCGCAAATGGAGCCGACCAACCCCAATTACCTGCTTGGCGCGGCGACGAACCTCGCCTACAGCGGCAAAATCCAGGAAGCCAGCGCCGATTGCGACAAGATCGCGCCGATTTCCGCCATCACGGTCGGCACCTGCTGGCGCAACCTCGGTGTCGTGCTCTACAACACCAGCCAGTTGCAAGCCGCGGTCACGCCATTGCAGAAGGCGACGCAAGCCAATCCCAACGACGCCGACGCGTGGTTTCTGCTCGGCAACGCCCTGATGAATACCATGCAGAGCAAGATGGTCAACGGGAAACTGACGGCCGTCGTGGTGCCCGGCACCGTGGAAGCGTTCCAGAAATATCTGGAACTCGCGCCCAACGGGCCGCAGGCCGACCAGGCCAAGCAGTCGCTGATGGCGTTGCAGCAATTGGGCGCCGGCGTGAACACCAAATTCATCGCGCCCAAGGACAAGAAAAAGAAGCACTAGAAGTTACCGAATATCTTCCGCTTGCGAAATGCCACTCCGCGGGGGCGAAGGGAAGAGCCACGCCCCCTTTTCGTGCGGCGCAAATTCCCTCAAGTCTTGCTCTATTCCGCGCATCGTCCCGGATTCCCCGCAGAAATGCAAAAACAAACTCCTTATTTCCATGGCTCCCCGCCGCTGGCGGTCGTGTTCACGTTTGGCACGGCCCGTGCTTTGTCGTAAAGACAAAGACTCCGCACTGATGGACAAAGCCCAACCGTCGGGGATGGGAGTGAGGAGGTACAACACCATGAAAGCGATAGCCATAGCTGCCTTGTTCGCCTTGGCGGCAAGCGTTGCTGGAGCTGCTCCCGCAGCGGCTCCGAGCCCGATCTTTGCATCGGCGACAGCCGAAGTGAACCAGAGTGGGTTCCTCTACACGACGTTCAAGGAAGTGAATCTGACCGGGACCAGCGTTCGATACTTATTCCAGGCGGACGTTACGGCGACCTACAGCTGCTTGCTCAACGGCTATGCCAGCAGGAAAGCTTCGCCGCCAACAGAAGATGTCAAGCAGGAGGCCCTGCAGAACACGGTGGAAATGACTGTTCCAAACAATGGAAAACTCGGCGGGGGAATTGCCCTCGTGCCAATTCCGACCGATGGCCAAGAGGCGGCCTGCACAAGCAGTGGGGGCACGTATCACCTCGTCAAGGTGAGCTACTCCCAAATTCACCTTTGGGACACTTCGAACAACATCGAAGCCGACTTCACTTCGGGTGCGTGCGCCAGCGGTGCATGCACCATGTTTCTGCCCGGCAAGTAGAAGCAAAGCTGATTCCGTGAGGAAATGCACGGACGAATTTCGCAGAGGGGGCCGAGGAGCAATTTTCGGCCCCCCGAGTCACACTCGGATGCACCAAAGACGCCCAGTGGAAGTGTGTCGCCGCAGGCGGAGTTAAAAGTGGGTGAGCGTGCCGTTGATGCGAGTACGCCGCAGCGCCCAGGCGAACACCACGAAGGAAAGCGGCAAGAGCAGCAGCGCAAAGGCCCCCAGGGCGGCGATTTCGGGCCATAGCCGGCCGATGCCGGCGCCCCCGAGCAAAGCTTGCCGCATTCCTTCGAGCGAATAGGTGAGCGGAATCAGCCGCGCCAGCAGCCGCAGCGGGGCCGGCAGGATTCCGACCGGATACATCATTCCACCGAGCAGCGCCGAAAGCCCCAGGAAAATCCATTTGGCCGGGTTTCCGCGTTTAAGAATCATCTGGTAGCTCGCGGAAATGATGCCCAGCCCGGCGAACGCCAGAATTGAAAACAGCAAAATCAGCAGCGCGCCCGGCCAATCCGCGGTCGCCAGCGGCAGGTGAAAGAGAATTACGCCCCACACCAGATAGACGGCCGTGCGCAGGGAGGTGAGGACAAAAGGATAGAGCGCCGAGCCGGC
Organism: Acidobacteriota bacterium; assembly: GCA_021812285.1. Lineage (GTDB taxonomy): Bacteria > Acidobacteriota > Terriglobia > Acidiferrales > UBA7541 > JAKASX01. Next base: position 21,791 of record JAKAOH010000019.1, on the reverse strand, counting down.
CAGAATCACCGGCAGCGACGCCTCGGAAACCAGCAGAGCCTCGAGCGTCCGGTTGCGCCGCGCGTCGCTAATGCTCGTATCGAAGGCGTCGAGTCCTGCGGTCAGGTAATCGAAAAAGGCCAGGCCGATCAGCGCGAAGGCGAAATAACTGGTGCCCACCGGCAGGCTCTTTTGCAGCTTGTCGCTGCCGACGAATTGGGAAAGGAAAAAGAAGGAAGCGACGCCGAAAAGGGTGTTGACGAGGTCGAGCAGGAAGGCGACGCGATAGGTGCGGGCCGTCAGCAGGTCCCGGCGGAACAGATAGGCCATTTGCCGGGCCATTTTGCCCCATTCGATCGAAGAGCGGCTCATTGCGGCGCTCCCGGCGCGGCGTCGCGCACGAGTAGATTTTCGATCGCCTGCTGCACGGTCGCGGCTCCGGTGGAACGGCGCAGCTCATCGGGCGTCTCGCAAGCCAGCAGTTCGCCGCGGCGAATCAGCGCGACGCGGCCGGCGAGTTCCTCGACTTCGCTCAGGATATGCGACGCGAACAACACCGTCGTTCCATGTCGCTTGACCAGGTCCTTCAGCACGGCGCGAAATTCCGCCGCGGCAACCGGATCGAGACTCCGCGTCGGCTCGTCGAGCAGGAGAACCGGCGGCCGGTGCAGAATGGCGCGAGCAAGTCCCAGGCGATTGATCGTTCCCGAAGAAAGCGTGCGCGTCTGGCGGTCGAGCGCCGGGCCGAGTCCCAGGTGCTCGGTCAATTCCGCAATGCGCTCCCGGGTGGCCTCAGCGGATAGACCGCTCATCGCTCCGAAAAATTCCAGGTTTTCACGGCCGGTGAGCCGGCCGTAGAAGCCGAAATCGGCGCCGCTGTGATAGCCGATGCGGCGCCGCACCTGGGCCGACTGCCGCTCCACGTCGAATCCCGCGACGAGCGCGCGGCCGGTGGTCGGAACGAGCAAGGTCGAAAGAATGCGCAGCAGCGTGGACTTTCCCGCGCCGTTTTCGCCCACCAGGGCGAACGTCGTTCCTTCCTCGACCTCGAACGAGATCGTGCCCAGCGCCCGCACGGTGGCCGGAGCAACCACCTGCAGCAGGGTGCGCCAGCCGGAATAAGCGGGAGGGAACTGCTTCGTGATTTCGTCGGCGATAATCGTGGACACGAATCGTCCTTGCGCGTGCCGGCTATTATGTCCGGCAAAGCGCAGCCCGGGCAAACCCGGCGAAAGGAAACTGACTGCCGACGAAACAGGGTGCTTCCGCGCACCCGTGTTCTGGGGGCTTGGCGAGGTCCGGCGGGGCCGAGGGCGTTTGATGATCGAACCGGTAAGAAACACGAAAAAAAGAGGTTATGGTACCAGCAGTACTTCCGGAACGCGCACACTGGCTATCTTCCGTTGCCCCGGTCTGTTACAATCGCGCCGGTCGGGATACGGGAGAAACAATCGGCTGTTGAGAGGTTGAGGGTTGACCATTTCCTTCAGCGCGCGCGTCGTGGTGCCTCCGCACGTTTTGCTGCAGCAGGTGGGTGAGGAGTCGGTGTTGCTGAACGTGCAGAAGGAATGCTATTTCGGGCTCGACCCGGTGGGAACGCGTATGTGGGAAGCGCTGACCAAGGGGAAAACGGTCGAGGCCGCGTACGAGGAATTGCTCGGGGCCTACAATGTGGATGCCGAACGGCTGCGGCGGGATTTCGAAGGACTGATCGAAAAGCTGGTCGAGAACGAGCTACTCGAAACCGAAGGATGAGCAACTGGCGTAAATTCCGGCGGCTTCCCCGCGAGGAAAAAGCCGCGTTGCTGGCGGCTTTCCTGCTGTTGCCGGTGGTGCGCGCGGGCCTGGCGGCGCTGGGCCTGCGGCGGGTCGAAAGCCTGATGGGCCGCGGCGCGCGCGCGCGCCGACAGCCCGAGCCGGGCGAAGCGATGTTTCTGGCGCGGCGCACGGCGCGGCTGGTGGCCGTGGCGGCGCACTACGCAGGCGGCGCGTGCCTGGCGCGATCCGTCGTGCTGTGCCTGCTGCTCGAGCGGCGCGGCATTCCGGCGCGGCTGCGCATCGGCGTGAGGAAACAGGGCGCCGAATTTCAGGCCCACGCCTGGGTGGAAGCGGCGGGAATCACATGGAATGAAGCGCCCGATATCGAATCGCGTTACGCCGCCTTCGACCGGGATTTCGCGCTGGCGCGAGGCGACCACCGATGAGCGGCTTCGCCGGCATCGTGAATCTGGATGGCGCGCCGGTGGACCGCGCCCTGCTCTCGCGTTTCGAGGATTTCCTTCACGACCGCGGACCGGACGGCCAGGGAATCTGGGCGGAAGGAAACGCCGGTTTGGTGCACACGCTGCTGCGTGCCACGGACAAGGCCCGCGGCGAGCATCAGCCGATGAGCCTCGACCGGCGGGTGTGGATCGTTGCCGACGCGCGGATTGACGACCGGGAAAATTTGGTTCGGGAACTCGCCGCCCGAGGCAGGGACGTCTCTTTAGCGCGGCCGGACGCCGAACTCATCCTGCACGCCTACGCGGAGTGGGGCGAAGAGTGCGTGGATCATCTGCTCGGCGATTTTGCATTCGCGATCTGGGACGCGCCAAAACACAAGCTGTTCTGCGCCCGGGACCATTTCGGCGTGAGGCCGTTCTTCTACGCGCAAATCGGCAAGGCGCTGGTTTTCAGCAACATGATTGATTGCCCGCGGCTTCATCCCGGCCTGCAGTGGGAGATTTACGAGCCCGCGATCGCCGACTTCCTCATTCTTGGCTACAACCACGACGTCCAGCGGACGGCGATTGCGCCGATTCGGCGCCTGGCGCCAGCGCACGCGCTTGCCGTCGCGGACGGCGAGGTGCGGACGCGGCGATTCTGGACGCTGCCGGCTGATTCTCCGACGGTTTTTCACCGCTCCCGGGATTACGCCGAGCGGTTCCTGGATCTGTTCGAGCAGGCGGTCACCGACCGGCTGCGAACGAACCGGGCGGCGGTGCTGATGAGCGGAGGGCTGGATTCGAGCTCGGTGGCGGCGATGGGAAAGAGAGTGCTCGCCAAGCGGCCCGGCTCTTTTGAAATCTCGGCGCACACGGGCACCTACGCAAGCCTGATTCCTTACGACGAAGGACGGTACGCGAGGCTCGCGGCCGAGGACCTGGGTATTGCGTGGCACGGTTTCCCGCTCGATGAGATGCGGCTTTTCGAAAACTGGAATAATTCGGAAATGCGCTCTGCGGAGCCGGAGCGAATGCGGATTTTTCCGTGGAAGATGACGGATCTGCTGGGCAATCCCCGGCCGGGCGTGGCCGTTCTGACGGGGCAAGGCAGCGACGCATTATTCGGGAGCTACCGCAAGCAACATTGCCGCCGGCTGGCCGAACAGGGGCGGTGGTGGCAACTGGCGAAGGACGTAGGCCGCTACCTCGGCGCGGAAGGCAGGTTCCAGAGGCTTTACCTGCGCGGGCACCTGCGCAAGCGGCTGGGGAAAGCGCCGCCGAGACGGCCCTTCCCGGAGTGGCTCAACCCCGACCTGGAGCGCCGGCTGAATTTGAAGGAGCGGTACGAGCAATTCGAACGCCCGGTCACGGGACGGCTCGCGCCCGCCGGTGCGGTTCGTCCTGAGGCGTACGAGGCCATGAGCGCGCCGCTCTGGCCGACGATTTTCGAGGACTATGCCCCGGACTCGTTAGGGGCGCCGCTGGAGGTTTCTCATCCGTTCTTCGACTTGCGGCTGGTGCGTTACGTCCTCAGCTTGCCGGCCCTCCCCTGGTGCTCCGACAAAGAGCTTTTACGGCGCTCGATGAAAGGGTTGCTGCCGGACGAAATTCGGCTGCGAAGCAAGTCGCCTGTGAGTGCCGACTATCTGAAGGAGCATTACCGCATCAGCCCGAAACCCTGGCTCGACGCACTCAAGCCGGCGAAAGAATTGAACCGGTTTGTCAATGCGGATCGAGCCAGAGCCTGTTTGGAAAACCTGCGGGAATGGGAGACGGTGGTTCACCTCCGCCCGATTTCGTTGAATTACTGGTTGCATTGGGAATCACAATTCACTTATAACTTGCCGAAGGAGGAAAGTCGTGCCAAAGCCGGTTAAAGAATCCTACAAGAGCCCGGAACTGCGCGTTTACGGGACAGTTCGGGAACTGACCCGCACGGCAAGCTCGGGTACCTGCGATAACCCGTCCAACCCGCAAAGCTGCGGGAACCACTCGACCGGGGCGGTGAAGTAGCCTCCTGAGGATTGGGGACCGCCGTTGCCCCTTTACGAGCTCTATGGGTTGCGAGTACGGTCCAGTTGCGAGTTGCCCGGGCTGCGCCCGTCGCCAAGCGTGGGAGCGCCGCACGTGGAGGCTTACTTTGGCGGACTGCCCGAGGGGCTGACTTCCGGCAAAATTCGGAGCGAGCCGCCGGAATTCACCAGCGAGGTCAAGGGCCCGCGGGGCGAACCGCTCCTCGAAATCTGGCGTTCTCTGCCGGGCGGTTATTCCTGCTTCGCCTATTGCGAAGGCCTCACGTTCGCGATTGACCGTGATGGCCGCCACGTGTGGGCGGAGTGGTCCGGCCCGGTAACCACCGAAGACGCCAGCGCCTTCTTCCTCGGACAGATTCTCGGATTCGTTTTGCACCTGCGCGGACACATCTGCCTGCACGCAAGCGCGGTGGCCGTGGAGTGCAAGGCGGTTCTTTTTGCCGGCGAGCCCGGAATGGGGAAATCCAGCACGGCGGCGGCGTTTGCCGATCGCGGCTGCCCGATTCTAGCCGACGACGTTTCGGCAGTGAAGCGAGGGCCGGCGGGAGAATTGCTTGTGATGCCTGGTTTCCCCCGGGTCTGCCTGTGGCCCGATTCGGCGGATTTCCTCTACGGCCCGGGCTCGGCGGGTCGTTATCCTCGCGTCCAGCCGGCGGAGGAGAAACTTTTGGTGAGGCTCGATACCACTGAGGGAAAATTTCGGACGGAGCCTGCCCCGCTTGGCGCCATCTACCTGCTCGCTCCCAGAACGCCCGATGAGTCCGCGCCTCGCATCGAATCCGTCGAAACCGCGCAGCAGCTACTCGGCCTCATCGCGAATGGCTACGTGAGTCTGGCGCTCGGCCAAGAACACCGGGAGGAAGAGTTCCGAATGCTGGGCGAAATGGGCCGCACAGCGCCGGTGCGGCGGCTGGTACCTTCAAACGATCCGGAAAAGCTCGGCGAGCTTTGTGAGCTTGTGATGAACGACCTGGCCGCGCAAACCGCGCCCGTCGCCGCCCGGGCCGAGCGGTAACCGCTGGCAGGCAGTCTTGCGCGAATCCAATACGCTCCCAGCCGCGAACCCTTCCTGCCAGGCATCGGCTCCAAACGCTCCTCACCGCATTTCTGGCTTCTCCTGGTTTCCCGGAACATAATCTCTGCGTGGAGAACGTCGCACAAGATTCCGTGGGTCCCGCGAGCCTGCCGCTCCAGCCGGCACATCGGCTTCTGCTGGCCTGTGCCGCGCCTCCGGATTCGCCGCGGCGCCGGCAAATCGCCGGGCTTTGCGAAACGGGGATGGATTGGCCCCTTCTGCTCGAAACGGCGCGAGCGCAACGCGTCGAGGCGCTGTGCTACGCGGCGCTGCGGGAGTTGGGACAAGCCGCCGCGCCCGGCGAAGCGATAGCGGCGTTTCGAGCCGATGCGCTGGCACTCGCCGGGCGGAATCTGCAGTTGGCGGCGAAATTGACGGAAATCGCCGAAGCGGCGGCGCGCGCGGGGATCGCGCTGGTTCCCTACAAGGGCGCGGTGCTGGCGGAAATGGCGTACGGAAATCTGGGCCTGCGCGAATTTGTGGACCTGGATTTCATTTTGCCGCAACGCGATTTGAGCGGGGCGTGGGAACTGCTCGAAAGCCTCGGTTACCTTGCCAGGAATCCGGCGCTGGCCCAGGCGGGCGCTCCGATTCCGGGCGAATACGTATTTCGGCAGGAAAAATCCGGCGTCCAGGTGGAATTGCACACCGAACTCACGCTGCGGCATTTTCCTTCGCCACCCGAGCTTGCACCACTGGTTGCCGCGCGCCAGCCCGTGGCGCTGGCCGGCCGGCGCGTGCTCACATTTTCGCGCGAAGACACACTCACGCTGCTGGCGGTGCACGGGGCGAAGGATTTCTGGGAAACATTGCTCTGGATCTGCGATGTTGCGTGGATGGTCGCGGCGCCGAATTTCGATTGGCAAGCGGCTCTCGAACGAGCGGACGGGATGCGCTGCCGGCGGATGGTCAACGTGGCGCTGCTGCTGGCGGGCGAACTTCTGGAGGCCGGGATTCCCGCGCCGGCGATGGCGGCCGCGCAAGCCGATCGAGTGGCGCGAGCGCAGACGCGCTGGCTGACCGCGCGAATCCTTGCTCCACGCCCGATTTCGCCTCTCGAACAGCTTCGGTATCGCATGCGCATGGTCAGCGGCTTCTTGCCGGGCATTCGTTATGCCGCGCGGCTGGCCACCACGCCCGCGGCCGACGATTGGAACACGGTCCCGTTGCCGAACCGATTCGGTTTTGCGTACGCGCTGCTGCGGCCGTTGCGGCTGCTGCGCAAATGATGGGGCTTTGTCGAAGCGAGCGTTGCGGAATCGCGATCGTCATTTGGCGGAAGATTTTTCCGGGACGAGGCAGCGAGCAAGTTACCGCAGAATTTGTTCCAGAAGCCGCCCGAAGGCTTCGGCCGAATGCTGCTCCGCCACTTCCTTGCGCTTTTGCCGCAATGGGCTGCCCGAGGGTTCGGCCAACGCTTTTTCCACGGCGGCTTCCAGTTCCTTGGCGGTCTCGCCAAGATAGATCAGGTGCTCGTATTCCCACAGGTGAATCATCGGCGTTGCGACGACCGGCATGCCCAGCGCGAAATAATCCCATAGCTTCATCGGCGGGTTATTGAACAGGACCGTGCTGAAGCAGTCGTACGGCATGAAGCCAACGTCGAAGCCGGCCACGCACCGGACAAATTGTTCCGGCTCTTGCCACGGCAGCCGTTGCGCATTGGGCAGCGGCACGTCCGGCTCCGCGGCCGGGCCTTGCGTTCTGCCCCGGAAGGAGATGAAGTTCCAGTCCCGACGCCGGTCGAGCAATTCGCGCAGCACAGGAATATTCAGAAAATCCTTGGCGAAACTGCCGGCATACCCCAGCCGAGGACGCGGAATTTTCGCCAAGGCGGCGGGCGGGTTTTCCGCGTCCATCTGAATGCCCTGGAAAGGGAGCAAGTCGACCCCGAAGAAACCAAGCCGTATTTTTTCGCCCCACTTGGCCCGCATCCGGTGGTAGAGAGTTTGCGAGAATACGAGCGTAAGATCGGACTGATCCACATGGACCGGTAAAAGAGTGTCGGCGTAATCCGGGCGGGTATGCACCAGAAAGCAGCCGTGATTCCTCATGGTTTCGCAAAAGGGAACGACCATCCGTCCCAGGTTGGCGTAAATAAAGAGCGGCTTTTCGAGTCCCAACTCCTGCGCGTGCTGAAGGATTTGCCGTGTGACCACGCCGCTCTGGATGCCAGGCAGGCCGGGAATCCGGTTCAAGCGGTAGGCATAGGCCCAGGGCTTGAAGGTGAAGAGATTGGATTCCACCTGGCGCAGTTCTGTATCCGGCTTTTTGGCGAGAGACGTTGCGGGGCTACAATGCAGCACCTTGGCGCCCACCCGCGCCAGCGCCACGGCGACCCGTTCCACCGGGCCGGTGCCCGAGCCCCACTCGTAGCCGCAAACGATAGCGTCACGCACCAGTTTTTACTCCTTGCGCGGCGCGCCAGGCCGCGCATGCGCCGGGACGGCCGTGGGAAATTCCCCTGGGCAAGCCCGTTCCCAGAGCGAAGACAAACGGTAATGTATTCACGGTTTCTCGCGCGTTTCTGGCGCCTGCGTCTGGACCGCGGCCGAAGCGGGCAGCGTCGCCCAATCGTCGCCGAATTCGGCTCCGCGAGCCGCCCATTTTTCCCATAACTTGCGGTCGTTCAGAAACGGCATGAATGCCGCGCCCATCACCGGCCGCGCGTGCATGCCCGCCCAGCCGCGTCGCGTGCCGTACTGATCGGCAAACGGAACGCGCTTCGGGCTCTCGTTCAGAAACGCGTAAATACGATCGATGATCCGCTGGAATTGCGAGCGGTTTGTTGCCAGCGTCGCCGTCCAGATTTCGAAATCGGTTTTCGTTTGCGTCACCGTGCTGCGATCCGGCAGGCCATATTTATTGAGTTTGGTCATGTAAAACGCCATTTCCTTGCGTCGCACCGACGCCGGAAAAATATGCAGCCCCAGCACCTGGTCCCAGACCAGGTTGTAGAGCATGCTCCAGGTTCCCGGCCGATCGAACGCCATACGGTAGTGATTGCCGTCGGCATCCACTTTCATCCATTTCCTGGCCCAGCGTTTGGCCAGGGCCTCGTATTCGGCGGCCTGCGCGTTCATCCCGCGCATGCGGCACAGCTTCGCGTAGGCGCCCATCGCCACGATCGCTTTCACGGAAAGATTCGCGTTATGCGCCATGAAGCCCAGAAAGTCGTTGGTGCTGAGCTGACGGCCGGGGTCGAAGCCGCTCTTGCGCAGATACTTCACCCAACTCGTCAACAGCGGCCAGTAGCGCGCGGCAAAATCGGCGTTTCCCTCCGCCTGGGCGATCGCGGCGGAGAGGATGATCATGTTGCCGCTTTCCTCGACCATCATGCTTTCACCGCCGGTTCTGTAATGGCCGCGCGCGATGGGATAGGTGCCCAGATCGTGCGGCGCCCAGGGAAATTTCCAGCGCGGAGACTGGGCGGAATTGAGGTCGGGTGCGAGAGAAGCGGCTTCGAGTTGCGGAGCGAATGTCAAAAAGAGCGGAGACGCTGGGAAAATCACATCCACCGTGGCGATATCGCCGTTGCTGGTTTCCTCTTTCGTATAGACCATGGGCATGCCGTTCCGATCCGCCGAAATGCCCATGGCCGCGAGCGCCTGACGGTAAGCCAAAGAGACGATCGCGGCGTACGGATGCCCGCCGATCTGGCGCGCATCGGCCAGGACCTCGGAATCGAATTCCGCGCTCCGCCGCATCAACAACGGGTAATAATCGTCGGCCCACTCGAACATGGCGGAGGGCGTTTGGAAGATGCGGCGCCAATAGGGACGCTGCGGCTCGCCGAAATAATCGATTGCGCAGATTTCGTCGTACGCCACGATCGCATGGCGGCTCACGGGTTTCCCGTTCACCTTTCCCAGGTCAAACCGAAAGGCTTCCACCGGCTCGGCGTCGCTCACCGCGCGCGGTTTTCTGGTGGAATCGGCGGCCGGCAAATTTCCCGATGCCAGGAAATCGCGGATGCAGCGGGCGCTCGACGCGATGGCGGCAGCGCTCTCGTTCGTCTCCGCCGCCGTATAGATATATCCCCAATCGATCCCCACCGGATCGCCCGCCAGATCGAAATATTTCTGCGTGGTGGACCCGATTTTCAGGGCCGTGAGCGGGCCGAACGTTTCCCGGCTCCAGGTGACTTGCTGACGGTTGTGATTCACGGCGACGGCGGCGCTGGTGCTGTAATACACCTGCACGTCGTGCGCCCGCCCGTCAGCCGAGCGCGCCGTCCAGGTGATGTAGGTGACCGGCAGTGTCATGGTTTCGAGCGACGCGGGAAGCCTGGGCGTCACGAACGTCAGCGTGAGCGCGATTTCCGCGTTGGAAAAGTGATAGACGGTGGTCGTCGGTCGCACCACCACGCTCAATTGCCGCATGGCCGGCGCAGTCTTCGGTTCGCCGCCCATCAAGCGATACGTTTTGCCGTCTACACGCACCAGGCTCACCAGATTCTGCACCCGGCCGTCCCAGTAGCGCGTGGGATGGTCGGCAAGCTCGTTGTTCTCCGACCAGATGCTCATGTAGGGATCGAAAGTGACGAGTGGCACGGCCGGCGGTCGAAAAGCGCGCGCGGCTGACGGCTTTTGCGCGTACGCGGCGTGGCCCAGCACCATCGCGCTCGCGAGGAAAAGCATCGGCCAATTCCAGAAATATTTTTTCATCGAATGTCCCAGGCGGCTATTGTTCCGTTCCGAACCGCTGGCATTCTACCGCACGGAGCCGGTCTTGCGGGCAACCCGCGCCTTGCCTGGATTCCAGCCACCGGCCACAGGAGGCTAGGAAGAGATTTTCTTCCCGCCGCCATCTGGAATAGAGTGAACCAGGGAAAAAGTTCCCGGCAAAAACAGTAGGTGAATTGTGCGCTTGAGGATGGCGGAATGACGAAACGCAAACGGGTGGGATACGTCGTGGTGGGGTTGGGCCGAATTTCGCATAAAGCCATTCTGCCGGCATTTCGTCACAGCGAGCGCGCGAAGCTCGTGGCTGTGGTCAGCGGCACCGCCGAAAAAGCCCGGCGTCTGGCTGATGAATTCGGCGCCCGCGCCTGGTACACCTACGCGGATTACGACGCCTGCCTGGCGAATCCCGAGGTCGAAGCCGTTTTCATCGCCACCGACAACGCCAGCCACGCGCCGTTTTCGGTGCGCGCCGCCCAGGCCGGCCGGCACGTGCTGTGCGAAAAACCGATGGCGACGACAGTGGAAGAATGCCGGCAAATGATTCGCGCCTGCCGCGAACGGAACGTCCGTCTGATGATCGCCTATCGCAAGTATTTCGAGCCGGCGAGCCTGGCGCTCAAAAACCTCGTGGCAAGCGGCAAGCTGGGCAAGCTGAAAATCATTCACTCCGCTTTCACCTTCACGCTCGCGCCGGGCAAACGCGGCGCTGCGTGGCACCTGAATTCGCGAGCATCGGGCGGGGGCGCGCTGGTGGACGTCGGCATCTATTGCGTGAACGCGGTTCGCTGGCTGACGGGCATGGAGCCCGTCGAAGCGAACGCGTATAGCTGGAGCGAGGATCGCAAGCATTTTGGCGACGTCGAACAGAGCATCGGTTTCCAGCTGAAATTTCCCGATTCGCTCTTCGTGCAAGCCAGCGCGAGTTTCGGCGCCGCCCGCGCGACGTTTCTCAACGTGATTGGTGAAAAAGGCTGGGCCGCGCTCGATCCCGCCTTCGCCTACGACGAGGAGCGAAGATTATTCGGCAAGATCGAAGGCCGGTGGTTCGAGAAACATTTCAAGGTGATAGACGAATTCGCGCTCGAACTCGACGCGTTCGCGGATTGCATTCGCCGCGGCCGCGATCCGGAACCGAACGGGTGGGAAGGTTTGCGCGATGTCGCCGTGATGCAGGCGATCTATCGCGCGGCGCGCAGAGGGAAATGGGTGCCGATCGCCGCTTCAGGAAAAGACGGTTAAGCGCGGCGCTCAAGCGACGCAGCTTCGCACCACACGCTACAGTTTGACGCCAGCACAACGCAAAGTGGGCCCGCCTGGATTCGAACCAGGGACCGACGGATTATGAGTCCGCTGCTCTAACCACTGAGCTACGGGCCCGCAGCGCTGCTTTCATCCTACACCCGATGCGAACGACGGAGGATAGGCGGCAAAAACCGCGCCGCTGTTTCTCCAGCCCCTTCGGGCTGGAGAAAGCAGCGGATTTCGTTCTTGTTGCTAAGGACGATTACTTCGTGGACGACTGCGTGATGAAGCGGTTCATGTTGGCGCTGATCACGGGCAGCACTTTGGGATTCAGATAAAGCATATGCCCGCAATGGTAGTAATCCCAGGTAATGCGCTTTTGGGCGCCGGGCGGCAGGGTGACGTGACGGAAACTGTATTCGGTGGCGAAGAACGGCGTCGCCATATCGAAATATCCGTTGTTGACCATCACGTTGAGACCGGGATCGTTCGTCATCGCGCGAGCCAAAGCCGGCGCCACGTTCAGGAACATTTCGCCTTCGCCGAGCAGATCCTGCGTGGGCGGGCTGTACTTCCAATCCCAGTGCTCGCCTACTTTGAAGTTCAGTTGGTGATAGGGCCGGTCGCTGTGATAGTTGAGCCGGGTTTCGAGGTAATTATCGAAGCTCGCCGAGAGTGCGCCCATGATGGCGCTGCTTGTCGGGCCCATGTTCCCGGAGCCGTTGAAGGGGAGCAGCGGCTGCAGCTCGGGGATGGTGTAGCGCGAATCGTAGCGGCCGGTGGATTCATACTGGTCGCCCAGCAGGTAGCGGCCGAAGACGGGCAGCGAAATGCGCAAGTCGCTCTTCACCCACAGCGAAGCGGGCAGGCCGGTGAGCGCGGAAAGCTGTTTGGCGACCGATTCCTTTTCGGTCGCGCTGAGCGCCGAGCCCTGAAACAGCGCATTCGCGTAGGTTCCCGACGCAAACGCCTCGGCCTCTTTCACAAGGTTGGGTAGGCTCGAGGGCTGCGGATTCAGACGATGGTGATACCACGCCGCGGCGGCGTAGGAGGGAAGGTAAAAAATGTACGGCTGATCGTCGCCGGGCGCAAACGTGACGGTGGGAAACGTAAGCACGGTGGAGCAGAGAATCACGCCGTTCAGGTACACGCCATGCTGAATCAGGCTGTCGGCGAGCACGGCCGAGCGCGTGGTGCCGTAGCTTTCGCCCAGCAGGAATTTCGGGGAATTCCAGCGGTGATATTTCGAAAGGTATTGCCGGATGAACTGCGTGAACGCGCTGGCGTCCTGATTCACGCCGTAAAACATTTTCGGCGTGCCGGCGGGAGCGATGATGTGGCTGTAGCCGGTTCCCATCGCGTCCACGAAAACCAGGTCGGAGCTCGCCAGCAGCGTATCCGGATTCTGCTCGATCTTGTACGGCGGCCGAACGCCCGCCGGGCTGCCCGGCTGCGGCCAAACGATTCTGCGCGGGCCGAATCCGCCGAAATCCACCAGCACGGAAGCGCCGCCCGGACCACCGTTATAGAGAAAGGCCACTGGGCGCGTGGAAAGATCGCTCACGCCGTCCTTCGTATAGGCGATGTAGAAAATCGAGCCGGTCGGCTTCTGTTTGTCGTTGCGCAGAATGATCGTGCCGGCGGTTGCCGTGTAGGCAACTTTCTGACCGTCAATCGTCACCGAATGCTGTGTGGAAACAGCCCGCTCCTTCGCGGGCGTTTCTTCGGGTTTGGCTTCCTTCTTCGACGGAGCTTTGGCCTGAGCCGAGCCGGCGACCGGCAGACACACGGCTAGAACCAGGCTCCAGAACGTTGCGCGCATGAAAATCCCTCCCTCTTTCCTTAGCGTGGTGTGGTTACCGCCCCGGCCTAAGCCTTGCCACAATACCTCCCCAGGCAGGGTTCAGGCAATTTTCCAAAGGCGCGGAAAAAAGCTTTTTCAGGTTCTTTCAGGCAATCTACAACACAGAGCGAATCAGTCCGCCATCCACTTGCAGCGTCGCCCCGGTGATGTAGCTGGCGGCGTCGGAGAACAGGAACACCGCCGCGCGCGCCAGTTCCTGCGGTTCGCCGTAGCGGCCCACCGGAATCGTGCCCAGTTGGCGCCGCCGCTGCTCTTCCACCGGAATGCCCAGCCGGCGGCTGTTCGCTTCATCGATCTGCGCCACGCGCTCGGTGGCGATACGGCCCGGCACCAGCTGATTGACGCGAATTTTTTTTGGCGCCAATTCGCCGGCCAGCGACTTCGCCAGCGCGCCCACCGCGGCGCGAAGCACGTTCGAAAGCCCCAGATTCGGAATCGGCTGCTTCACCGAAGAAGACGTGGGAATCACGATGCTGCCGCCGCCGCGCTGGGCCATCGAAGACGCCGCCAGGCGAACCATTCGCACCACGCTCAGAATCAGCAGCTCAAACGCCGCCTGCCACGCCGCGTCGTCGAAACCGGAAGCGTCGCCCGGCGGCGGCCCTCCCACGTTGGGATAGAGCAGGTCCACGCCGTCAAACGCGCGCGCCGTCTCCCTGTGCCAATTCGCCAGCGATTCGCCGGAACGGGCGTCCGCTTGCGTCGCCAGCGTTTCCGCGCCGGTTTCCCGGCGAATCCGCTCGGCGGCCGCAGCCACGGTCGCGGCGTCCACGTCGGAGAGGGAAACGCGGCAGCCCTCGGCCGCCAGTTCCCGCGCCACGGCGTAGCCCAGGCCGCGCCCGGCGCCCGAAACCATCGCTACTTTGCCCTTCAAATGGAAATCCACGAATCCTCCTTCCGCCCGCGCAGCCAATTCTGCAGCAGATCGAGCGCGCGCAGCGTTTGCGCGTCCGGCTTCATGCCCGGTGGGCGAATCGTTGCGTCGGCGATCGCGCCGCGCCGGCGAAGCACTTCCTTGCGCAGAGCGATGCCCATGCCTTCCTGAAATTCGAATCGCATTAGCGGAACGTAGCGATAAAAAACATCCGCCGCCGCGTCCAGATTCCCTTCTTCGTACAGATTGACCACGCGCACCAGGATTTCCGGATACGCGAATCCGGTCATCGTGCCCGCCGCACCCGCTATCAACTCTTCGAGCAGGAACACGCCGCCCAGACCGCCCAGAATTCTGAGGCCCGGTCCCGTTTCGGCCAGAATCCGCGCGGTTTTCCATGGTGTGGGCGGATCTTCGAGTTTGATCGCGCAAGCGGCCGGCACTTCGCGCGCGATGCGAGCCAGAATCGCGGGCTCCATCGTGAAACCCGAAACCGGCGGGAAATCCTGCACCACGATGGGCAGATCCACGGCTTCGGCGAGTCCTTTGTAAAACCCGACCAGAGCGTCGCCGCTGGGGCGCGCGAGCCGCGGTGGGCTTACCATCACCGCGTAAGCGCCGGCGGCTTTGGCCGCGCGGGCGTATCCGATAGTGGTTCGCAGTCCGTTCGACGTCGCTCCCGCAATCACCGGCACGCGCCCATTCGCTTGGAAAACCACGCTTTCGAGCACCTGGCAGCGTTCCCGGTCGTCGAGCCGCGCGACCTCGGAGGTGACGCCGAGCGTGGTCAATCCGTTGACGCCGCCCGCCAGATAAAGGTCAACGACGCGCCCCAGACTCGCGAGGTCCAGGTCGCCCGAAGAGTCGAAAGGAGTGGGCAGCACGGAGAAGACTCCGCGGAAGGCGCCGGCGGCGCCGGCGAAAGTTGAAGACGAGGATTGCATTTAGCGGCTCCTCCCACTAGAATCCGCGATTGTATACAAAAAAGGAGTCCCGTGAAAGTTCGCCGCTCATTCCCGTGCCCGCTTCACCGGTTCGTTTTCCGCTCGCGACGGCCGCTTTTTCGCCGGGAGCGCGGGGCGTGACGCCGAAATCCAGGACCGCGCGGAAATCGGCTCGCGTGTCGGCCGACCATCGGGAACGCAGCTTCGACGTCGCTTACCGCAAGCTGCGCGAGCTGATCGTTCGCGGCCGCCTGGCCCCGGGCAGCCGTGTGGTCGAAGCCGATATCGCGCGCCGGCTGGAAATCAGCCGCACGCCAGTCCGCAGCGCGCTGCACCGGCTGCAGCAGGAAGGCTACGTGGTCGCCTATCGCACCACGCGCCAGGCGCGGCTGGCCGTCGCTCCGCTCACCAAGGAAGATTCGCACGAGCTGTATTGGATCGTCGGCCACATCGAGGGCCTGGCCGGCCGCCTGCTCGCGCAGCAGGACGCGGATTCCCGCGCTCGCGTCGTCGAACGGCTGCTTGCCGGCAACGCCGAACTCTCGAAACTCGCGCAAAGCGGCGGCGGCGATCCGAGCCGCATTTTCGATCTCGACATGGGATTCCATCAGGTGCTGGTGGATTCGGCCGCCGGACCGCGGCTTTCGGCCATTCACGCGGCGATCAAACCGCAGACCGAGCGCTACTGGCGCTTGTACGCCAGTGCGATCACCGATCAGTTGGGAAAATCGGTGGAGGAGCACGCCCGCATCATCGAGGCGATCGAGCGCGGCGACGCGGACGCCGCCGAGCGCGCCATCCAGCTCAACTGGCAATTGGGTGCCGAGCGGCTCGCGCGCGTGATCGAAAGCCTGGGCGAGCGCGGAAGCTGGTGACACCGGCAAAACGAGTCTCCGTGGGCTTTTCGCCCGCGCCGGATTTGTCTGTTTTTCACGCCGGAATCGCTTGCGCAATCGGCTGCTGTGGGAGCATAAGGGAGTGGCCGGCGGGCAGGATTTTGGAGCATCAGCCGGCGGACGCGCGCGCCGGACGTACGTTCCGGAATCGAAGCGATTTTTTCTCCAGTTGGGGTGGCTCATGGGCGTAATGAGGACGATTCTGCTGAAGGGTTCCGAAAGCCGCTGGATGCGCGAGCGGGCGATGAACTACCGGTTCGTCCGCCGGGCGCTGCGGCGCTTCATGCCGGGCGAGAAGCTGGAAGACGCGGTCGAGGCGGCGCGCGCGATGCGGGATCAGGGCCTGAATTCCATTTTCACGCGGCTCGGCGAAAACCTCACCGACCGTTCGCAGGCCCACGAGGTCGTCGAGCACTATCGGGACGTCCTACACCGCATCAACGCCTTGAATCTACCCACCGTCATTTCCGTCAAGCTGACGCAACTCGGACTCGATTTCGACCGCGAGTTCTGCTTCGAAAATCTTTGCCAGTTGCTCGAAGCCGCCGGAGACGAAATCGTTTGGGTGGATATGGAATCGAGTTCCTACGTGGACGCGACGCTCGACATCTACCGCCGCGCTCGCGGCCTGCGGGCGAACGTCGGCGTTTGCCTGCAATCGTATCTGTACCGCACGGCGAAGGACCTGGAAACGCTGATCCCGCTGGGACCCGCGATTCGCCTGGTGAAAGGCGCCTACAAGGAACCGCCGGAAATCGCCTATCCGAAGAAAAGCGACGTGGACGCCAGCTATTTCCAGCTCGCCTCCACCATGCTGAGCCCCGAAGCGCAAAAGGCCGGCATGCGCGCCGTCATCGGCACGCACGATCGCGATCTGATCCATCGGATCCAGCAGGTCGCCCTCCAGAACAATCTGGCGAAGAACTCTTTCGAGTTTCACATGCTCTACGGTATCCAGCGCGCCGAACAGCTTCGCCTGGTAGGCGACGGCTGGCGCGCGGGCGTCCTGATCTCCTACGGCAAGGACTGGTTTCCGTGGTACATGCGCCGGCTTGCGGAACGCCCGGCCAATCTCCTTTTCGTGTTCCGCAATCTGGTCGGCTAGAAACGAATCGGAAATAGCGAGGGTCGCGCTCATGGCGAAACAACGCGAATCGGCCTCCGCCGCTCAGCCGGAGACGGGCCAGGGATTCGTTCGTGGACTTGGCCTGTTCGATTCGGTCATGGTGGTGGTGGGCATCATGATCGGCTCGGGCATTTTCATCGTTTCCGCCGATATGGCGCGGAAAATCGGCAGCACCGGCGGTTTGCTGCTGGCCTGGGTGATCACTGGCGCGCTCACGATCGCCGCCGCGCTCAGCTACGGCGAACTGGCCTCGATGATTCCCCGCGCCGGGGGAATGTACACGTACCTTCGGGAAGCGTATTCGCCGCTGTGGGGTTTCCTCTACGGCTGGACGCTTTTCGGCGTGATTCAAACGGGAACGATTGCCGCCGTCGGCGTCGCCTTCGCCTTGTTCACCGGCGTTCTGTGGCCTTCGATCAGCCAGACCAATTACCTGATCGCTCCGATCCACGTCAGCTCCGGCTACGCCTTCTCGCTTTCCACCGTGCAGCTTCTGGCGATCGTCGTGATCATCCTGCTCACCTGGACGAATTGCCGCGGCCTGGAATACGGCAAGATCGTCCAGAATCTTTTCACCTCGGCCAAAACGCTCGCGCTGGTCGGGCTGATCGTCGTCGGCCTGTTCTTCGGCTGGAACGCCGAGGCGGTGCACGAGAATTTCACACATATGTGGCGCGTCAGTGGGCAGGTGCCGCTCACCACGGGCCTGGATGCGGTGACGGTTTTCGGGCTGTTCGTCGCGCTTTCCATCGCGCAGTCCGGCTCGCTGTTTGCCGCCGATTCCTGGCACGACATCACGTTTGCCGCCGACGAAGTGCGCGACCCGGAACGCACTTTGCCGCGCGCTCTCGCGATCGGGACGGTCCTGGTCATCGTGCTGTACCTGCTGGCCAACCTCGCTTACCTGGTGGTTCTCCCGCTGCACGCGCTGCAGCACGCTCCCGAGGATCGCGTGGCCACGGCGATGCTTCGCGTTGTTTTTCCGGGCTTCGGTCCCGCGCTGATGGCGATTCTGATCATGATTTCCACCTTCGGCTGCATCAATGGCCTCGTGCTCGCCGGTGGCCGCGCCTATTACGCGATGTCCCGCGACCGTCTGTTCTTCAAATCCGCCGGGCGTCTGAACAAGGCGCGCGTTCCGGGTTGGGCGCTTGTCGCGCAGGGGGTGTGGGCGATCTTCCTCGTGCTGCCCCGCACCTACCATCCGGCGACGCAAACCTACGGCAACCTCTACAGCAACCTGCTCGACTACATCATCTCTTCGGCGCTGATTTTCTACGTGCTCACCATCGCGGGAATTTTCCGCCTGCGCAAAAAGCGGCCGGACGCCGCGCGGCCGTTTCGCGTGCCGGGTTACCCGGTCGTTCCGGCTCTCTATATCGTGGGAGCCACGATCGTGTTGGTGCTGCTGTTCGTCTATCGCGCGGCAACCACGTGGCCGGGCCTGGTGATCACGATTCTCGGTCTGCCGGTCTATTTGCTGCTGCGCCGGAAAATGGCGGAAGAGCCGGTTTCGCAGAAATAGCCGCAGCCGAAAGAGGTTTCCGCGTGTTCTTTTGAACGGCCCGCGCCCGCAAAGGCGGCGCTCGCGTCCCAATCGTTCGAGCCGGAGGAGACCTGCCGATGCAGTTTTCCCGCATGATTACCGCCGTGGACCTTCACGCCTGCGGCGAGCCCGGCCGCGTCATCACCGGCGGCGTGAGCGATGTTCCCGGCCGTAGCATGTTCGAAAAAATGCGCTATCTGGCCGAGCATCACGACGGCTTGCGGAAACTCATGCTGCGCGAGCCGCGCGGCTATCCCGCTTCAAATTGCAATCTGCTGCTGCCGCCCACGCGGCCGGAAGCGCAAGCCGGCTACGTCATCATGGAACAGGTGGAATATCCGGCGATGTCGGGCACGAACACCATTTGCGTCGTGACGGCGCTGCTCGAAACAGGCATCGTTCCAGCGCGCGAGCCGGTGACGCATCTGGTGCTCGAAAGCCCGGCCGGGCTCATTGAAATCGAAGCGGAAGTTTCCGCCGGCCGCGTGACGAAAGTCACGTTTCGCAACGTCCCGGCCTTTGCCGTCCATCTGGATGCGCCAATCGAAGTTCGCGGCCTTGGCGCCGTGCGCGTGGACGTCGCCTGGGGTGGCATGTTTTACGTGATTGCCGACGCCGCGCCGTTCGGTTTGCGCCTCGAACCTGACCAGGCGCGCGACATCGTTCGCGTGGGCGAAATGATCAAAGCGGCCGCCCGCGAACAATTGCCCGTAACGCATCCCGAAAATCCGGCGATTCAGGGCGTCACCATCGCCGAACTCACCGGCGCGCCGAACCGTTCCGGCGTTTCGGGCCGCAACGCGGTGGTGGTTTCCACCGGCGAACTCGATTGGGACCGCCCTGAATCGTGGACGGGCGCGCTCGACCGCTCACCCTGCGGCACCGGCACTTGCGCGCGCATGGCTGCGCTTTATGCGAAAGGGAAGCTCGGGCTGCATGAGGATTTTGTTCACGAAGGCATTCTCGGCACCACGTTCACCGGCCGCTTGATTGAAGAAACGCGCGTCGGCCCCTATCGCGCCGTCGTGCCCACTCTCTCCGGCCGCGCCTGGATCACCGGCCTCGTGCAATATGTCGTCGAAGCCGACGATCCCTTTCCCGAGGGTTTTACTGTCGGCGACATCTGGGGCCGCGTTTCAAACCGCCCGCCGACCCGATGACCGCAGCGGCTTCGCCCCGCGAAGCCAGGTTGTTGTAGGGATTGGAGTGGTCTGTTACGATTCTGCCGTCGGCATAAGCTGCCGGGATTATGGTTCTGCAGCACACCATCAAAGCTGTCATCCGCCCAGGCGATCAATCCGGCTTCGTCGCTGAGTGCGTGGAAATACCCGTGGTCACGCAAGGAGCGACGCTCGATGAAGTTGTTGCGAACTTGCGCGAGGCGGTGGCGTTGCACCTGGAAGGCGAAGACCTTCGTCTGCTTGGCTTCGCCCCGGCAGCGAGGTCATGCAATCTCCTCTAGCTCGCGGGTGTGAAGCGTCGCCCTGCTACATAGCTCCAGCGCAACCGCCTTTTGCTCATCCTTCTCGTTTGGCCACCCGCAGATATTCAAGTGCCGTGGATGCGGTGATGGATCGGAAACGCAAGCCAAGCCGACCTCGGCCACGTCGTTCGATTTGAGATCAGCACGTCCGCGGGGCCTTTTGCCACGGCCTCGTCCAGCCTCATTGTCTCCCAAGTCCCAGATCGCTCGGTCCTCCAGTCCATCTATCCAGAAGGCGGAAGTTTTCAGGTTCGGTGGGGGAATGAAAGCGGATGCCTTGGGCCGACCGTTGCTGAACTGGCTCTTCCAGAAGATGAACCGACTCAACCTGGAATCCGCACCGCAGAGCTGTTGGCGGGGGGCCTGAGAGCTAGCTGCAAGCCCTCGCAATGCCGCGGATAATTTCTGCTGGACACGCCTGAGAAAGCTGCTCGGTCCCATGTATTTTGGACTTGTCTCCAAATCTGCCGGCGTACGCAATCCGACCTGTTCTGTCGATGCTTACGGTGAACATCCTACCTTCGAGGCCGACCCAATCGAATGAAATCTCTCCGTCGGCCTCCGGCGAAACCTCTGGCGCAGGAAGCGAGCGCGGCAGGAGCCGTGCAAAGGAAATGGCAGCCCCCGCGGTTTCCTCGTCGACGGGAATTGCGCCGGGCTCGAGATTTTCGGTCTTCCGCCCTTCGAAGCTAAGATTCTCGATCTCGAGAACCAGGGGCTGTAGCCGGGGAGCAGCATAATCCCTCAGTAACCTCTCCAACTCACGTCGAACGTAGGCGGCCTCCCTACCCGCTTCGACCTCAGCGGGGGTGGCTGGTGCGAATCCTTCATCGTAAGTGGGGCAGTGTGCGGTCATCGGTATGGCTCCAGCGCCCTTTCAGTCAGAGACGAAAAAAACACTGCGTTTTTTATCGGGCGAAGCTCGTCTAGCCTCGACCATACGTCCGGAGAGTCCCCTCGGAGCTTGCACTCGTATTGTACATCGATGTCTAGGATTACCGGGAGCCAGTTCTGCCTGGGCGGCTCCAGCGCTTGGGTTACGATCACCTTGGTTTCAGGAGAGAATGGTATCTCTAGCCTGCACACAAAATGGGACACCTTCGGGGGAAGCGGCTGCGGAACGCGCGGTCCGGCCTCGAGGTATTCGTCGAAGTCCGCCCCGAGCGGGATTTCGATCACGTTGATATATCGAACGGCGAGCCTTGAAACGACTATACGGTTTGTCCACTCGCAGTACCGGCGCCAGACCTCTTGCGCACCGGCCCTGATCTCTCCCCATGAGGTGTATCCTCTCAGGACGTTGTGTGTGGCCCCGTTCCTCCTCAATTGTGCAACCCTAGCGCCGTCGGCTGAGTCGAATCGCCAACCGAGGAGTTCGTCAGCGGCGGAGGCTTTCGCTGGTCTGTCAGCCTCCATCTGAAGCGAGAACCTTCCCTGCCGGATTGGCTTTGGAGCCTCGAAGCCAGGCAAGCGTCGGCCGGCCAAGCCCTCCGCCCACTGGAGGGGCAATTCCTCCACAATCTGGAGGTCAACGAGTGCCTCCCTCAGAGGAGGACGTGTAAGTTGCGATTGTTTAGCCAAGCATCCCTTTCCAGCTAGCCCTCTGGCCAGGCAGTGGGCGGCAAACGAGCGGGCCCATGCACGGGCCCTCTAAAAGAATACTCCGGACGAGCCTATACCGAACCGGGTGATTTACCATAAAGCTCAGGGTAGCTCCTACCTCCCGCTGCGAAGCCCCGCGTCCATCGCTTCGAAGAATGCGTCGATTTCCGCCGGCTGCGTGAAGATGTGCGTCGAGACGCGGACGTGATCGGCGCCGCCGGAAACGCGAATCTTCCGC
>JAKAOH010000176.1 GCA_021812285.1 Acidobacteriota bacterium | reverse complement strand
CCGCTCGACGGCCGTCATCAGGACGCCGCGTTCAATTCGCTGGAATATCTGGTGGTATTTGCCAAGCAACGGCAGGTGACGCTGGCGATCGAAAATACGCCGGGCGAGCTTTCGGCGCCGCACGCGCTGGCGGAATTTCTGCCGCAGACGCGCCTTTCCGATTTGCGGCTTTGCTTCGACGTCGGCCACGCCTCGCTCGAGGACGGCATTCGGGCTTCGTTCGATCCGATGCGCGAGCGTGTGGTGACCACGCACATTCACGACAACCGCGGCGAGCGCGACGACCATTTGGTTCCCTTCGATGGCAAAATCGACTGGCCGGCGGCGATGCGGACGCTCGCCGAGGCGCCGGTCGAGCTGCCGCTCGTCTTTGAATTGAAAGAGCCGGCGGACGGCCGCTGGCAGGACGTTCTCGACCGCGCCGCGCTCGCCTATCCGCGGCTGGAAACGCTGGCGCAGAACCAGCCCGCGGCGGAAACCAACTGAAGGAGCGGAACAGACCCATGCCGTTTGTCAGTATCGAACAGATCGCGGGCCACGCCGGCGAGGAGATCACCGTGCGCGGGTGGCTCTACAATCTTCGCGAATCGGGCAAACTCCTTTTCCCGCAATTTCGCGACGGCACCGGCGTGGTGCAGGGCGTCGTTTCGCTGAAGGAGAGCCCGGAAGCAT
This sequence comes from Acidobacteriota bacterium, assembly GCA_021812285.1. Taxonomy (GTDB): domain Bacteria; phylum Acidobacteriota; class Terriglobia; order Acidiferrales; family UBA7541; genus JAKASX01. Next base: position 6,648 of record JAKAOH010000176.1, on the reverse strand, counting down.
TCCAGGCGCTCGCCGGCCTCACGCAGGAATCGAGCGTCGAAGTGACGGGCCGCGTCCGCGCTGACTCGCGCGCGCCGGGCGGCCACGAACTGCAGGTGACGGGAGTTGCCGTCGTCCAGAAAATTCCCGAGAGCGATCCCTACCCGATTCAGCTCAAGGAACACGGCGTGGATTTTCTGCTGGAAAAGCGCCATCTGTGGATTCGCACGCCGCGCCAAGCGGCGATCCTGCGAGTGCGCGACCAGTCCATCTTCGCCGCTCGCGAATTCATGCACCAGCAGGGCTACGCCCTGACCGATTCGCCGATTTTCACGCCGTCGGCATGCGAAGGCACCACGAACCTTTTCGAAGTGGCCTACATGGACGACCAGAAGGCCTACCTGACGCAATCCGGGCAGCTTTATCTGGAAGCGACGGCGGCGGCGCTGGGCAAGGTCTACTGCTTCGGGCCGGCGTTTCGCGCCGAGCGGTCGAAGACGCGCCGGCATTTGACGGAATTCTGGATGCTCGAACCCGAAGCCGCTTTCGCCCACATGGACGACATGATGGCGCTCGCCGAAGGGCTGATCAGCTACATGATTTCGAGCGTGGTGGAGCATTGCCCCGGCCCGCTGGCGACGCTCGGCCGCGACGTCGAGCGCCTCAACGCCGTTCGCCCTCCGTTTCCCCGCATTCCCTACGACGAAGCCATCGAAATCCTCCATCGCAGCGGCAACCAGACGCCCTGGGGCGAGGATTTTGGCGGCGACGAAGAGACCATCCTTTCGAGCCAGTACGACCGGCCGGTAATCGTGCACCGTTATCCGGCATCCATCAAGGCCTTCTACATGGAGCCCGACCCCGAGCGGCCCGACCTGGCGCTTGGATTCGATATTCTGGCGCCGGAGGGATATGGCGAAATCGTCGGCGGCGGCGAGCGCATTTCGAGCCTAGAACTGCTGGTCCAGCGGCTGCGCGAGCAGAATCTGCCGGAAGAGGCGTTCAGCTGGTATCTGGACCTGCGGCGTTATGGCAGCGTGCCGCACGCGGGTTTCGGCCTCGGCATCGAACGCACGATCGCCTGGATTACCGGCGTCGAGCACATTCGCGAGGTCATTCCGTTCCCGCGCACGATTTACCGGATTTCGCCGTGAGGGCTGCGGGAAAAATCGCGGAGTTCGGGGCGCGGAGGTAAGAGTTCGGAGTCAGCAGCGCAAAGGCACGGGTCATAGGACCCGGCTTTCCGGCTGGGTTACTAGCTACCCACGCGTTTCCAACTTCCATTGGCCAATTTCCCCCGGCCGACACTAGAATACGCTGCGCGAACGGGACCGCTTTATGGCACACAAAATCCGCATTATTGGCGTTCCAATGGACCTCGGCGCAAGCCGTCGCGGTGTGGATATGGGGCCTTCGGCATTGCGCGTTGCCGGGTTGCAGTCGCGCATCAAGCAACTCGGCCACACCGTGGAGGACGTCGGCAACGTCGCGGTGAAACAGCCCGAAGAACAGCACTACGGCGACAAACACGTGAAATATCTGAAGGAAATCGCCGAAACTTGCCAGGGACTCGCGGCTATCGTCGAGCAGACGCTGGCCGATGATTGCATCCCGCTCGTCCTTGGGGGCGATCATTCGCTGGCGGTCGGTTCGATCGGGGGCGTGGCCTCGCGTTTTCACAAGCAAGGCCGCCGCATCGGGCTGCTCTGGCTCGATGCTCATGGAGATATGAATACGCCCGAAATCAGCCCCTCCGGCAACATTCACGGCATGCCGCTCGCCGCGCTGGTGGGCCAGGGCGCGCCAGAGTTGACGGAGCTCGCCGGTTTTCGCCCGATTCTCGAGCCGCGCAACGTCGCGCTGGTCGGCATTCGCGACCTCGATCACCGGGAGCAGCGCCTGATCAAGCAGACCGGTGTGCACGTCTTCACCATGCGCGATGTGGACGAGCGCGGCATGCGCGAGATAATGAGCGAAGCGCTGCGGTTCGCGACCGACGACACGGCCGGAGTGGCTGTCAGTCTGGACATGGATTTCGTGGATCCCGGCGAAGCGCCCGGCGTCGGCACGCCGGTGCGCGGCGGAGTGACCTATCGCGAGGCGCATCTGGCCATGGAAATGATCGCGGATTCGCGCGCGATGGTTTCCCTCGAGGTGGTCGAGATCAACCCGGTGATCGACCTTCACAACAAAACCGGCAATCTCGGCGTCGAACTGGTGCTCTCCGGTCTGGGTAAAAGAATCCTCTGATGCCCGATCGCGTCCATTCCAATCCCGCGCCTCGCGCCACGCGCGCCCTTCGCGCGCCGGCCGCGACAAGCGCCCGCAGGAACTCATGACAGCCAAAAAACGCATTCGCGTTGCGGTACTCTTCGGCGGCCGCTCCGCCGAACACGAGGTTTCCATCGCCTCGGCCGCTTCGGTCATTCGCGCGCTCGACCTGGAGAAGTACGAAGTGGTGGCCGTCGGCATCACGAAGGAAGGCCGTTGGCTTGTCGCCAGCGGCGCCGAACGGTCGCTCGCCGATACTCTGCGCAAGGGGCGACCCGTGCTGCTCGTTCCCGAACCGGGCGGGAACAAGCTGCTGCCGCGCGACGCCCGCAAGAGCGCGACGCCGGTAACTATTGATGTTGTGTTTCCCGTCCTGCATGGGACCTATGGAGAGGATGGAACGCTCCAGGGACTGCTCGAACTTGTGAACTTGCCCTACGTCGGCTGTGGCGTGCTCGCTTCGTCGCTCGGCATGGACAAGGTGGTGCAGAAACAACTGTTCGAACAGGCCGGGTTGCCGGTGGTGAAATATCTGGCGCTGCCGCGCTCGCGGTGGGAAACCGATCCCGATTCCGTCCTCGCCGATGTCCAGCGCCGTTTCCATTTTCCGGTGTTCCTCAAGCCGGCGACGCTGGGCTCCTCGGTGGGAATGACCAAGGCGCACAACATCGCCGAACTTTCCGCCGGACTCGATCTGGCGGCCGAATTCGCGCAAAAGATTCTGGTGGAGCGCGCCGTGGAGGCACGCGAAATCGAAGTCGCGGTGCTGGGAAATGACGATCCCCACGCGTCGGTTCCGGGCGAAATCATTCCTCATCGCGAATTTTATGATTACACCGCGAAATACACGGAGCCCGGCACGGAACTTCTGATTCCCGCGCCGATCGCCCCGCGGCAGGCGTCGAAGGTGCAGGACTACGCCATTCGCGCCTTCGAGGCGATCGAGGGACGCGGCATGGCGCGGGTGGATTTCTTCCTGGAAAGTCACACCGGTCGCATTTACGTCAACGAGATCAACACGATTCCCGGCTTCACGTCCATCAGCATGTATCCACGGCTTTGGGAAGCCTCCGGCCTTCCCTACAACGAACTGGTCGACCGGCTCATCGGACTCGCTTTCGAGCAGCACCGCGAGAAGCAGCGGACGAAGTTTTCGATCGAGCCGCCGCGGGGCGGGGACGTTCTTTCCGGCTAACGTTTCCGGGAAACGCAATCGTCCCTAGATCTCCTTCCGACTCCGATGGCGCATTTTTCCCCACTTGACACTTTTATCCATCCGGTTAAGATTATTGACTAACCGGATAGTCAAGGAGGGGCCGTGCCGCAGCCACGTCCACGCAAGCGCCACCCGGAAACGGCAAGCCGCATCCTCGCCGCCGCCGAAGAAGCTTTCGCCGCGCACGGATTGGCCGGCGCACGCACCGAGCGCATCGCCGCCCGCGCCGGCGTCAACAAGGCGCTTCTCTATTACTACTTCCGAGGCAAGCGGGATCTGTATCGCTCCGTCCTGCGCCGCTTGCTGGAGGACCTCGCGCGCACCGGTGAACCGGGCGCCGGTTCCCCGCTCTCGGCTCGCGAGCGGCTGGCCGGGTTCGTCAATCGCTATTTCGATTTCCTCGCGACCCACCCCAATTATCCGCGGTTGATGCAGCGCGAGGTGATGGAATCGAAAGGCGAATTGGACTGGGTCCTGCGCGATTACTACCGCCCGCTGCTCGAGGGGCTTGTCCGTCTGATCGCGGAGGGAGTGCGGCAAGGCGAATTCCGCCGCGTGGATCCGCAGCAATCCACGCTGAGCTTGCTGGGCGCGACCACAAGCTATTTCGCCGCGCCGCTTTGGGGCCGATTCCTGGGATGTGATCTGCTGGACCCGGACGCGCTCGAGGCACGCCGCCGTTCCCTGCTCGATTTCCTGAGCCACGGATTGTTCCAGCCGGAAAGGGGCCAGCGATGACCGGGCGCAAATTTCTCGTCTTGCTCGGCACGATTTTCACCATCTCGCTCATCATCTATCTCGTCACGACTCCGAAGACAAACCAGATTCGTCTGGTGGGCGTCGTGGACGGAAACGACGTCGTCGTGAGTCCGCAGATCACCGGGCGCATGGTGAAGCTGCTGGTGGACGAGGGTTCGGTGGTGAAGAAAGGCGAATTGATCGCCGAGTTCGACCCGACCGAACTGCAGGCCGTGCTGGACGCGCAAACGGCGAATATCCGGACGATCGCCTCCAATCTGGCGGCGTCTCAGCGCACGCTGGTTTTGACGAACGAGCAGACGGCAGCGCAAATTGCGCAGGCGGGCGCCAGCCTGACGGCGGTGCAATCTCAACTGGCGCAGGCGCAGGCGACGCTCTGGCGGGACGAGCAGACCTATCGCCGCGTGAGCGCGCTCTTCGCCAGCGGCGTCGAAAACGCGCAGGACCGCGACAACGCGCTCGCCAGCGTCCGCGCCGACCGCGCCGGCGTGAAGGCGCTGGAGGACCAGGTGAAGGCGCAGCGGGCCGCCGTGGCGCTAGCGCAAGCCAATCGGCTGCAGCTTCGCGTGATCCACAGCCAGATCGCCGCGGCCACCGCGCAACTCACCCAGGCGCGCGCCTTGCGCGATCAGGCCGCCGTGCAGCTGGGCTACACGCGCGTTTATTCTCCGCTCGACGGCATCGTTTCGGTGCGCGTCGCCAAGCAAGGGGAAATCGTCGCCGAGGGCTCGCCTATCGTCGTCATCGTGGACGTCAATCACCTGTGGGTTCGCGCCGACGTCGAGGAAACTTATATTGATTCGATTCATTTCGGGCAGAAGCTCAGCGTCCTGTTGCCGTCGGGCGACAGCTTGGAAGGGACTGTCTTTTTCAAGGGCGTCGAGGGCGACTATGCGACGCAACGCGACGTCAGCCGCACCAAGCGCGACATCAAAACCTTCGCGATCAAAGTGGCGATTCCCAATCCCCGCCACCGTCTGTTCACCGGAATGACCGCTTACGTTCTGATGCCTCCGGCGGCCGCCGCACGGAGCGGCTGGTTCGGGCGGCTGGTTCAGAAACTCCGCTGAGGAAACGATGAGCGCGATCGAAGTGGAGCGTCTGACGAAGAAATTCGGCGATTTCGTCGCGGTGGACGGAGTGTCCTTTGCCGTGGCGGAAAACGAAATATTCGGCCTGCTCGGCCCGAATGGAGCGGGCAAAACGACGATCATCCGCATGTTGACGACGCTGACGCCGCCCACGGCCGGTACGGCGCGCGTGGCGGGGCACGACATCGTGCGCGAACCCAACGGCGTTCGCCAGTCCATGGGAGTGATCCCACAGGCTCTGACTTCCGATCCGGAACTGACGGCCGAGGAAAACCTGCTGATTCACGCCAAGCTCTACGGAGTTCCGCGCGCCACGCGCGAGGCTCTGGTGCCGGAGCTGCTGGCGGCCGTCGAGCTGGAGAAGTTCCGTTCGGCGCTGGTGCGCACGTTTTCCGGCGGCATGCGGCGGAGACTGGAAATCGCGCGCGGGCTGATGCATTCGCCGAAAATTCTGTTTCTCGATGAGCCCACGAGCGGCCTCGATCCCGTTTCGCGCACGAACGTGTGGGAAATGATCGAGCGTCTTTGCCGCGAGAAAAACCTGACCATCCTGCTGACAACCCACTACATGGACGAAGCCGATAAGCTTTGCGACCGGATCGCGATCGCCGATCACGGACGGCTGATGGCGCTCGATACGCCGAGCCGGCTCAAAGCCTCCATCCCCGGCAACGACGTGGTGGAGGCGGAATTCGATCGTGTTCCCGACGGCTGGATCGAGGAGCTGAAACGGCTGGACGGGGTGCGTTCGGTACAGACTCACGAAAGCGTTTTTCGCCTGTCGTCGACGGAGGGTGCGCGCACGATCGCCGCGCTCGTGGAGCTGGTTCGCGGGCGCGGAAACGCGTTGCGTCGGGTCAGCGTGGCCAGCACGACGCTGGACGACGTGTTTCTGCATTACACCGGGCGAGGACTGCGCGATGAACTCGGGGAGGGCCGCTATGACGTGGGGCACCTGTATCGCTGAGAAACCGGAGGCAAGCCAGTGAAGCTCTACCGCATCACGGCGCTGGTCGAGCGGGACATGCGGAAATTCTTTCGCAGCCCCGCGCTGATGATGGTTTCGATGATTTTCCCGATGGTGCAGCTGATCGTGCTGGGCTACGCCTTCGGCGGAAAAATCAAGCACGTGACGGTGGCCTTTGTGAACAACGACCACGGCGCGGAATCGGTGAAAGTCCGCGAAATGCTCGACGCTATCGTCACCGGTCCGCAGACCATCCGCACCGTCAACTACTCATCGCTTCCGCGCGCCGTGCGCGACCTGAAAACGGGAATCGTGCGAGGGGTCGTTTTCGTTCCCTACGATTTCTCCTATCGTGTGGAACATCA
>JAKAOH010000018.1 GCA_021812285.1 Acidobacteriota bacterium | reverse complement strand
TGAGCCGATTTGCGAATGTCCACGCCCATGTTGATGGTGTGCCGGCCGTGCTGCCACAGCCAGTTGTTCTCAATCGAATAGCCGGTCTTGTGGTTGATCGAGAACTGCCAGCCGCCTGTGCCCCAGCTCTGAGGTTCCCAGGCGCCGCCGCCAAAGTTGATGCCCGGCAGATAGACGCCGCCCGTGGGAGACGGCTGCGCGCCCGCAAACGTTCCGATCGGATTCTGCTGGTAGAAGTCGTTGGCCTGGTAGACGTACATGAAGCCGGCCGTCATCACCAAGCTGGGGGTCAGCGCGTACGAATAGGTGATATTGAGAGCGCGACCCAGCAAGTTGTTCCAGGTGGCGTTGTTCAGCGGATTCTGAATCCAGCCGCCCTGCGTCGGGAAATACTGGCGCCAGAAGAGGCCGTGAATCTGCTGCTTTGAATTGATGGTGTGGTCGATATTGATGCTGTAATCGCTCTGGTTCTCAACGGGGACGAAGCTCGGGTTGTAGTTGTTAACGTTGTCCGTCCTGCTCGTGACATTGGGTTGCGGCACGTATTTCAAAAGCGACTGGGAAACCGTGCTGATGCAATCGCCCGGAATGACGTTTCCGGGGAACTGCTGGCCGGGCTGTGCTCCTGGAGTGCAACCGGAAGGCATCAGCGCGGGATTGGTCGCCCAGGAGATCGGGACGTAGATGGGAATCAGTTGTTTTGTAGCGGGGTTGATCAGACCACTGAAATTGCCCTGCGTCTCCGCCTGCGACGGCACGTTGACCGGCGACTGGCCGAAAGCCTGCCGGTATTTATCGAGGCTGAAGTACCAGAAGGTCTTGTTCTTGCCGTTGTAAACCTTGGGAATGAAGACCGGACCGCCGGCGGAAAAGCCGTAGTCGATCTCATGGTCGCGGTTGGGGGCGCCAACCACGCCGCTGCTGTTTGGATTGATGTCGTAATAGGCGCCGGCCGCGTCGAAAAAGGAATCGCGGTAGAAAAGGAACGCGTCCCCGTGGATCTGGTTCGTTCCCGATTTCGTCTGATACTGCTCGACGCCCTGGGAAAGACCGTATTTCGCCGAGAACGTGCCGGTGAGGACGTCGACGTCCTTGATGGAATCGTAAGGCGGCTGGTTCCAGAACGTGTATCCGGAAACTTCCGAAAACGATTCGGGCACGCCATTGAAGGTGACTTCAGTCTGCTGGTCAACGCCGCCGTTGATCCGGTGGCTGAACCCGCCGCCGGTGACGCCCGGCGCAAGAAAGATAAAGGAGTCGATCTGGCGGTTGGAACCGGAAATCATCGTGGGCAGATTCTGCGTGAGGGTTTCGGTGACGTTGGTTCCAACCTGCGGCTGCTCGGTTTGGAGAGAAACGGACGGGGCTCTGACCGTTATCTTCTGCGAAACCTCGCCAGGTTGCAGCTTTGCGTTCGAGCTCGAAACGTTGCCGGCCACAACGTTAACGTTGGTGCTGATGAAAGTGCTGAACCCGTGCTTTTCAACCTTGACCGTGTACAAGCCGGGGATCAGGTCGGTGACGTAATAGGTGCCTGCGGAAGTCGTGACCGCGGTCTGGGAGACGTTGGTCGCTTCATTGGTTACCGTAACCTTCGCGCCTGGCACGACGCCGCCGCTGCTGTCCGTTACGGTGCCGTTGATGCCGCTAAGAGCCTGCGCCCTCGCGTTGCTCGCCAAAAAGAACAACGTGAGGCAGACCGCCAAAACCGGCATCAGTCCCAAGCCCCGCTTAACGGATGACGCGCATTGATGAAGCGCCGTACCCATGCCCTTCTCGGCCGCCCCTGCCGATAAACTCATTCAACACCTCCGCAGATGACATTCAAATGCATGACGTACATCACACCCTGCCGTAAAAGTAAATGGAGTACCCCGGTGCCAGAATTAAGTCAATGCCCGTGGATGCCGTCTAATTATTCCTCATTAAGACTATGAATAAAGGCTACTTGCGTTTCATTCTTACCCATGTTTTTCCATTCAATTCCGAGCGCAAACACGATTACTGACCGAAGTGAGGGGGATTCACCTCCCGATAGCGCCCTCCCGTCTTCTAAACCGCCGGAAGTGGTTGATGCACGGGAAAGGGAAAGAAAGTAAGGACAGGGATGGAGCGAACTTCAGTTCGACTTGGCAGAAGGTAGCAAAATGGAACTCAGGCCCTTTCGTTCCTGTCCTCTCTGGAGAGCTGCGGCGGCTTTGCGGGAGATCAGAGTGAATCCGCCTTGACGCGCATATTGTTCGAGTTTTAGCAGCCGCCAGCGACCACGGTTCGCGTGGCCCGACCCAAGCTCGATTTTCCCGAGAGCGAGCCGAGCCGTCAGAGCGACATTGAGAAATCCCGCCTCTGTGGCCGAGGCAATGACTCTCTTGAGGCTGGTTTCCGGTTGCAAGGACGCCGGACGAACCGAGGCAGCCCGAATGCAAGCGCGGACGATATTTGCCTCCATTTGCAATTGGGGCATGTTCGAGGCTTTGGCGATGGCCAAGGCGTCCTTAGCGCTTCTCTTCGCTTCGGGAAACCGGCGTTGGGCGAGGAAAATTCTGGCAAGGACCAGGTCGGCGTAGCCGTGGTCGCTGGCGCAGCGGGTCTGCTCGAACGTGCTGGCAGCCTTCGCGGCGAAGACCGCGGCCTCGGCGGTTTTCCCCTGATCGAGCAGAAGTTCAGCCAGGTGAAGATGCGACTTGGCGGCGCTGGAAGTATTGCCAATCTGCGCGAAGATCTCTTTCGCCAGAGCTTCGTTGCTCTGCGCTCCGCTGAAGTCGCCTTCCATCCACAGGGCGGTGCCCAAACCGGAAAGGGCGTCGGCTTCCTTACTCCGGTCGCCCACATGGCGGCACAGCTGGACGGCGTCCTGGAACTTGGCTTTCGCTTTTGCGAGATCGCCCATGGCGAGCAAAACCTTTCCGGTGCCTATTTCGGTGAGGGCGACGCCGTCTTCGTGATGGAGTTGGCGATAGAGGGCGCGGGACCGCTGGTATTCCGTTTGCGCGGCTTTCAGTTCGCCCAAGTAATAGAGAATGTCGCCGATATTGTCTTCGTCCGCTGCGACGGAGAGTTTGGTTCCGAGTTTGCGGTCATAAGCGAGGGACGTTTCGTAGCCCTGTTTCGCGGCGAGGTATTTGCCTTCCATTTCGAAAGCGATGGCGCGGTCGGTTTGTGCCGCGGAAACACCTTCCTGATCGTGTGCCGCCGCATAGTACCGCACGGCGCGGGTGATCACTCCGTTCACTTTGTCCAGCTGGCCCAGATTTTCGTAGGCCCATGCCTCATCGAGGCAAGCCCGGGCGAGGATCAGGGTTGCTCCGGATTGCTGCGCCTTGCTCGCCGCGCGCTGGGCGGCCGCGAGATCTTCCCTGTAGTTTCCAAGCGTTTCCGCGGCTTCGTCTTCCGCCAGATCGATGCGAGGATCGTCGCGGAGGGGTTGCGGCAATTTCCGCAGCGAGGCGATGGTGCGGAGCGCGTTCACACCGCTTCCGGCCCGGACCTCTGCGTGGGCCAGCGCGAGGCCGTATTCGAGGCTGTCGGGATAGAACTCGAGCAGGGCGTTATAAATTTGGCGCGCTTTGGTCCAATCGCCCGACATTTCGCTGTATTGGGCCTGCACCTGGAGTTGCTGGCTGCGCGAGAGTTTCCCCGAAAGAGCGACCGCCTTGCCGGCTTCGGCCCGGGCGCTGTCGTCGTAGCCGAGTTGGGCCCAGGCGCTGGCGAGCGCGGCGTGGGCCAGGGCGAAATCGGGTTCGGCGGCGACGGCCTTGACCAACAGGGCGCGGGCGGCGGGTGCGTTGAAGACGCGGAGTTTGTCGAGGCCTTCCGAATAGGCGCGCGCGGCCTGGGGATTCCGGGGCAAGGCGCTGGCGACTTCGGACGCCTCGCGCTCGGTGACGGCGCCGATACCGAGCCTGACGCGCAGTTCGTCACCCACCTTCGAGACGAGACCGAAAAGATCGGATTCGTTGCCGGTTTCCGAAATCGCATCGAGCGTCTTGGCGTTGCGCGCGTCCTGGAGCAGCAGATCCAGGCGGACCTGGCCGCTCGCTCCCTGTCCGAGCAGAGCGTAAGAACCGGCGACGACGAAATCGGCTCCGAGGTTCTTTCGAATCTGCTCCAGGCTGGCGCGATCCAGGCTATCCATCCGCGGGAGCGAAAGCTCCATTTTCATCCGCGCGACGCTTTGCGCCGGCACGGTGCGCACCTGCTCGCCCGCGGAAAGTTCGGTGATCAGCCAATCGGAAAGCGCCGAAGAGAGCCAGGCCTCGTGAGGGTCGCCGGAAAGATTCTGAAAGCCGAGAACGGCAATCGAACGGCGAGCGGCGGGCGTATCGCGCATAGAGACGAAATTACGACGGCGCGGATAAAAATAGATCCCGGCGGCCAGGACGAGAAGCGCCGCGGCCGCGGCGAGGAGAATCGGCTTGGGCGCGACGCGGTGCAAAGCGCGGCGCACGCGAAGCCCGCCGGTTGCGCCGGCGGTCTCCGGGCCGACCGGTTCGCCGGGAGCCGTGTGGATTTCGGCGCCGGAATCCGCGGCGGGCAACGCCGGTGCGGAGTCTTTGTTCGGCCGGAGGCCGACATGGACGGGAGCGAGAAAGCGATAGCCACGGCGATGGAGCGTTTCGATGTAACGCGGATTTTCCGCCGAATCGCCCAGCGCGGCGCGGAGCTTCGTCATCGCCTTGTTCAGGCTGCGATCGAAATCAACAAAGGTGTCGTGGGGCCAGAGCCGCGTGCGCAGTTCATAGCGCGTGACGACGCGGTCGGGATGCTCCAGCAGTAGCGCGAGAATCTGAAACGGCTGCTCCTGAAGCTTGATGCGGATGCCGTGCTTGCGAAGTTCGGCCGCTTCCAGGTCGACTTCGAACACACCGAACCGGAAAGTTTTTGAAGACGCCTGCGTCGCCAACATTTCCCCAACCGCCTGGCCTGTTAGAAGGGTTTCTCCGCCGCCGCGCGCGAAACGCATGGCGCTTTCCCGCTCACCCCGTCCAAGACATTAACGGCGAGCGGAAACGGCCCGCGGCACAGCGGCAAGGATGGAACATGCGTGGGATGCTTCCACTGGGGAAAAATCGCGTCGCCCCGAAGCGCCACTCGAAAAGGAAGCATGCGCCCCACGCCTCCCTCGAACAAGCGGTCAAAGGCTATCGCCGTGTTGCTCAGTGTGTCAATGGAAAACTCCTGTTAAAAAAACCGTAATGGATGGCCCGATGGCGAAAACGTTTTCTTGAATCTATGAGCCTCGGCTGGTCGCGGCAGCCTTCAGCTCTTCACGACGCCTTTGCCTTCGACCACTTTCCAGATGCGGTCCACGCCCGCCAATGTGACCTGTTCGATCGTCCCGCTGGGCCAATGGATTTCGACCTTATCCACTTTGTTCGCACTGCCGAGGCCGAAATGGAGGCGAAAATCCGAGCTGGAACAGTAGCTGGCGCCGCTGAAAATGTCGCCGCGCTGGCGAACGCCCCCGGTGGTGAGAAATACCTTGGCGCCGATGGCGTCGCGAGGGCCTTTCGGCCCGCCAATCAAGTGCAAACCAACCCAGTGGTTGGCGTTTTTGACGACGTTGCGCAGGAGAGTGGGAGTGGAATCGATGTTGTTGATCACGACACCGATGCGCCCGTCGTTGAAAATATCGCCGAACGCGGCCCCGCGCGCGGGAATCACGTCGGCGAGCCCGCTGCCCGTGGCGGGAGGGACTTCGCTGAACTTCACCCCATCGTGGTTGCGGAACAGCAGCGGCCGCTGGGCGTAGCTGGTGCCCCAATTCGCCTTGTCGGCGACGGGATAGACGTGGCCGTTGGCGGTGAAAATGCCGAGCAGGCCGGAATTGTCGTAATCGAGGAACGCCGTGCCCCAGCCGAGGAACGGGATGGTGGGCTGGAGCAGGCCGGCCTGGAGCGTGACGTCGGAGAAAAAGCCGCCGCCATCGTTGCGGTAGAGCGTGTAATTGTCGTCGCTGAACGTCGTGACGAACAGATCCACCTTGCCGTCGCGATTGTAATCGCCGATGCCGATTCCCATCGAAGCCTGGGGACGCCCGTCGCCATTCACCGCGAAACCGGAAAGGTAGCTGACGTCCTTGAACGTGCCGTCGTGATTGTTGTGGTAAAGGAAGTTGGGAACCGAATCGTTCGTGACGATCAGATCGAGCCAGCCGTCGTCGTCCACGTCGAGAAATACCGAGCACCAGCTGTACGCGCCGGAGGGATCGGCGACTCCGGCTTTCACCGTGACGTCGGTGAACGTGCCGTCGCCATTGTTGTGGAATAGATGATTGTGCGCGCCGATCAGGCCCATCGGCCCGCAAAACACGTGCATGCCTCGAAATTCGCAGGAAGCCGCGGGAACGCCGTTTTCCCCGGCGATGACCGGGTGCTCGGGATCGAACTGGACGTAGCCGGGAACGAAGAGGTCGAGCCGGCCGTCGCGGTCGTAATCGCCCCAGGTGGCTCCGGTAGACCATCCGCCCAAGGCGATCCCGGCTTTTTCGGCGATATCGGTGAACGTGCCGTCGTGATTGTTCCGGTAGAGGCGGTTTTTGCCGAAATTCGTCACATACATATCCGGCCAGCCGTCGTTGTCGAAATCGCCCACGGCCACGCCAAAGCCCCAGCGTTCGTTGGCAACACCGGCTTTCTCGGTGACGTCCGTGAACGTGCCATCGCGGTTGTTGTGGAGCATCATCGCACGCGGCGCCGGTTGCTTGCCCGCTAGAGCCGGGAACGTCGAACTGTTCACCAGGTAAATATCGAGCCAGCCGTCGTTGTCGTAATCGATCAGCGCCACGCCGGCTCCATCCACCTCGAGGATGGTTCGCTTGGCCGCGCCGCCGTCGTGATTGTGGAAGACATCGAGACCCGCCTGCTTCGTGATATCGGTGAAAACAACCGGTGCGCCGTTGACGAATCCACCGGCAGTGATCGGCCGGCCTTCGGCGTCCATCACGGGAGCGAAAATTCCGCCTGTCATCACCCCTCCCGTGGACGCCTGGGAGGAGGCCGTGGACTTTTGGGCTTGCTGCGGGGCCGCGCCGAGCGTGCCCGCGAGCAGCCGCACCGGCGAAACCACCGCGCCGGTTAGCAGAAGCAGAAGCGAGCGGCGGTCCATCATGGCTTGGCCTTTTCGGGTGCCGCGGGACGCGGCGGCTCATCCACCTGGAGAATCTGATCCGCGCGAACGTTCCGAAGCGTTTGGTGAATGCCGCTCGGCCATCGGATTTCCACCAGTTCGGCGACGGCATTCGGCCCCAGCCCAAAATGGACGCGCTTGTCGCTCGAAGAAAGATAGCTGCTCGAGGTGGTGACGGTGACGAGTTGCTTGATTTTACCCGCAGTCAAGCGGACTTCGGCGCCGATGGCGTCGCGGTTGCTCGTGTGGCCCACCAGTTTGAGCATCAGCCAATGATTCGACATCGGCGTTTCGTTGCGCAGGATATGCGCTTCGCCCAGATTCGTGGTGATGACGGCGTCGAGCCGGCCATCGTTATTGATATCGCCCATGGCCATGCCGCGGCCGACCCAGCGCTGATGGAACGGAGCGCCAGCGTCGGCGCCGATGCTCACGAATTTGGTTCCGGTGTTGCGCAGCAGCGCCGGCGGCTCGTGATAGCGCAGATTCGGAGTGGTCAGATGGATGTTGTCCATGTCGTGGCCCTGGGCGATTAGCAGGTCCTTCCACCCATCATTATCAACGTCCATGAAGCGGAAACCCCAGCCGGCGTGGGCTTGGGTGATTGCCGCCAAGCCCGAGCTGAACGTGGCGTAGGTGAAGCTGCCGTCGCCATTGTTTCGGTAGAGCGCGTACATCTGGTTGCCGAGATCGGTGACGAGCAGATCGGGCAAGCCGTCGTTGTTGTAATCGGCGAAATCCACGCCCATGCCCGCGAAGGTTCGCCCATCACCATCCACGGCCACGCCGGCCATCAGGCCCACTTCCTCGAACGTTCCGTCGCCCTTGTTGTGATAGAGGAATTCGAACATGGAATCGTTGGCGACGAAAATGTCGGTGTGGCCGTCACGGTCGTAATCGGCGATAGCGATACCGAGCCCCTTGCCCAGCTTCGAAATGCCGATTTCCCTGGAAACTTCCTTGAATCGGCCGTTTCCTTCGTTGTGGTAGACGAGCGGCGCGATGGGCTGGAAGACGTTCGGCGAGCAATAGGAACGGTAGCCGGGCTCGTGCGTGCCGCACCAGATATCGTCGAAATCCCATTCCATGTAGCGCAAAACGATCAGATCGAGCAGGCCGTCGTTGTCGATGTCCATCCACGCCGCGCTGGTTGACCATCCGCCGCCGGCAACGCCCGCGGTTTCGGTCACATCGGTGAACGTGCCGTCCCCATTGTTGTGATAGAGCCGGTTGCCGCCGTAAGAGGTGACGAACAGGTCCTGATTACCGTCGTTGTCGTAATCGCCCACCGTCGCGCCCATGCCGTACCCGAACCCTTGCAATCCAGCTTTCGCCGTAACGTCTTCAAAAGTCCCGTCGGGCTTCTGGTGGTAGAGCCGGTTCCAATATTGCGGCCCGGTTTTCTGCGGAATCGTTCCTTTGGGAGTGGGATCGCTGAGCGGAGCGCCGTTGACGAGAAACAGGTCGAGCCGCCCGTCGTTGTCGTAATCGAAGAGGGCCACGCCCGCCCCCATTGTTTCGATCAGATATTTTTTTGACGTGTGCGAGGAATAATACCGAAAATCCACGCCCAGTTCGGACGTTACATCCGCGAATTTCACCGCAGGCGAAGCCGGAACGCGCGCGGCGGCCAAAGGCGAGCCGGATTTCCGGCTGTGCGCCTGTCCGCTCAGAATGGGCAAACCGGGAACGAAACAGGAGGCGAGACCCAGCAGCAACGAGCGCCGATCCGCCGAGAATCGCCCCGCATCGCGAAGGGGCGGAACAAGCACGCGGCGGGGATTTCCCTTGAGGAACCCAAGAAACGAGCGGCCCGGTGGCAGACGCATAAGAGGCAGGAATATAACACGCAGGAATTGCGGCCGCTAGAGTCCAAAAAAAACCGGTGCGTGTGGAGGAGTTGGCCGAAACTCGGCCCGCACGGCGAGCGCGATTTCGGCGAACCCGCATTGACTTTGTCTTGCCGCCGCACCTAAGATGGCCGCCAATACGATGCCTTCGAGCTGTTTCATTCCTCGCGCAATCACGGAGACCATCCGATGAAACACGCCGCAATTGCCGGCTTTGCCGCCAGCGTTTTGTTCGCCACATCGTTCGCCGTTCCCGCGCGCGCACAGAACGCACCGGGCGTGGTGTGGCAAATCGGCCAGTTCAATCACTCCTCGATCGAATTCAATCACAACGTGGATTTCGGCAATCCCAAGCTGCGGGTCATTTACACCGTTGGGGAAAGCCACGCGAGCGACTGGCCCGCCTATCAGCCGGTTTCGGGATCGCCCGACGTCCATGGGCGTACAGTTGCCTTCACGGTCCTCTTCTACATGCGGCAACATCCGCACGGAAATTACCTGCTCACGATCGGCCTCGTGCTCAACGGGCATCGCCACGCGGACCTGCTCGTCGCGGTCAACGGCAAAAAAGGCTTCTATTACGTGCACCGCAGGGTGAGCTATTACCCCGGCGACGGCGGCTTCGATTCGCCAATTTACGGCGAGGCGCGTCTGGAAATCGCCTTGCCACGTTCCCTGCTGCGCAAGGGTGAAAACACGTTGACGCTCACCGCTCTCGACGCCCCCGGCGTCGCGCCCGGCGGCTCGGGCGTGGTTTACGACGCGCTCCAGCTGAGCGAGCAGCGGCGGTTGCGGGTCGCGCCGTCGGTGAGCGTGCGGCCAACAGTGTTTTACGTCGAGAAGGGCAATCAACTTTACGAGCGGACCGACGTGACGGCGACGCTGCCGGAAAAAGTGCGTACTGGCAGCGTGGAATTGTTCGTCGGCGCGGACCATTTTCAGGCCGCGCTTTCGAGCGAAAACGATTTCGGCGAGCAGCGGTTTTCCTTCGACGTTCCGGCACTCTCGGCCCCGGCGGCGGCTCAGGCGGTGCTCCGGCTGAATG
The DNA here is from genome assembly GCA_021812285.1 of Acidobacteriota bacterium. Taxonomy (GTDB): domain Bacteria; phylum Acidobacteriota; class Terriglobia; order Acidiferrales; family UBA7541; genus JAKASX01. The sequence continues at coordinate 23,069 of JAKAOH010000018.1, read as the reverse complement.
GAGGGACGCGGCGGTTCCGTCTGAAATTCGCTCCGGCGCGGAAATGGACGATCGATTTCGTGCCGCACGCCCACCTGGACGTCGGCTATACCGATTTCCAGCCGAAAGTGGCGGAAGTGCACAGCCGCAACATCGACAAGCTGCTCACCTACCTTCCCGAGCATCCGAACATGCATTTCAGTCTGGACGGCTCGTGGATCGTGCAGAAATATCTGGCCTCGCGCAACGCCGCCGCGCGGCGGAAATTCTTCACGCTGGCCCGTGAAGGGAAAATTGAAGTGCCGGCGCAATACGCGAATCTGCTGACCGGTTACGCCAGCCTCGAAGAGCTGATTCGCTCGACCGATTATTCCGATTTCCTGCATCGCACCGAAGGCATTCCCTTCGATTACGCCAACATCACCGACGTGCCGAGCTACACGTGGTCCTACGCTTCGGTGCTCCACGCGCTCGGATTGAAATACTTCGCCGCCGCGGCCAATAGCGACCGAGCGCCGATCCTCCTCTACGGCCATTGGAACGCGAAAGCGCCGTTCTGGTGGGAGGGTCCGGACGGATCGAAAGTGCTGATGGCCTATACGCGGCAATATTCCGAGTTCTGGTTCACCTGCGGCCTGCCGCCGAAAATGGCCAATTGCGAGCAGGCGATTCCTACGTTTCTCCAGCCGTTCGAGCGGCCGGATTACAAGCCGGATACGGTGCTGATGTATGGCAGCCAGTTCGAAAACACCGATCTTCAGCTCAGTGAAAGCGGCTTCGTCCACAAATGGAACGCGCGATACGCCTACCCGAAATTCGTCATCACCACGTTTCCCGGCTATCTGAGCTACATCGCGCACACATACGGCTCCGAGTTGCCCATCGTGCGTGGCGACGGCGGGCCGTATTGGGAAGACGGCGTGGGTTCGGATGCGAAATACACCGCGATCGACCGGCAGGATCAGCAGCGCGCGCTTTCCGGCGAAAAACTTTCCACCATCGCGACGTTCCTCGATCCCAACCTCGAGGCGCCGCATCGGCTGATCGAAAACATGTGGCAGAACCTGATTCTTTACGCGGAACACACGTTCGATTCCTGGGATTCCGTTTACCGCCCGCACAGCGAGGAATCGCGCAGCCAGCTCGCGGTGAAAAACCAGTACGTGCGCGACGGCCGTAGGGACGTGAGTTGGCTGGTAAAGCGGTCGCTCAGCCAGATCGCCGGCGAGATCCACATGCCGGCGGGAACGCTGCTCGTCTTCAATACGCTGAGCTGGCAGCGCAGCGGCCTGGTGACGCTCGATCTCGATAGCGGCAGTGCGATCGCCGAATATCCGGGCGGCAAGCTCGTCCCGCTCGAAGTGCTGCGCAAGGGAGCGGGGTACGAGCGCGTGCGATTCCTGGCGCGAAACGTTCCGGCGATGGGATACCGCTGCTACCAATTCATTTCGCGGCCCAAGGGCGCGCTGGCGCCGGTGATCGTGCAACCGGAACGGACGACGACGATGGAGAACGCCTATTACCGCGTCACGGTGGACCCCTCGACCGGCGCGGTGAAGAGCATTTTCGACAAGCAGCTCGGCCGCGAACTGGTGGACGCGTCGAGTCCTTACAAAATGGATCAATATTTGTACGTTTCGGGCGGTGGCAAGCGCACCACGCAGATCGTCTACCTGCAGAAATCGTTGCCGCTGGCCCGCCTGACGATTCATCCCTCGACGAACGGCCGCGTGATCGGCCTGCGCGGAACGCCGTACGGCCAGGTGATGACGCTCGAATCGAGCGACGCGCATACGCCGCTGATTCGCACCAGCATCATCCTCTTTAACGACAAAAAGGAAATCGAATTCGTGAACCACTTCCGCAAGCGGGCGGTGCGCGGAAAGGAAGCGGTCTATTTCGCGTTTCCGTTCGCGGTGCCCAAGCCGGATTTTACTTATGAAATTCAGAACGGATGGGTGGATCCAAGCCGCGACATGCTGAAAGGCGCGGGCGTCGAATGGTTCAGCGTGCGGCACTGGGTGAAAGTGGCGGACGCGGACGTCAGCGCGGCCGTCGTGCCCGTGGACGCCCCGCTCATCACATTCGGCGACATCAATCGCGGCACGTGGCCCGAAACGTTTGCGCCGAAAAGTTCCACCATCTTCTCCTACGCGTTGAACAACTACTGGCACACGAACTACCGCGGCGAACAGGGCGGCGATTTCACGTTCCGCTACGTGATGACAAGCGGAGCGCAACTCTCTCCGGCCGATCTGGCGCGCCTGGGCCGCGCGGCGATGACGCCGCTCGAAGCGGAACGCGTGATCGATCAGGACAAATTCGGCAATCCGCCGCGCCCGCTCGAGCCCGCTCCAGCCGGTTTCCTCAGCGTGAGCGCGCCGAACGTCGTCGTCGAGGATTGGAAAGCGGCGAACGACGGCCAGGGAACGATCGTCCGCCTGCTCGAAGTGGGCGGACGCGCGACCACGGCGACGCTGACGTTTCCGCTGTTCCATCTCGATCGCGCCTGGCTCGACAACGCCGTCGAAGCGAACGAGAAGGAGATCCCCGTCTCCGGCTCTTCGCTGAACGTCACGATCGGCGCGCACCAGATACTGACGCTGCGCGTCGCCGCGTCTCTCGCCGGCGAGCAACCAACCGGAGCCAAATGAAGGCGCTCGCGATCGATCTGGGCGGAACGCACGCGCGATGCGCGATGGTGGAAGACCAAGCGATCCTGCGCGCGAAGACGCTCGAAGCCGACGGCACGGGCACGCTCGCCGGCCTTTTGCCGCGCGTGGCCGATGCGTTTCGCGAATTGCTGCGCGAGGCGGGATGGCAACCCAACGATTTCGCCGGGCTCGCCTTCAGTTCCTGTGGCCTCGTGGATTCGTCGGCAGGCCGGTTCCTTTCGGCGAAAGAGAAATGGACGGACGCAGAGCAAGCGGACGTTCCCGCATGGTGCCGCCGCGAATTTTCCCTGCCGATGAAACTCGAAAACGACGCGCGAATGGCACTCCTGGGAGAATGGTACGCGGGCAGCGGGCGTGGATTCGATAGCATCGTGATGATGACCCTCGGCACCGGCATCGGCGGCGCGGCGATGATCGAGGGAAAATTGCTCCGCGGTAAACATTTTCAGGCGGGCAACCTGGGCGGCCATCAGACCGTGCAACTCGGCGGAAGAAAATGCATGTGCGGGAACATCGGCTGCGCCGAAGCGGAAGCCGCGGGATGGTCGCTGCCGCTGGTGGCGCGCGAATGGCCGGGATTCGCGGAGAGCGCGCTGGCCCGCGAGCCGAGAGTGGATTTCGAAGCGCTTTTTCGGCTGGCGCAGGCGGGTGATAGCGTCGCGGGCGAAATCCGCGACCGCTGCCTGCACGTCTGGGCCGCAGCGGCGGTGGGACTGGTCCACGCGTTCGACCCGGAAGTGGTGATCGTGGGCGGAGGAATAATGAAGAGCTCCGGCGCGATTCTGCCGTTCCTTCGCGATTACGTCCGCTCGCACACCTGGACGCCATGGGGCAGGGTGGAAGTGCGCGCCGCGGCACTGGGCAATGACGCGGCTCTTCTGGGCGCGATACCGCTCCTCTCCGCATAGAGCCGTGGCGCGGCGCTCCAATTACGACAAATTTCCATGCGTCAGGGTCAGTGCGGACGCCTCCGCCGTTTCCCCCGGCTGGCGGGCGATCGGGGAGCGCCTGCGCGGCGAATTGCGCGAGGGCCGAAACGTTCTCTGCGTCGAATGCTATCCCGGCGTCTTCCTCGACGAAATCGAGCGCGCGCTGACCGAATCTTTGCGGCCCGCGCTGATCGTTCACGCGGAGGACTGCTTCCAGAGCCCTGACGCCGTCCGCAAAATGCTGGGCTCGGTTCTGACGGACGATCCCGTTTTCGGCCGCATGAATGGCGTCGAAATCGCCGATTTTTTCGATCCCGCAAAGGCCGATGCGGCCCGGCGGAGCATCGCCGTGGCGCGCGGCACGGTGCTTGCGATCGGAACAGGCGCATCGCTGCTCGCGCGGGAGCCGCGCGTGCTCGTCTACGCCGATCTGGCGCGATGGGAAATTCAGCAGCGCCAGCGGAGCGGAAAAATCGGCAATCTGGGCGCAAAAAATGCCGGCGATCCCGCTTCCCTGCTCTACAAACGCGCATTCTTCGTGGATTGGCGCGCGGCCGACCGTTTGAAAATGCCGCTGATTTCCGGGCTCGATTTTTTTCTCGATACCAATCGCCCCGGCGAACCGAAACTGATTTCCGGCGCCGCGCTTGCGCAGGCGTTGCGAGCGGCTTCGGAGCGGCCTTTTCGCCTGGCGCCGTTTTTCGATCCCGGCCCGTGGGGCGGGCAATGGATGAAGAATGTTTGCGATTTGCCTGATGGCCCTCCCAACTACGCGTGGTGCTTCGATTGCGTCCCGGAAGAAAACAGTTTGCTCTTCGATTTCGGCGGCGTGCGCGTCGAGAGTCCCGCGCTGGATCTGGTTTTCCAGCATCCGCGCGAACTGCTCGGCGACGCGGTTTACGAACGGTTTGGCGCGGAATTCCCCATCCGATTCGATTTTCTCGACACGTGGGAGGGCGGCAATTTGTCGCTCCAGGTGCATCCGCTCGCCGAATACATTCGCAAACACTTCGGCATCCCGTACACGCAAGATGAAAGCTACTACCTGCTCGACGCGAAAGGGGATGGAGCGGTCTTTCTCGGCCTGAAAGAAGGCGTGGATCGCCAGGCGATGGCGCGCGATTTATGGGCCGCGCAACGCCAAGGGAAACCGTTTCCTGCCGAGCGATACGTGAACCGGTGGCCGGCGAAACAGCACGATCACTTCCTGATTCCCGCCGGCACGGTTCATTGCTCGGGCCGCAACGCTCTCGTGCTCGAAATCAGCGCCACACCTTATCTTTTCACGTTCAAATTGTGGGATTGGGGACGCATGGGGCTCGACGGCCGGCCGCGCCCTGTCCACATCGAGCATGGGCTGGAAAATATCCAGTGGAATCGAACCACCGGGTGGGTGCACGAAAACCTGATCAACCGGTTCGAGCCGGTTGCCGAAGGCGACGGCTGGCGCGAGGAACGCACCGGCCTGCATCCTCTCGAATTCATCGAAACGCGCCGTCACTGGTTTCGCTCGCCTGTGCCGCACCGCACCGAGGGTTCGGTGAACGTACTGAATCTCGTCGAAGGCGAGGAAATCATCGTCGAGAGCCCGCGCGAATCGTTCGAGCCGCTGGTGGTGCACTACGCGGAAACATTCGTTGTTCCCGCTTGCCTGGGCGAATACCGCATTCGCCCGCGGGAAACTTCGGCCATGGACGAATGCGCCACGATCAAGGCCTACGTGCGCGCAACGTGACTCGCGGCCCGCGGCGGGGCAAAGCCGGCACGGTTTGACTTTGCCGCGCGAGCGGGCAGTATAATGACCCGCGTGCTCATGAAGAATCCTCGGGCCGTGAATCGCATGAGCGGAAACCGCAATCTTCCCTTCACACCGATCCTTCTGCTTGCGATTGCCTGCGCGTTTTTCCCCGTGCGTCGTGCCGAGGCGCAGACGCGTCCCGCGGCGCGCGGCGAGAGCGTGCGGCAACTTTACGGCGACGCGCAGGCAGCCGAGGCCCGCGGCGATCTGGCGGGCGCGGCGAAACGCTACGAGGAGATTCTGCGGATCGCGCCGCGGCTCGCACCCGCCTACAACAACCTCGGCGCCGTTTACGTGAAGGAGCAGGAGTTTCCCAAGGCGGTCGCAGTCCTCGAAAAAGGGTTGAAAATCGAGCCAAGTATGACTTCGGCATCGGCGCTGCTCGGCATCGCGCTTTACGCGATGCAGGAATACGCTCGGGCGCGGGAGCCGCTCGAAGCGGCCCTGCGGGCGCATCCGGATGACAACAACGCCGAACTGCTGCTGGCCAACGATCTGATCAAGCTGGGCGACTACGGCGCGGCGTCCGTCCATCTTCGCCGGCTCACCGAGCGCGAGCCGCGCAATCAGCAGGTCTGGTATCTGCTCGGGCAGGTGTACACGCAACTCGCCGAGCAATCCTACGCGAAAGTGGACGCGATCGATCCCGATTCCGTGCTCTCGCATGAGATTCGCGGCGACGTGATGTCGTCCATGAAGAACTACCTGGGCGCGCTGCTGGAATACAAGAAGGCGGTGGAGCTGGGACCGCACGAACCAGGGACGCACTACAAATTGGGCAACGCCTACTGGAACCTGAACGACTGGGCCGCGGCCACCGACCAGTTCCAAGCCGAGTTGTCCAACGATCCGGCGAACTGCGAGGCATGGTGGAAGCTCGGCGACATTCTCTTGCAGCAACATATGGACCCGCGGCAGGCCTTCACCGACGTCAATAAAGGCCTGATGCTGTGTCCGGGGCTCTCCGATGCGCGGCTCGACCGTGCGCGGGCCCTCTTGCTGCTGAACCGCCCGGCGGAAGCTCTGCCCGATCTCGAAGCTGCGGAAAAAACCAGCCCGGACGAGCCGATCGTCCATTTCCTCCTTTCTCAGGCCTACCGCCGCACCGGCCACATGAAACAGGCCGAAGGTGAAATGGAGGTTTTCGCGAAGATGGAACAGAGCGCGCACGCGAAAGCCGCCAACCGCACCCAGCAGTTGCTCAAATTAAGAAACGCCGGCAAGACGTCCAGTCCCCATCCCTGACGCCGCCCTTCCGATTTTTTCGCGATTCCAGAAATTGCGTGATAGCTCCCGAAGGCAAACCAAGATATAATCCGGCGCGCTCGACCCACAAATTTGGCGTGGAGGCCGGCAATGACTGGAGCGCTCGGCGGTTTGATCCTCCTGCTGAAGATGGAGAACGCCACGGCTGAACCGGCCATGCCCGGGCTTATCTTCGCAATCCTGCATAGCGAACGGCGGGCCCAGCCCGCGCTTTGCCCTGGGGACGCCGCGGGCAGGTCTGGTCCCCAAAAATTCAGGAGGTCAAAGACCTTATGAATAGCGCATTTGGCGGTGCCCTCTTATCCATCCTGGCAGGGGCGTTGAACGGAAGCTTCGCGGCACCCACGAAGATCGCTCGCAAATGGCGATGGGAAAACATCTGGTCCGTCTGGGCCGTGTGGGCGATGCTGATCCTGCCGTGGGCCCTGGTTTTCGTCACCATTCCTCACGCTATTCCTTTCTTCGAAAACACGCCGGCGAGCCAGTGGTCCTTGCTCATCCTTTTCGGGATTGGGTTTGGGCTGGCGCAGATTTTCTTTGGGCTGGGCATCGCGGCTGTGGGCATCGCCTTGAACTTCGCCATTGCTATCGGCATCTCGACGGCATTCGGCTCCATCGTGCCGTTTCTTTCGCAGCACGCGGACAAGGTGTTCACCAGCGAGGGACTTTTCTTTTTCGTCGGTATCCTGCTGATGCTGGCCGGCATTGTAGTCTCCGCTGTCGCCGGCCGGGAAAAGGAAAGAAACCTTTCGATGGCAATCGCGAAAACGCCGAACCCGGCTGAAAAGCGAATGAGTTTTGCCGCCGGCCTGACAATATGCATCCTTGCGGGCATCGGCTCACCGCTAGGCAACTTTGGCGCGGCTTTCTGCACTCCGACGCTCCACCGCGCGCTGCAAACCGGCGCCAGCTCCGTCTGGCAATACAACGTGATTTGGGCGCCGCTTTACACGGCTTCGCTCGTGCCTTACCTGATTTACTGCTTCTACCTTTGGCGCAAGAACCGCAGCTTCGGGCTCTTTGGCGCGGCCGGCACGGGCGTGAATTGGGTGTACGGATTCATCATGGCGGCTTTGTGGATGGGCAGTTCGGCGATCTATGGAGTGGCGATGGCCCGCATCGGCAAAATGGGCCCGGTGCTGGGCTGGCCTCTTTTCATGTCCATCATCATTGTGGCGTCCAGCGCCTGGGGTTTCATCACCGGTGAATGGAAAGGCGCGGGCAAGAAAGCGGTCAATTCGATGATCTTCGCCATTGCACTCCTGATCATCGGGTTCTGCACGCTGGCTTACAGCGGTACGCTTGGCTAGCGGACTGCCCCGGCGGTCTATGGCTGCCGGTCTTTTGGCAGAGGGAGCGCGGTGCTTGAAGGTAGCCCTCTGGCGCGTTTCCGCTTCGCGCTCGGTAGCTTCGCGGCGAAGCACGCACGGTTTTCTTCCGGGAGATGAGCCCGATGCAACGCCGGGATTTCCTGAAAAATATCCTCGGCGGCGCCGCGCTCGCCGCTTCATCCGAAGCGTGGCCTGCCGCCGCATGGGCTAGTACCCTGCTTGGCCCCCAGATGAAATTCGCTCCGCCCCCGCAATCGGCCGCGCCGCGTTTCGACGATCTGGCCGAATACAGGGAAGCCAAATATCCGCTGCTGGCCGGCGATTTCGCGCAGGCGCTGAAATTCCTCGTTCCCCGCCTCAACGAGCGACCCGGCCCCATCGCATACGCCATCGCCACCATTCACTTCCTGGAGGAAAAATACGCGCTCGGAATTCCGTATGCGCTCCAGGCGTGCCGCGCGGCCCCGGAAACCACGCATTATCGCTGGATGCTGCGGGTGTTGACGCTGATGGGCGGGCGCTCCGAAAGCACGATTCCGGCATCGTTTCGCCTGCGCGTGCCCGAAGCCGCTCATTCCCCATTCCATCTGCAAGACGTTACCGCTGCTTCCGGAACCGGCCGCGTGGTGCTGGGGCGCGGCGCGGCCTGGGGCGATTTCGATAACGACGGCCGCGACGACATTCTGGTGGGCGCCGAACGCGCGCCGTTTCGCCTGCTGCGCAACCTTGGCAATGGCGAATTCACCGATGTCGCCGCTCAGGTGGGCCTGGTGGACCCCGTCGGGCTCGGCTGCTACGCAGCGCAGTTCGTGGATTACGACAACGACGGGTATCAGGACATTTTTCTTTCGAGCAACGGCTGGGGCGGAGGGGGACGGCTGTTCCTTTTCCACAACGAAAAAGGGCGGAAATTCACGGACGTCACGAAAAGCGCCAGACTCGGCGAGCCGGTGAACGCCTTTGGCGCGGCGTGGGCCGATTACGATAACGACGGCAAAGCGGACTTGGCCGTCGCGACGGGCATCGTCGATCCCGCCGGCGGCGATCGCATTCGCCTTTTCCACAACGAAGGGAACGGCAAATTCCGCGAGGTAGGCCTCGAAGCGGGTTTATTGCAAAAAGCAAAATGGATTTCCGTCTGCTGGGGCGATTACGACGGCGACGGCCGCCAGGACCTTGTGGCGACCAGTTACAACGACGGCTGCTTTCTGTTTCGGAACCTGGGCAACGGCCGATTCGAGGACGTGAGCGATCGCGCCGGTATCCGCGATTCGCTGCACGCCTACACAGCGGAATTTTTCGATTACGATAACGACGGCCGGCTCGACCTCTTCGTTTCCACGTATCCTGACGGCACGCTGCACGACATGATCGAAAACAAGCTGAGCGGAGCGGTGGTTCCCGCGGCGCAGCGACAACTGTTGTTTCATAACAATGGCAACGGCGGATTTTCCAACGTCACGAAACAGGCGGGGATCACCGGATGGTATGGGGCGATGTCGTCGCAGGTGGCCGATCTCGATAACGACGGTTTTCCGGAAATCCTACTCGGCACCGGAAATCCCGAGCTCGATTGGACCGAGCCGAAAGCGTTGTTTCTGAACGATGGCCGCGGTCATTTCACCGACGTCGCGCAGGCCGCTGGCCTGGTCAATTTCGGCATGCTGCACGGCATGGCGTTTTCCGATTACGACGATAGTGGCAACTTGAGCCTGTTCGGCTCGTTTGGCGGATTTTATTGGGGCACGCGACTCAGTAGCCGGCTTTATCGCAATGAAGGCGGCGGGAATCGCGCTCTGGAACTTCGCCTGGTCGGCACGCGCTCGAATCGCGACGCCATCGGCGCGCATGTCACGGCTTTCGTTGGCAACCGGGGAATTCATCGTTGGGTCAACGGCGGTAACGGCTTCGGCAGCATGAATTCCCGCGTGGTGCACATTGGCCTGGGCCGTAATTCCCGCGTGGATCGCCTCCTCGTCGCCTGGCCCTCCGGCTTGCATCAAACTTTCCACGATCTGCCCGCCGGCCATCGCCTCGAAATGCACGAAGGCAGCGCCGAAGTGAAATCGCTCGCCCGCTTTTGACGCGGAACCCGCGCCTTGCGCGCCGCCGCTGCACCTCGGCTTCGCCCGAGCGCAGCGCCCGCCAATTTGTTGGCGGAGATGACCTGCATTTCGCCATTCCACAGGCCGCAAGCCGGATGGGGGCAGTCGGGGGAGGAGTGTCCCCTCAGGGCCTATGAGCGGTAGAAAACAGGAAACAACCTTCTAGGGCGTCGATTCGGCGGGCAACTTGACATCCCTCGGATGGAGCACCGTCATACCGGCGATCTGCTTAAAGTCGTCCTTTTCGTCAAACGTGAGGATCATCTCGACGGCGTTGTTTTTCATAATCACGCTGTGAATTGTATCGCCTACCCCGGAGTGGTATGTGAGAATGCCCTCTCGAACATGGAAGAAAAATTCGGCGAAATCGTAGTCTCCTCTTGGACTGACATCCAGAACATCAACCCTCAGCCCGTTCAGGCGCCTCTCATTTATGAGTTGATTTTCGATTTGGGCCACGAGGCCGGGCTCCATTCTCTTGGCCGAAACCAGGACATTCACCATCTCGGTAACAGCCCACATGGATGTGCAAAGCCGGGCGTCCCTGAGCTGGCCAAAGACACCTACGGAGCTCCTAACCAGTCCCCTCTTCGTTTCCTCCGTCCTGTCCGCTGAGAAATACGCAATCAGGACGCTGCTGTCCAGGTAGATACTTCTCATCTTTTCTTCGCCGCGAAGCGAACAGGCCCCCTCTTCTTAACGGTTTTGAGCGCTCTGAAGGAGACCGTTTCGCCCGATTTGGTCTTAAACTTCACCCGGGTCGGTTTTTTCACAGTCCGCACGGCGAAAAATTTCACAATCTTCCTAGCCATGCGTCCAATGGTATCACGGTGCCGCAAGGGATGGAATTTTCCGCGTTCGCGGTGCGGGGCGGATGTCGCACGCCGCCCAGAACCTCTTCGGGCCGCGCCTCGTTTCCAGCCGTTTGCCACACAGAGCCGAGGTAGCTCAACTGGTAGAGCAGAAGACCGGTAGATCCGTAGGTCTTCCGAAATCATTGGGCGTCTGATTTTTCTGTGCGCTCCCGTCTGCCTCCTTTTGGTCCCGCGTGGCTCTGTGAGCCTGCCTTTGACTCGTTCGGGGAGGCTCCGGGGAAGATTTGCACCCGAGTTAGCGTAGCGACCCTCTGGCGTTCCGAGCTCGCGGGAGCTTCCTCGGTCGCCCGGGGGCCGTCCCCATGGCGGATAGTATGCCGGTGGGGATAGCGAGCGGCCTGGTTTGGCAGCCGTTTCCCGCAGGGCGAGTGGAAATCAGCAAGCGACGATAGGTTTGGGATTCCAGGTGTTTTGCGCGGCCACAACCTGAGCCGACCGGCGCGCGGGATCAATGGGACAAGCGTGCTTTCCGGCTGAAAAAGCGGCTAGAATCGCTCGTTTCTGAGATTACTCGAGGTCAACCCGACACTCTGCGGTCAGACTTGCTTCATACAATCGGAAACAATTTGCCTGGCCAAGCCGGAGCGCATGAATTGTGTGAATCCTCTGACGTCCTCCGCCGTGCAGTTGCGCAGGGCGCTGGGCATCGCTCGCGTAATCTTGTCCCGAACTCCCATCGCCTCTTCACGCCCGCCCGCAACTACGAAAATGCGAACGCCGGGCCGGAGGTGCGTGTTCATCAGGTCACGAAAGTTTGCCTCCGACGCCCGCCAGCCGATGACGATGACCCGAGTGACGTCTGGCATGAGTTGCTTTAGGGCCTCCTGCATCGGCTTTGGGCACTGAAATTCGTTCTTCACCTCCACCGGTATGGCGATCGCAGGAAAAATAGGGCGCCCGTCGTGCGACTGCAGCGTCAGCGCGCTAGAAAAGACGTAAACTTCAGGCTGCCGCCGCGGCCACCCTTGCTCGATTGCAGTGCGCGCGGCCTCCGCTCCGCTTGACGTGGACTGCATAATTGTCAGGGGATTAGCGTACTCCAGGCCCCAATCAACGGAGCCATGCAACTTGAACAGCCGGAAGGGGCGGTCGCCAGCTGTGTAGTCCTGCATCTTCTCGAACTTATACGCCGGGCCCCGCAACTTGAGCGCTGCCTCGAGGAGCCTGTCGTAATTGAAGGTAACAAGGCACACGGGCTCGCGACTGGTGTTAGCCATGTCTATTTCTCGCAGCAGGTCTAGCTGATTGGTGACGTCGTGCGTCTCCTTCGACCATGCCACCTCGCAACGCCACAAGGCCCGCTGAAGGTAGCAGCGAACGGCGACCATCTCCCGAGCGGCATCCCCGTTTCCGAGTGCCGCGGTGCGAATTTCCTCCAGACGCGTCTCGATGGATGTCTTTCCCTGCTGGACAGCGGTATCCCGAAGACTTGGCACGACCCCCTTGCACTGAGGGAACTCGTCGAGCGTGTCTATGAAGATTTTCCTATTGTCAAAAAGGCTGTTCGCCAACGGCGGCCGGCAGCCCTCGACCTCCGGCCCGAACCGGGGAGCGTCATCGGGCGTCCGTTGGAAAGGGGGATAGGTAGGGCACGAGTCGAACGAGGCGCCCGCGCCGAAGATGACCATTAGCATACGCTGAAGTATACGGAATGCCGGCATGGCCGGGAAGGCCGCGGCTGCGGACCCGGTACCACGCAGGCACTTCATTTGCGACCTTTTCCACGCTTGGCTAAACTACCCTCCAGCGTCGCTTGGAAACCTTCCAGGCCGCGCCTCGTTTCCAGCCGTTTGCCACACAGAGCCGAGGTAGCTCAGCTGGTAGAGCAGACGATTCGTAATCGTCAGGTCGGCGGTTCGATCCCGCCCCTCGGCTCCAGAAACCACGGGAAAACAAGCGCGCACGGCGGGCCGCCCATCCTTTTCAACGGTTGGTAATAAACAGATTCTTCGCCCTGGGGTCCCGGGGTCGCAGTGCCCGCGCCAGCGCAATTGCGGCCCGTAAGCCGGCACGTCCCTTTCACCGAATGACGTGAATGCGCACGCCCGTCCTGGGCTTCTTCCAAAATGCACCGGCCGCACAGACCGGATCGCAAGGGCGAGTCCCAATGCCAAGCAGCCGCAATCGCTTAACAATCCGCGGAGAGCGCGGGTTCGTGCGACCGATCGCCGCGTTCTAGAACCATACCGATTTTGCACGGCCGACCGGCGATTCCCCAAAAATAAACTTTCCGAGTTGGCCGAAAACCTGACGTATACACTGCCCACCTCCTAGTACCTGAAATTTGGCGCCGCATCCTTATTGATTGACTCTGATTCAGCTTAGCTATAGGCTTTGGGCAATGAGTGCCCTCGAATATATCGTTAGTGCCGCTATTCTTGCGTCCAGCATCGTTGCCTTGTGGCGCTTTTCGGTGCTGTATCGGCGCTCCCTGCGCCGTCAAACGCTACGGAATGTCTGACAGCCTCGCCTAAAAACACAGATATCAGCCTCTGGCTTGCGTGGGGAATGATCCGAAAAAATGCTTTTCGCACCCAAGAACCAATCGCCAAGTAGCGCGATTGCCCAGCCACAAGCCGAGAGCGCGACTTCGGCATGAAACTGTGGCCCGTAAGCCAGATCTATCGGTTCTCGCCGCAACTGAACGAACCATTCCGCGCGGTTTCAGCCACGCGCAAACAGGCGCGCTATTTTCGTTGGGATGGCTGTGGTTCGAGCGGATGTATAATCGCGCACACCATGCATCTCAAATTTCTCCTCATTTCCGCCTTCGCGCTCGCGGCGGCTCTCGGCACCGTGCGACTGCACGCGCAGGAGCCGTGGGACCATTTGCCGCCCACGCCTACGCTTCCCAAGGCGGAGCGGAGCGGGTACGCGCCTGTTGACGGCGTGCGGCTATGGTATGCCGTGTTTGGCCACGGCGAGCCGGTGATTTTGCTGCATGGCGGGCTGGCGAATTCGAATTACTGGGGCCTGCAAGTGCGCGCGCTGGAGGGTCGCTACGAAGTCATCGTCATGGACAGCCGCGGGCATGGACGCAGCACGATGAACGCGGCGCCGTTCGGCTACGACCTGATGGCCAAGGATGTTCTCGGTCTGATGGATTATCTCCACATTCCAAAAGCGGCGATCGTCGGCTGGAGCGACGGCGCGATCGTCGGCCTCGACATCGCCATTCACCATCCCGGCCGCGTGACGAAGCTCTTCGCTTTCGCGGCGAATTCGGACCCATCCGGGGTGAAGGATATTTCCAAAAGCCCGCTGTTCATGGCTTTCATGGCTCGCGCGAAGCGCGAGTATGAAAAGCTTTCACCGACGCCGGGCCGGTTCGGCGAGTTTCAGCAGGCGATCCAGAAAATGTGGGCGACGCAACCTCATTTCACCGATGCGCAGCTACGGAGCATCCGCGTGCCCACCTGGATTGTGGATGGCGACCACGACGAAGCGATCAAACGCGAAAATACCGATCATATGGCCAGGCTGATTCCCGGCGCGGGCGAATTGATCCTGCCGGGGGTGAACCACGTCGCATTCATGCAGGACCCCGTGATGTTCAACGAGGCCCTGCTACACTTCCTGGCGACGCGTTGAGACGGCGAGGCGCGCCGACGCCCAAGCCAACCGGTTTTTAGCGAAAATCCAGTCGCGCCAGATCGTCGCGCTTCTGAATTCCGGTGATTCGCTTGTTCATCAGGGAATGCGGTTGCGCCGTGCGGGGCCACGGCGGCGGAAATTCACTTCCCTACCGAATGCGCCGGAACGCGGGACACCAGCGCGGCTTTCAGCAGGTCGCCATGGTCGGCCTTGCGGATGAGCCGAGCCCAAAGCGTTTCTGGCTTCGCGTCGAAGGCCAGGTTTTCGCTGCCGCTGAAAATGTACCAACTGCCTCTGAGCACTTCGCCATCAAGCTGGCCCGGGTCCCAGCCGCAATAGCCGGCGTACAGCCGAAGCGTCGCCGGAGTCGGGCCGTGAGCGAGCATGCCATCGAGCGCCGTTTTGGTAGAAATGAAAAAAATGTCGCCCGGCACCGACGTCGCGCCATTGGGTTTGTTCTTCGCGCGAGCGAGCGCGAAAACCGTACCGATCGAAACAGGTCCGCCGACGAAAATCGGATTCGGGTCGCTCGCCGCGGCCGAATCCTCCTCCAGAATTCGCGAAACCGGCACCTTCGTTTGGCGATTCAGCATCAGGCCGAACGCGCCCTTCGCGTCGTATTGAACCAGCAGAATCACCGTCTTCGCGAAGATCGAATCGGGCAGATTGCGCGTGGCGACCAGCAGCTTCCCCGGGGCCAAATCGGCGGGATTTCTCGATTGCGCCGAGAGACCGCAGGCGCAGGCGAGCAGCAGCATCGAGAATCGCAAAATTCCGCGCAGCCTCACGGTCATAGGTCGCAACATACGCCGGAGCGCGAGCGAATGCAACCGGCTGGCATGCCTCGCTTCGCAGTCGTGCAATGGCCCAGGGCCGCTGTTACTCCAAAAAGATTCGCTGCCGCACCGCGCTGGAGAAGGGGAACACGAAGGGGGTCGGCGGTCCGAGATGACAGGCGCTTTCGCAGGCCCTGGAAGGTTCCTGGGGAACCTCTAGGCGGATTGGCTGTGCTCACCGGTTTCGATCCCGGTGGTCTTGGCTTCGTCCTACTTCTCCTGCTGGGTCTGCCGCCTCTCGGCCGCCGGCCTCGACTATGGAATGAGCACTTGGCATGCCAAGCCGCTCACCCATGGCCGCGCGGCTAAGTCCAAAGGCTGCAAGCCGAAGTTTGCGAAACCTCGGCGAGTTGGGCGCTTTGGCGCGAAATCTGTGCCCTTTCGCGCAAAAACGGTGCAACTGGCGCAGTCGTGACTGTCTTGACGTGATTTTGTCCGAATAGAAGACGAGCCGCCCGGTTTCAAACCCCGGCGAGTTCGCGGATTTGACGCCAGTTGCGCAGGCGATCCTGTTGCGCGAGCAGCAGCGATTCATCCGGCTTACCCGCGGCGTCGAAATGGCGCGAGAACCGGCCTTCGGTTCGGGCGAAAGCGACGAAATCCACGGGCAGGCCCGATTTCGGATCCGTGTACCAATCCTCTTTCATCGCCGGATTGCCTTGCAGGCTGATGCATTCGTGCAACGTTTCGCCCTTGCGCGGATCGTAGACGAGCAGCGGAAACGTTCGCGATTCGACCGCGAGCCGCGCCTGAGCGACCGCCTGATCGTCGGCGATGCCGTGCTCGGGCATGCAGCTGGCGTAGCAGATGACGACGGCCGGACCCGGATATTCGTTCGCGGCCATCACCGCTTTGTAGAAGTGGTTGATGTGCGCCGGCGTGGTCTGCGCGAGGAAAACGCCGGGATGCATCATGACGATTTGCGCGAGTTCCTTCCGGTGCTCGCGCTTGCCGTGCTCCACGCGGCCGAATTGCGCCATTTTCGCGTTCTGGGAGGTGAAAGTGGCCGTGGAACTCTGGCCGCCGGTGTTCGAATACACCTGCGTATCAAGCACGAGCACCTTGATATCGAGGCCCGACATCAGCATCCGCGAAAGCGACTGGAAGCCGATGTCGAAGAGCGCGCCGTCGCCGCCGATCACCCAGAGCCGCCGATCGTGATGGCCCTGCTGATCCCAGCGCAGGCGAATGCCCATCGCATCGGCGGGAGCATTTTCGAAGAGCGAATTCGTCCACGGCACAGCGAAGGGATTGAACGGATAGGTGGAACCGAAAACGGTGTTGCAGCCGGTTGCCGCGACCACCCCGGTTTTTTCACCGCCGTGCACGAAGCCGGTGGCCGCGAGCATCATCCGGATGGCCGTGCCTTCGCCGCACCCCATGCAGGAACCCGCGCCGCCGGCGTAGAGCAGCGCGCGGCTGGCGAGCATCATGTCGCCCAGCGATTTTTCGTTGAGAAGACGCGCTGGCGTTTCCGGCAATTCGCGGTGCAGCCGCATCGCGCGATCGTAATTCCGGAGCATCGGCTCGGTTTTGGTGACCATGCGCAGCGCGTTGTGCGTGCCGCACGCGGTGACGCACTCGCCGCAGCCCTTGCACTTGTCGGGATCCACGAAGATGCCGAAAAGGCCTCCGGTCCTGCCGCGTTTGACGAAAATATCGTGATATTTCGTGGTGACGGCAAATCCCTTCCGCAAACGCTCGCGCTCCTCGGCGCCATCGGACGAAAGCAGGAGGTCGAGCGCAGCCGGCTCGGCGACTTTCGCGAGGATCGCCGTGTCCGGACATTCGTTCACGCAATCCATACAGCCAACGCAGGCATCGGCGAGAAATTCCGGAATCTCGGACGACAGGTAGCGGAAGCTGCGCTCGCGCGCGCTCGACGGCGGCATCAGGCTCCGGCCGACGAATTCATCGGCGTCCAGGTCCGCTTCGCGCCCGCGGGTGTAAGCGCGAATGATGCGCTCGCAGAAATCCGCGGGAACGACGTCGCCTTCGGCGTCGCGCGCCACCGGCAACTCGGCCGGCGCTGCCGCCGCGGCGGCGATCTCCTCGGCCGGAGGAACCGCTTCGGCCACTTCATCGTAGCCGCGCCGCGCCGCTTTCAGGTTGTCGGCAACCACCTGCTCGCCGCGTTTGCCGAAATATTTCACCAGCGATTTTTCGAGCGCGAGGAACAGTTCGTCGTCGCCGAGGCCTGCTCTCTCGCGGAACGGCGTCAGCCGTAAAAACGCTCCCAGCAGCGCGATGCCCTGCATGCGGATTTCGAGGTCGGAACGGCTGGCGGTTTCGCGCGCGATCCGCTGGCCGTCAAGAACGAACAGCCGCAGACGCCGGCGGCGAATTTCGGCGCGTGTGGATTCGGGCAGGCTTTCCCACGCCTCGCGTCCGGTGAACGGCGACTGAAAATAGATGTAGCCTTCGTCGCGCAGGCCGCTCAGTGGATCGCCCGAGCGGAACGCGTTGGCGTCCTGAATCGCGACGAAATCCACCGCGCTCAGTTCGCAATGCGAGCGCACGTGCTCGCGCGCCAGCGTCAAGTAGTAGGTGGTGGGAAGGCCCTTCTTTTCCGAGCCGTATTTCGAAAACGCCTGCACTTCCAGCCCAAAAAGTTGCGACGCCACCGAAGCGAGCACCTTGTTCGTCGTCACCGAACCGAACCCGCCAACCGAATGCCCGCGCAGCGAAAACGCACCTGCGGGACGAACGTCGGGATCGCTGGCCGGCGCGATCGCGTCGGGATGCTTCACGCCGAGCACGAAAAACCGGCGCAGCTCGCCCTGCGCCAGGCGCTCCGCCGCAGCCACGAAATGCCCGGGACGAACGTCCCTGCCGCCCAGGCCGGCGACCGCGGAATAGATTTCCGTCAGCGCGATCGGTTCGCCGGCGGGCCGATTCATCGCCGCATCGGCCAGCGCTGCTTTCACTTCCAGCGTCAGCGGATTCGATTCGGCGAGCGGAACGTCGGCGCGCTCAACCACCAGCGCTGCGCGGCAGCGGGACAGTAACTGAACAATCTGCCGCGCGGGAAACGGCCGGAAGCTGGTGATGGAAATGACGCCGAAGCGCAGCCCGCGTTCGCGCAGATGATCGGCGACGGCTTCGGCCGTTTCCATCATTGAGCCGAGGCCGATGAACGCGTAGTCGGCGTCTTTCATTCGATAGGGGCGAACCAGGTCGTAGGTGCGGCCGGTGAGATCGGAATATTCGCGCATCGCGGCGACCAGTAGCGGCGCGACGCGATTGTAAAAATGCCTTTGGCCCACGCGGCCCTTCATGTAGCTATCCTGATTTTCCACCGGCCCGCTCAGCAGAGGCCGCTCGGGATCGAACAGGCGCCGCAGCTTCGTCGAAGGCTCGCCGACGAACTGGCGCATCAATTCGGGTTCGGGCAAGAGCACGCTTTCCAGCGTGTGCGTGGTAAGAAAGCCGTCCTGCACGTTCAAAAACGGCGTTTCCGACGCCTCGGCCACGCGCCGCGCAATGACGGCAAGATCGGCCGCTTCCTGCGCCTGCCGCCCGAACAGGATGCCCCAGCCGGTATCGGCCACGCCCATCACGTCGTCGTGCCCGCAATGAATATTGAGCGCTTGCGAGGTGAGAGCGCGCGCGCCAATGTGGAATACGACCGGCAGCCGCTTGCCGGAAATCGCGTACAGCACTTCCTTCATCAAAATCAGGCCCTGGCCGGACGTGAAATTGGCCACGCGGCCTCCGGCGAGCGCGAAACCTTCGCACGCCGACGCAGAGCTGTGCTCGGATTCGGTTTCGAGAAATTGCAGCCGCTCGCCCCAGACGTTCTGCTTGCCGTTGGCGTATTCGGCGGCGTAACCATCCCCCATGGGAGTCGAAGGCGTGATGGGATACGCAACCGCTGCTTGCGAAATATGCGATTCCACCCAAACCACCGCGCCCGATCCATCCACCGTTGCCGGAATCCCCGGAAAAGAAACCGCATGCGATTTATCTTCGATATGAGAAACCACAGGCGAAAGCTGACCCACGTTACACCTCCCCATCAACTAGCAGAGCACGCGGCGTGCCGCCATGGTAACGATTTAAGAGCCGGAAAAACAGTAAAATAAAAGGAAATTGCTTTGAGCCGTCGCCGAAGAAAGAGCGACACAACCCAATGGCTGCGTGCTTACGCTCACCCTCGTTATCGCCCCGTGCGCGAAATAGCGCGATGAAACGGTGCCATCCCTGGACGCCTCGCGTTATGCAAGAGGGACACTGCATTGGCGCGACGGCAGCACGCGTCACGCGGACGGTCGGGACAGCGTGTAGAGGACGCTGAGCCACAAAATCGCGCCCATACCGACGCCAATCCAGAAGTTCCGCCAAAGGGGCGATGCGGTGGTTCCGGCAAAAGCTACCAGCGCCAGCATCAGAGCCCCCTCCGTGGAGAAGCGCGAAGCTAAAACGCGCCGCCGGCGAAAAACAAAACCTAGCCCTATGAAATGAAGCGCCACGACCGTTGCAGCTCCCACGAGAACCAGATCGACGCGCTGACGGATTTCGGCGGCCCAGATGGCGAGGAAAACGAACAGAAATTCCGCCATGGTGATGCGGCGCCACCAGACCCGCTCGCCGCGCTCCTGCGCGGCGGCCTCCTCGGCAAATCCCTCCTGCGTTGCTTGTGGCACGGGAGCCGCGTCTTGCGCCGCGAGCACAACATTTCGGCTGCGCCGGACCATCCAGGAGAGCGTCGCCGTAACCGCCAGCGCCAGAACCAGCGCCCAAAGCGGCCGGCGCGGGGCCAGCGCCAGCCCGGCAATGATCCACATCGCGCCCATCACAACAAGGAAGTTCAAGATGCGGTAGCGGAAATCGGCAGCGGCCATTCCGCGCCTCCCGGGGCGAACCGGCGCCATGCTAACACCGAACCGGCGGCCTTGCTCGGAAAGGACGCTCAAGCCGGCGGGAAAACGGCCCCGGTGCGCGCCCCGGCCAACTGGCGATTCCCCGCGCGCTCGTGGTAGAGTACGCATCCGTGAAAATGGTTCCATCACGGTTATTTATGGACCTGAGGACATCGGTCGGCGACGGCGCAAATCGCGGCATCCGCTCGCAGCCCGAAGATTTTGCCCCTCAGGAATCGTTCCCGCGACGCCGATGCTCAAAAAATCACTGGTAGAATCGAAAGAGCGCGTCAGCGCGACGACGAATCGAAATCGCAACCCATTGCAACGAAACTAAAGGATTCCCCCGCGTGTGGAAAACGGCCGGCTGGCCCCAAGGGGCTGCTGGAATTGCGCGGGGAAGGCGCCGGGAACAGCGCGGAGATTCGAGCCGAAAGCAAGCCGAACGAAAACCAGATTGAAACGCCGCCTTTGCCCTTGTGGGGCGAGAGAGGCGGCGATGGAGGAAGATTCATGAATTTGCTTGGACGTCGGAGACAGAACCGAAATCCTCACGCCCGCGGTGGGTGGGCCCGCCTGGCAAAGATGGGGGCCGCGTCGCTGGGGTTGTTGCTCGCGGGCGCGAATGGGGCTTTCGCGGCGACGGGCGGCGCCACGGCCGGCGAAGCGAATTTGAAGCTTCCAGACCTGGCGCAGGTGCGCTTCCTCGGCGTGGACGGGCATCACCTGTTGATGTATGGACTTCTGTTCTGCTTTTTCGGCTTCGTGTTTGGCCTGGTGATGTACGGCCGGCTGAAAGGGCTGGCGGTGCACGAGTCGATGAGGGAAATGTCCAACCTCATCTGGGAGACGTGCAAGACCTACCTGACGCAGCAGGGCAAATTCCTGCTGTTGCTCTGGGCGTTCATCGCGGTGATCATCATTCTCTACTTCGGCATCCTGCTGCACTTCAGCGCGGCGCGCGTGGCGATCATTCTCGCCTTCAGCGTGCTCGGCATCTGCGGCAGTTACGGCGTGGCGTGGTACGGGATTCGCGTGAACACATTCGCGAATTCGCGCACCGCCTACGCCAGCCTGAGCGGCAAGGCGTATCCGCTCTACGAAATTCCGATCCGGGCCGGGATGAGCATCGGGATGATGCTGATCAGCGTGGAACTCCTGATGATGCTGATCATCCTGCTTTTCGTGCCGGGCAGCTACGCGGGCCCCTGCTTCATCGGGTTTGCCATCGGCGAATCGCTCGGCGCCGCGGCGCTGCGTATCGCCGGCGGAATTTTCACCAAGATCGCCGACATCGGCTCGGACCTGATGAAAATCATCTTCAAGATCAAGGAAGACGACGCGCGCAACCCGGGCGTGATCGCCGATTGCACCGGAGACAACGCCGGCGATTCGGTCGGGCCGAGCGCGGACGGATTCGAAACCTACGGCGTCACCGGCGTCGCGCTGATCACTTTTATCCTGCTGGGCGTGAGCAAACCGGTGGTGCAGGTGCAACTGCTGGTCTGGATCTTCGTGATCCGCATCGCGATGCTCGTCGCGGCCGCCGGCGCCTTCTACATCAACAACCTCTTCGCACGCATGCGATACGGCGCGGCGACGAAGATGAATTTCGAAGCCCCGCTCACCTCGCTCGTCTGGATCACCTCGTTCGCCTCGATCGGGTTGACCTACCTCAGCTCCTGGGCCACCATTCCGGACATCGGCGGCGATCCCACGCTTTGGTGGAAGCTTTCGACGATCGTTTCCTGCGGCACTCTGGCCGGCGCGCTAATTCCGGAACTGGTCAAAGTATTCACTTCCACCGAATCCCGCCACGTGAAGGAAGTGGTTGCGTCGGCCACCGAGGGCGGCGCTTCGCTCGACATCCTTTCGGGATTCGTCTCCGGTAACTATTCCGGCTATTACCTGGGTCTCACGATGATGGCCCTGATGGCGATCGGGTCCTGGGTGAGCATGCGCGGGCTCGGGAACATCATGCTGGCTGCTCCGGTTTTCGCGTTCGGCCTGGTCGCGTTCGGCTTCCTCGGCATGGGCCCGGTCACGATCGCCGTCGATTCCTACGGCCCGGTGACCGACAACGCGCAGTCCATTTACGAGCTGTCGCTAATCGAGACGCGGCCGGGCGTCGCGGAAGAGGTGAAGGCGAAGACGGGCGCGAAAGTGGATTTCGAGCGCGCCAAGGAGATGCTCGAAGCCAACGACGGCGCCGGCAACACCTTCAAGGCGACCGCGAAACCCGTCCTCATCGGCACCGCCGTCGTCGGCGCAACGACGATGATTTTCGCCACGATCATGGCGCTCACCAACGGCCTCACTACCGACGTGGCCAAGCTGTCGCTGCTGAACGCGCCGTTCGTTTTGGGCCTCGTCACGGGTGGAGCGATGATTTACTGGTTCACCGGCGCTTCGACGCAAGCCGTGACCACCGGCGCCTATCGCGCCGTCGAATTCATCAAGGCCAACATTCACCTCGAAGGCGTCGAAAAGGCTTCCGTGGCCGACAGCAAAAAGGTGGTCGGCATCTGCACCCAGTACGCGCAGAAAGGCATGATCATCATCTTCATCGCCGTCTTTTTCGCCACGCTCGCCTTCGCCTTCGTCGATCCCTTCTTCTTCATCGGCTACCTGATCTCCATCGCCATCTTCGGCCTCTACCAGGCCATCTTCATGGCCAACGCCGGCGGCGCCTGGGACAACGCGAAGAAAATCGTCGAAGTCGAACTCAAGCAGAAGGGCACACCGCTGCATGACGCGACCGTCGTCGGCGATACCGTCGGCGATCCGTTCAAGGACACGTCGTCGGTCGCGCTGAACCC
>JAKAOH010000017.1 GCA_021812285.1 Acidobacteriota bacterium | reverse complement strand
CAAATCGAGCGATTCGATGATGCTGCGGGGAGTCAGAGAGAAAACGGAACGCACGATGTCGGTGAGCTGCTCGTCGGGAACGACTCCGGTCTCGAAAGTGTCCACCATGACGGAAACGGGCTCGGCGACGCCGATCGCGTAGGCCAACTGGACTTCCGCTCGCCTAGCCACGCCCGCTGCCACCAGGTTCTTCGCCACGTACCGTGCCATGTAGCAGGCGGAACGGTCCACCTTGGTCGGATCCTTGCCCGAAAGAGCGCCGCCGCCGTGCCGCGCGTAGCCGCCGTAGGTATCCACGATGATTTTGCGTCCCGTAACGCCGGCGTCGCCCATCGGCCCGCCGATGACGAAACGCCCGGTGGGATTGATCAGGACTTTCGTCCGATCGTCCATCATGCTTTCGGGAATCATCGGGCGAATCACTTCGTAGAGGATGGCGTCGTGAAGGTCGCGATTCGAAACGCTATCGGAATGCTGCGAGGAAACGACCACGGTATCCACGCGGGCCGGGCGCCCATCCACGTATTGAACCGTCACTTGGGATTTGCCGTCAGGGCGAAGGAAACCGACCACGCCGCTGCGGCGAACCTCGGAAAGCCGCCGCGTGAGCCGGTGGGCCAACATGATCGGCATGGGCATGAGCTCTTCGGTTTCGTCG
Source organism: Acidobacteriota bacterium (assembly GCA_021812285.1). Classification (GTDB taxonomy): domain Bacteria; phylum Acidobacteriota; class Terriglobia; order Acidiferrales; family UBA7541; genus JAKASX01. The sequence goes on along the minus strand of JAKAOH010000017.1, from coordinate 32,516 downwards.
CAGGCGTAGCCGAACATCAAACCCTGGTCTCCCGCGCCGCCGGTATCCACGCCCATGGCGATATCAGGAGATTGGCGCTTCACCGCCGAGACCACCGCGCAGGTATCGGCGTCGAAACCAAATTTCGCGCGCGTATAGCCGACGTCGCGAATCACGTTGCGGGCGATGTCGGAGTAATCCAGATGGCAGCAGGTGGTGATTTCGCCAGCGACCACGACCAAGCCTGTGGTCACGAGCGTTTCGCAGGCCACGCGGCCCGCAGGATCGTCCTGCATCACGGCGTCGAGTACGCCGTCGGAAATCTGGTCGGCAATTTTATCGGGGTGGCCTTCCGTCACCGATTCCGACGTAAAAAGATAGTTCTTGGGGCTGGAAGCCAAGCTGATCCTCCTTGGGTTTGCTACGGACTTTGGTCCGGGCCACACCCGCTTTGTGCGGAAGCGCAAATCAAGAAAACTCAAACTAGCACACGGGTTCCGGGAGTGTCAACGCGTTGCGGCAAAAGGGCTTGGAAGCAGCGCGAATGGCGAAAAACACGGGCCGAAAGGCGAGCTTCAAAACGCCCCCGCGGTGATTCCGCCAAGGAAGAAGGCGTCGCCATTTTCTCGAAAGAGCACTTCTCTTCCCGGCCCAGCACCCATTCCGGTCGTGCGTCATTTCCCCCGCGCGCGGCGGCAAATCGCGCTTCCTCACTCACTCGTCCGCGTCTTCGCGGAATCCCTCCCGCCCGTAAGCATCATTTTCACGCCATCATTTGCCGCAAACGAGAGGTTTTCGAATTGGCAGCCTTCTTGCTTGAAAGTCCATGAAAGCACGGGGGATTTTTGTGCCACAAAAGGGGACCAGTAGCACGAACAAACCGATCGAGTATACGGTGGAGACCACCAAACCGTTCGACGCAGCAGTCAAGGCGGTCGAGCTGGCAGCCACGGCGCACGGCTTTCGCGTTCTCCACGTTCACGACGTAGCCGCGACGCTGGCCGAAAAAGGCTATCCGCGCGACCCCATGAAAATCATCGAAATCTGTAACGCGCGCTTCGCCAGCGAGGTCCTGCAAAAAGAGATCAAGACATCCCTCATGCTGCCCTGCCCCATCACCGTCTACGTGGATCGCGGCCGGACGTACATGAGCACGCTGCTGCCGGAGGTCATCGCCAGTTTTTACCCGGAAGCAGGAGTCGAGGCGCTCTCGGCTCAAGTGCAACGCATCGTCATCGCCATCGTCGACGACGCCAAAGCCTAACCCTCCGGCTCCCCCTCCGCGTCGGGCCCCGCCGCATCACCTGATGCCGGCGAGCGCCGCGCAACCAGCCAGGCATGAATGAAGGGATCGATTTCCCCGTCGAGCACCGACTGCACGTCGCCAATTTCAAGCTTCGTCCGGTGATCCTTCACCAATTGATACGGTTGCAGAACGTAAGAGCGAATCTGGCTGCCGAAACTGATTTCCGGCTTCGCGTCCTCGAGTTTGCGCGCCTCTTCGCGCCGCTTTTCCAGCTCGAATTCGTAAATCCGCGAACGCAGAACTTTCATCGCCATTTCGCGGTTCTTGTGCTGGCTGCGCTCGTTCTGGCACTGCGCAACGATGCCCGTGGGCAGATGCGTGATGCGCACCGCGGAATCGGTCATATTCACGTGCTGCCCACCGTGGCCGCCAGCGCGGAAGGTATCGATGCGCAACTCTTCCGGCTTGATGACCACCTCGATGCGGTCGTCCACTTCAGGAATGACGAACAACGAGGCGAAGGACGTGTGACGTCGCGCGGCTTGATCGAAAGGCGAAATCCGCACCAGCCGGTGGACACCGCTTTCGCCCGAGAGCAGCCCGTAGGCGTTTTCGCCTTCCACGCGAAACGTCACGGATTTGATTCCCGCTTCCTCGCCGGAGGTAATTTCGAGAATCGTCGAGCGGAATCCGTGATGCTCCGCCCATTTCAGGTAGAGCCGCAGGAGCATTTCCGCCCAGTCCTGCGATTCCGTGCCGCCGGCGCCCGGCTTGATCGCGACGATCGCGTTCAGCCGGTCGCTTTCGCCAGCCAGGAGCGTCCGCGTTTCGAGTTCGGTGACGAACCGGTCGGCGCTGTCGAGTTCGCGCGCGAGTTCGGCCAGGAGTTCCTGTTTCTGCGCCGCGTCGCCTTCCTCGGCCGCCAGGTGGAGGTACGCTTCGAGGTCGCCCATCCAGCGTTCCAAGCGCTTATCGGCCTCCACGCGGTCTTCCGCCTGTTTCCTTTGCTGCAGGATGCGTTGGGCTTCTTCGGGCTTGTCCCAGAAACCGGGTTCGGCGAGTTTTTTTTCGAGGGCGGTCAGGCGCTGGCGATTTTCGGCGACGTCAAAGATAGCTCCGCACCAGGCTAGCGCGATCGAGCAACTGGTCGTAGCGTTGCTGCAAATCTTCGAGCATCATCGTCATAGTGTGTGTCCCATCCTGGAGGGCCTTGCGCCCTTTTTTTACCCTACCGGAACCGGCGATTTGCGCCTAGCGAAATTCCACGCGAGCGCCAGACAGGAAACCACCACAGCCAGTTCCGGCCACCAATCGCCCCATCGCGTATAGAGGGTTCGATCGGAACGAAAATCATAACGCACCGTAAGCGCGGCCCGCGTTTCCGCCGGCAGCCGGGCGCGAATCCGGCCGTAGGGATCAATCTCGGCAGTGATTCCGGTATTCGTGTCGCGGAGCAGCCAGCGGCGGTTTTCCACCGCCCGTACGCGAGCCATATTCAAATGCTGCTCAAGCGCCTCGGTATGACCGTACCATCCGTCGTCCGAAATATTGATCAGCAGCTGGGCTCCGCGATCGGCGAACTGTCTGACTTCATCGGGGAAAATCGCCTCGTAGCATATGAAGACGGAAAATCTCCCGCCGGGCAAGCGGCCCACGGCTCGAACCTTGCCAGGAGTGAAATCGCCGATTCCGCCGATCAGATCGTGAGCGAAATGCAAGTACTTCCGCCAGGGGACGTACTCGCCAAACGGAACGAGGTGCATTTTGTCGTAGCGGAAGACGGTTTGCCCCGCGGGATCCACGATCTCCGCGCTGTTCGAGGCTTCCGCCGCACGCCCCGGCGGAAATCGCCAGCGATCCACGCCCACCAGAAAATCGCTGTCGCCTTCCCGGGCGATGCGCCGCGCGCGCGCAGCGAAATTCGGGTCCTGCAGCGAGAATGGCGCCGGCGCTTCCGGCCAGATGACGAGGCCCGGCGCCGATTTCCCGGCATTCACGCTGAGCGACGTCACCGCGTGCAGCATAGCAGCGTTGCGCTGCTCCCAATCGGCGGGAAAACTCACCCGCGGCTGAATATCCAGCTGAATCAAATGCGCCGTGTAGCGTCCCGCGGGTTTGGGCACCACGTGGGGGCCGATCGCTGCCACCAAAAGGATCGCTGCGCTCACGGCGGCCCAAACCACAACTGGTTGCTTTCGGCGTTGCCGCCCCGCCTGCCACGCCCAGACCAACAGAGCGTTGTAGCCAGCGACGATGAACGAGAGTGCGTAGATGCCGCCGAACGTCACCACCTGGACCAGACCCAGATTGCTCGACATCGAATATCCCAGCAGGTTCCATGGGAATCCGATCACCGGCATGAGGGTGCGGCCCAGCTCGAACGCCGTCCAAAAAAATGGCGAAATCGCAAGCGCCCATCCCACGCCCGAGCGTTTCAGCAACCGCGTGCCCAGCGCGTAGCCGCCAGTGAACAGCGAGAGAATCACGACCATCAACCCCAGCACGCCCGCGGCCTGCCAGACGAGCATCCGCCCGTACGAACGGAAAAATCCGTAGAGCCATTCGAGCGTGAAGGAATAAAAGACGACGCCTTGCAGAAAACCCCAGCCAAAGGCCGCGGCCGGCCCCGCGTCCAACGCCACGACGAGCAGCGGCACCAGCGCCACCCAAGCCAGCCATCCCCAATGCGGCTCGGGGAACGACAGGGCCAGCAAGACGCCGGAAAGAACCGTCAGAGATAGCCGCCTCAGCATGGTTTGGGAGGGTTCATGTTTCGAGGATGGATGGGACACGGCAGCCGCCGCAATCGAGCGGTATTGCATTGGCGTCGGAGCGAGCAGAGCATACGCCTACTGTATAGGCGAATGCATGCCGCGGTGTCCACTTGAAGGAAGCGTGGGACGCCACCAAAGCACCGCCCTGCACACCTGCCCGCTTCCGCCGGATCAACGCAAAAGGCCGGGCCTATTTGCGCAGGATGCTTTTGAAGCCTTCGCCTTCCAGCTTCTGCTGCGCCGCTTGCGCCTTTCGTGTAGTGGCGTAGGGTCCGACCTGCACGCGGAAGAGACGATCGGGACCGGGGCCCCAGGCATACGCGGGATATCCCTTCTGTTTCAGGAACCCAGCGAGGGAGATGGCATCGGCGCGATCGCGCAGAGCGGCCACTTGCAGCGAAAGACCCGGCCGACCGCTCGCCAGCACGGGCGGCTTGCGATCGATCCTCACGTGCGGGGGTTTCGCCGGCATGGAGATCGGACCGGAGGGCGGCACGGGCGCGGGAGAACGGACCTCCGGCGCTTTTTCTGGCGTGAGGCCAGGCGTGGCGGAGGAAGTCTTGCCGGACTTATTGGGGAAAAAATCCCAAGAAGGCGTGGTCGGCGCGCTCTTTTTCGCCGTCAGGTCGCCATCTGCGTTCGCATCCGGCGCAATCGCCGCCGAGCCCGTGCCGCGGGGCGCGCCGTGCCCGCGGCCCATAAAATACCCGAGCGCGAAACACGCTCCGCACAGCACCACCGCGCCCAAGAAAATGCCGATCACATGGCCGGCACCCAGGGTGACTTCGCTTTGTCCTCTGCCGCGGCCGCCAGCCATTGGCTCCTTTCCTTCCTATTTACCCTTCTCCGGCGCGGTTGCCGGAGGTTGCGCCGGGGACGCGGGACCAAGCGGAGCCGGCGCCACCGCAGTGGGCGAACCCATGCCGCGCAGGAACGAAATCATATCGAGCGGCAGCGGGAAGACGATGGTGGTGTTCTTGTCGATTCCGATATCGATCAGCGTCTGCAAATAACGCAGCTGCACGGAAACCGGATTGCGCGAAAGCACTTCGGCGGCATCATTCAGTTTGGCGGAAGCCTGGAATTCGCCGTCGGCGGCGATCACCTTGGCGCGGCGTTCGCGCTCTGCTTCGGCCTGGCGGGCGATGGCGCGTTGCATGTCGGCGGGAATGTCCACCTGCTTCACTTCCACCTTCGTTACCTTGATACCCCAAGGCTCGGTGTCCTGGTCAAGGATTCGTTGCACCTGCTCGTTTACTTTTTCGCGCTCGGAGAGGATCTCGTCGAGCTCGAACTGGCCGACGACGCTACGCAGGGTGGTCTGGGCGAACTGGGTGGTGGCGTAGAGGTAGTTCTGGACGGTGGAAAGCGCGAGTTTCGGGTCCATCACGCGGAAATAGCAGACGGCGTTGATTTTCACTGAAACGTTGTCCCGCGTGATGATGTCCTGCGGGGGAATTTCGATAGTGTCGATGCGGAGGGAGATGCGATAGAACTTGTCGATGGGCCAGACGACGATCCGCAGGCCGGCGCCTTTGACGTCCGGCGCCATGCGGCCCATGCGCAGGATCACGCCGCGCTCCCACTCCTTGACGACGTAAACGGAGTTGAATAGCCAGATCAGGAAGAGTATCACCGCAATCGCAAACAGAGTTTCGCCGAAGCCCATTCCACCTCCTTTGCGGATCAGCCCGCGTCCGGCCGCGCGGCGGGCGCTTCGGCCGGTTCCACATGAAGAGTTAATCCATCCACTTTCACTACGCGAACCCATGCGCCCTTGGGGATCAGCGCTTCGGGGCCCTCACGCGCCGAGCTCACCGCGCGCCACAATTCCCCATGGACGAAAATCATCCCGCTGCCTTTCTCCCGACCCACCGGCTCGGTCACCTGGCCGACGGCGCCAACAAGCCCTTCGCGTCCCGTGGCCGGTTTCCACCGGAACGACCGCAGCAGCAATCTCCCAACCAGAATGAAAAACACGGCGAACGGAATCGCCACGCCGAACGCCACGCCCAGCCCGACGCCGCCCGTCGTCAGGGGCGAGCGTACGAGCATCACCGCGCCCAGAATCAGCGCGATTACCCCTCCCACACCCAATATTCCGTGACCGGAATAGTTCACTTCCAGGACGAATAGAGCGATTGCCAACAAGATCAGAAGCAGCCCAGCCATGTTCACAGGCAGCATGTGCATCGCGAAAAGGGCGAGCAGGATGCAGATGCCGCCAATCACGCCCGGGGCCACCAGGCCGGGATGCGTGAATTCGATGTAAAGACCCAGCACACCGACGATCAGAAGAATGAAAAACGCGTCGGGCTGCACGATCCGCGCGAGAAAGCGTTCCCGGGCCGACATGCCGACGTTCACGACGACCGGATGCCCCAGATGCAGCGTCACCTGCGAGCCGTCGAACCGCGCGATCGTTTTCCCATTGAGCTGGGTGAGCAGATCGGGTTCGGAATTGGCGACCAAGTCGATGAGCTTGTCGTCGAGCGCCTCCTTGGCGCTGAACGCCTTGGCTTGCGTGACCGCCGTTTCCGCCAGCGTCACGTTCCGGCCGCGCTGGCTCACGTAGCTGCGCAGAAACGCCAGCGTGTCCTGGACGATTTTTTTCCGCAGAGTCGGGTCGACCTGTACCGGATAGCCGCCCACTTCGAGCAATGGCGAAGCCGCGCCCATCTCCGTTCCCGGCGACATTGCAGCGATATCGGCAGATTCCAGAATGAAGAATCCTGCGGAAGCCGCCCGTGCACCGTCCGGCTCCACGTAGACGCAAACGGGAACCGGCGAGCGCAAAATTGCCTGGATGATGTGCCGCATGGATTCGCCAAGTCCGCCAGGCGTATCCATCCGGATCAGCACCAGCGAGGCGTGTTCCCTGGCCGCGCGAATGAGCCCGCTCTGGATATATTCGGAGAGTATCGGTTCGATTTCGCCGTCGATGCTGAGGCGAATGACCGTTTCCGTAGAACGCGTCTGCGCGCTCGCTCGAGGCAGGAAGAGCGAGAGAGCGCCCAGCGCCAGCAGCACAAAAACTGCCCGCTTCATCTCAACGCGGATTATACCAGCGTTGGCAGGCTGCGGCGGAAGTTAAGCGCGGCTTACCCGGCCCGGCGCTTTGATCAGCGTGCCTGGCGTTTCAGTCCGCGTGTTGGATCAGACGGATTGCAATCGGGGTCGCGCCCGGAGCGGCGATATCGCCGGCCAACGTACCGCCCGACACACCGGTGAGCGTGCCGCTGCCACAGGGCGTGATGCTCAGGGTCATGGATTGCACGCCGTCGTACGCAGCTCCGTGGTAGTAACCTTCTAGAAAGAGCGACATCCAGCCCACCACGGTGACCGTCCCTCCGCTTGGGCCGATGCAATCGGAATTCGACGTCGTTTCCACCGTTCCATCCGGTTCCGTCGTTCCACAGACCACTCCGTCGTACATAGCGACCGTGACAACGGGAGGACTCTGCTGGATGGTGATCGCCGTTCCGGCAGTGAGGTCGCCCTCCGTAACGAGCGGGTTATTCGAGCCGGCGTAGATCTGGTAGCCGGGAGTCTGGCCGGATTCGGCGGTAATTGTGTCCTGGCCCTGGTTGAAATTGCGGTTACTTGGGCAACCGGTCGAAAGGCTGCTCGCGTCGATTCTGTCCTCCACGCCAGTATCCGCCTTACCCACCTTTTTTGCCGGCAAGGATTCGCCGCAAGTGACCGGAATGCATTCCTGAATTGCGTCCTGCGCTTGCTGGCCGCTGGGATTGCCGCTCGGTCAGACGCGAAGTGGCGGAGGTTTAAGGCTTGGAAGGTTTGTCGCGTCTGCGAGCGCAGGTCTAGTTCGGGCCTTGGATCAGTCGGATCGGAATGGGCGAGGCGGCAACCGTAGAGCCGGGGCCTCCGCTGCCGCAATTTTGGATGTTGATCACGTTTGCCTGCACGGTTTCCTCAGCTCCCACCCCAGGCACAGAAACGAACTGGGAATAATCGATGAAGAGTTCGGCGTATCCAACTACGATCACCGCGTTCATTCCGGCGGTAAGATTATTTCCTTGGTAGATGGGGGCTTGGATGATCGATGCGCTTGCCCCCAAGTTCGCGCACTCGTTGTTCCCCTGCGCATGCGTGTTCCAGGAGCCGACGTCGAATGAAAAGATATTGGGCATCGGGCAAGTTGTGTTAAAGCTGGTCGGGTAGGGTTGGGTCGAAGTTCCCCCTGCCGGGGAAAGATAATCCTGGCCTGTGCCGGGGCCGTCCTGGCTTCCGCAACCGGTCGACCCAGAGCTATTCCCAGTGCAGGGGTTGTGGTGGATCAGGCTGTTGACCGCTTCATCGATTTTCTCGGGAGTGTCCCCCTGCTTTGTATTCACCAAGCTCCCGCAGGCGATGTTGACTGGCGGACACTGCGCGATCTCCTGCGCCACCGCCTCAGCGCTATTGCTGGTGAAGGCTGCTACGCTCCATTGGCTAGGAGTTACGCTGCCGCTTTGGCCGATTGTCCCGTTTGAGTTCGGATAGGCGTAGTGGAGTGTCCAAGGCTCGCCAAGCACGCCGGCCGTGCCGGGCGTGGTTGGGTCGTAGATCTCGGGGTTTGCGATCGTTGAGGTGACTGTGTAGTATGGCGCAGTCCCGGTGATTGTAGCGTTGACAAAGCCCCCGTAGGTGCCTCCCGCGCAGTTGCTGTTTGGCGTTTCGGCGTTGTTCGGATTGGGATCGCAGTTCGGCACCAAAAACGGCGTGACACAAGCAGCGACACCGTTTCCCTGGTAATACTCAGCTGTTGCTACTGCCGAGACTTGTCCAATACGCTGATTGAACATTCTTGCGAAAATCAGCTGGATGCCGGTGCGCTGGATCGTAACCGTGGCTTGGGGCTCAGTGCCGGGGTTAGAGGAAGCTAGCGTGGGGTCGCTGAAAGCGACCGCCATGCAGGCCTGTTGGGTCTGCGAGTTGCCACTTCCTGCGCTGGTGCAGGTCCCGGTGGGGGAAAGACCGAGGACGGGATTTGCCTGCGCGGACTGAAGCGCGGCCGTGGTGGCGATGGCTTCAGCACCCGCGCTCTCGCAGGTTGCACTTGGAGCGCAAGAGGAAAACGTGTTTGCCGCCGCCAGCGCAGCGGCGTCCGCTGTACGTTGCGCCTCGCTGCGGGTGACGTACAGCATCCCGAGGTCGATAGCCAAGGCCGCCGCTCCCAGCAAGAAAAGGAGGAAGAACGCGACCAGGACAAAAGTTGCGCCACACTCGCCAGTGCGGTTTGCATCAATCGTGCAAGGTTTCATAGGTCAGCGCAGCCTCCGCCGATATTCGCCATGGTGGTGTTGACCGTCAAACTTTTTGGGAGCGCGGATGGGGGAAGAAAACCCTGTGCGAACCACTGCAACGGCCAAAGTATAGTCACTTGCGTTGCCTGGATTGATCCGTCCGTAGGAGGGGTCACGACGTTGCCGTTGGCCTCAATGCCCGCACAGTCGTTGATGATGAGCTCGGGACCGTTGCTCGGAGCAGCGGTCGAGCTGGTAAAGCCGGAGCCGGAGAAGTAGGTCCACTGATCCGCACCGGAGACGTAACTCGGCGACGTGGGGTTGATCCATGAATATTGCAGCCCAGCATTCTTCAGGTATTGCTGCGCGGCGGTCGCCGCCGCCACGATCGAGCACGGGACAGTTGACACACCGCAGTTTGCAGGATTAGTGGGATCCTTACTCGGAGTAGAAATAACAATTCTGGCTGTCGCACGGGCCGCGTTCGTCAGCCTCTGCTTTAGCGCGAAAGCCGAACCAAAATCCCAAATGCCGACGACAATGAGTAAGAGCACGGGCACTGCGAACGCAAACTCCACGAGTTCCGCGCCCCTGTTCCGTCTGCCTTCCCGCGCGCGGCCCTTCCGCTGCCCGCGGGGCATGGATATTGATCGCATGTCGCTCCTCGGCGGGGTCAAGGACATGACTCCGAATATGTGCCGTCCCCGTTTGGCTTATAAGTGACGTCCTCCAACCTCATCGTGACGCTGGTTTGGACATTGAATGAGGTGACCCAAGGTTTGTTGGCAAACGGAATCGGTATGTTGAGCTGCACCGGATATTGAAAGGCGATCGTCAGGCCACATTGGTTATCCGAGGTGGTTGTCGGATTGATCCAGCCGACGCACTCCTCATACTGTTGCACCTCTGCCGGGTTGAGGCTCGAAGCGGTGAGGGCCTGCGATATCGGGCCGTCGAATGTGGGCGTGCTTGGAGAGCTTGTGGTGGATGCCGGGACCTGGCAGGTGCCAACTGAGTAGCTGCTCGTGTCTAGCAGGGTATAGGTGTTGCCGTCGGCGCTGGAAGTGGGCATCACTGCAGCGTGCGCGCCCTCCCGCGCGGCGCGCGTGATCGTCTGATAGATATTGTAAGCGCGAGCGAATTCGAAAATCCCCAGCAGAAGCATCATCAGCCCGAGCAGAATGAAACCGAACTCAACAAGCTCGGCGCCCCGTTCGAGATGGCTAGTCCGTTTTCGGTTGTGCAATGCGGATGACACGGAAACTCGGCTGTGCACATCGTTTACCGACGTCATGTGCCTATTCGAAACATGCAGGCGATACCAATTTAGATAACGAATGAGGGCCAATTTCTCCTTCTCCCCGCTACGAATCAATCCCCACATCTATTGGCAGCATTGTAGACCGATTGCACTGAAAGTCCAGAGATAAGTGATTGCGGGAGAAAAACTTCCGACCGTCTTCTGTAATTCGCGAAGCAATGACGAAGTTGCCAATTGGGAGGGAAATTCCATGACTGCGGCACCAGGAAATCTCGACTGATTTGCAAGAGGTTATGGAGAGGATTTTACTATTTTCGCGTCAGGAATGTTGATTCGTAATGGAACTAGACGATCCCGTTATTGAGACCATTGCTAATAGTGATCGGAAAACAAATCACGCAGCCGGATCTGTGCAAAAATCGACAGTGAGCGACGTGTGACGAGCAGCGGTCGGCAAGCAACGGTGCGAACGAGCGGGCGCGGAACGATCCGCAACCCGGAGCCATTCGACCAAAACATTCAGCTAATTGGTGCGGATGAGGCGAATCGGGATGGGCAAACCGCCGGCTGCGGCGACGGGAGGCGTTCCGCCATTGCCTGGTGCGTCGCTACCGCTTGAGCAGCCCATGACGTTGAGCACGATCGCGTCGATCAGGTCACTTTTGCCCTTGTGAACAACGTCTTGAATGAAGATCTGCATGAAACCGACAACGGAAACCGTATCGCCACCTGGGTTCAAGGTGTGGCCATCGTATACGGGAACGAGAACCTCCGAGGGGCTGGGGCCGTAGTAGGTTTGGCCAACGAGGGAGGGATCGGGATTGTTTGAGCCTCCTGTGATGGGAAACGGAGGGCCGACCGACGTGTCGATCGTATCCTGCCCCTGGCCAAGACCGTCGGCGCTGGCGTTGATCCGTGCGTCGATACCTTGATCGGTGGGGCCGGCGCTTGTGCCGTTGAACGTGCTGACAGCCTGACCGCAGGAAACCTCGGCCGGCGCACATTCCGAAATATATTGGCGGAGAAGTGACGAGCTTTGTCCGTTACCGTTCCCATTTCCCGAAGAGATTTGCGTGGCCAAGTTCGTGTTGTAAGCGACGAGATACCACTGGCTGGGGCCTGCGTTGCTATGAAGCTGCCACGGTTCGCCAATCACACCGGTTGAATAGACGCCGGGATGAGCGACCGCTCCGGTGGTGGGATCGATGAAATAGCCGGCCGTGCCGGCGGCACAAGTGGGACTGGAAGGGCTGGTGTGGACGGGATCGCAATTGGGCACAAGAAACGGTGCGACGCAACCATAGGTGACGGGAACGGAAGCGCCGGAGGGGTTGAAGGCTTCGGCAGTAGCCGTGGCGGAAACGCTGCCAAGCGTGTCTCCGAAAAGTTTGGCGAAAAGAAGCGGAATGGCGTTACCTCGAGCGACCGTGCGCTGAACGGTGACGGTGATCTGCGGCTCCATGGGATTGGGGTAGGAAAAGGAGACGTCGCTGTCCTGAATGCTGGCCGCCTCGCCCGCCACATTGTTTTCCCCGCCGACGTTTTCCGCCTGCTGACGGGCAAGCGATTCTTGCGTGCCACCGGCGAGGCAACCGCCAACGGCGGTGGTGCAGCCGGAATTGATGAATGCCGCCGCGCCGGCGAGAGCGGCGGCATCGGAGGCGCGCTGGGCCTGGCTGCGCGCCACATAGAGAATGCCGAGATCGATGGCCAGCGAGGCCGCGCCAAGAATCGCGACGAGCGAGAATGCAACCAGGATAAGGGAAACTCCTCGCTCGGCGCACCGAGATGCGCGCTGTGAGACTTCGGCCACGGCTCCTCCTCAATAGACCAGATTGGCCATGATCACCTGCGTTTTGACCAAGGCGGGCGTTCGGTATCCCGGCAAAAACCGCGCGAGCCACCACTGGTAGGGATAGCTGAGAACCACCTGGGTGCTGGGAACCAGGGAACCGCCAGCGCCAGCGACGGCATAGCCTCGGTTAATGACGAGTGAAGCGCCGTTCGAGCAGGAATAGGTCCAGGTGAGTTCCGATGATGACGTGGGCGAACCGGGCGAGATGCAGGAAGCGTTGAGGCCGGCGTTATTCAGATATTGAATGACGGCGTTGGCGGCGGCAACGATCGAACAGGGCGTGATGCTGGTGCAACTCGCATCGGTCAACGACGTGGAAACGACGATGCGCGCGGCCTCACGGGCAGCATTGGTCGTCTTCTGCTTCAAGGCGAACGCCGCGCCGAAATCCCAGATTCCAACGAGCAGGACAAGCAGAAACGGGAGGACGAGAGCGAATTCCAGCAGTTCCGCTCCGCGCGAGGAGGACGAGACGCCGGGCGGACGAAGGCGAGAACGGATCATGGGCATGTGGTTCCCGTGGGCTGATTTTCGCGGCGCATTTGGACGTTGGTGGAGAGATTGAGCGTGGCGAACTGCCAGCCAGCAAAAGGCAAGCGCAAATCGTAGGGATACTCGAATCGGATCGTTACGCCACACTGCTCGTCCGCGTCGCCGGAATCGAGCCAGCCGACCGTTTCCGAGTAATTGAACACGGAATCAGGATTGAGATTGGCGGCGCGCAGAGCAGGCGCGATATAGCCGCTGAAAATTTCGCTGTTCTGTTGCGTGACGCCGCTCGAAGGATCCATGTAGCTATTGCCACACGTGGCGCACGTGGGCAGAACGGCCATGCGCGCCCCTTCGCGCGCGGCGCGGGTGATTGTTTGATAGACGTTGTACGCGCGGGAAAAGCTGATGATGGCCAGAAGTAGCGTCATCAGAAACGTGATGACGAATGCGAATTCCAGCATTTCACTTCCCCGTTCCGATGAACGGCAGGACAGGATGGATTTCGAACGCTGGGAATTTGGCATCACGTTTGTGCTGTTCTTCGCGAATTCGCAATCGTGCACAGGCTGAGCAAACGCACGACCGTTCCCTGATTCACTTCGGAACACTCAGGCATTTCCGCGGCGAGATCGTTTTCCGCAGGCTCGACGCACGCTTCCCCGGATTTCAGGCCGCTCTCACGAAGAACATTCCACGTTTACGGGAACGTTGGAAGACGGTCAATCCAACGAAAGTACTACGAGAAAAAAGGCAACCGCGTGCGAAGACCCTAAACCACGGACGAAACCCAAGGATGGAGGCAGGGAGGAACGAAGGAACCGCGATTAACGGCTGGGGAAGGTCGCAGCGCGAGAAGCGGCCGGCGGAGGAGGAAGCAAGATCGCGCGAATGCGGGGATTGCGCAGAACCTTCTTGAATGCGGGATCTTTCCGTGCGTCGGTGAACTTCTTGTAGCCCTCGTCGCGGGACATTTTCAAATAGTGAGCGCAGCTCGCCACATCGTCGAGCATGGCGAACGATTTGGCGAGAAGGTAATAAAAGAGACCGGGCGGCTGGTTTCCGCGCGATTCGATCACCTGGCCATTGACGCCGCGATCCTCGAAGAAGGAGGGATCGAGCAGGATGGTGCGGCGGAAAGCCAGAACCGCATCCTCATATTTTCTGCGGGCGAGGTCTGCGTAGCCGAGATTGCTGTACGCCGAGGCCATGGACGGGTCGAGCCGGATCGCACGCTTATAGCGTTTGATGGCGGAGCCGTAATGATGGAAGCCGAATTCGACGGTGCCCCAATTGTTGATGGGAATGGCGGAGCGTTTGTCCACTTTCGCCGCCTTTTTATAATAACGCTCGGCGAGTTCAGGAAGTTCGAGCTGCTGGTAGGCAATACCGATTTTGTTAAGCAGTTCCGCATTTCGAGGTTCTTGCCGCAACAGATCCGAATAGATGGCGATGGCGTGACGGAACAGCTTGCGAACCATGTAGGTGTCGCCGAGCATTTCCTCGTGTTGGAACGGTGTCATGGGGCGCGAAGGAAGAACGGACGAGGAAACGGAACGGGCGCTGAGAGAAACGGGCTTGGACTGGACGGCGCGAGAGGCTTGCGAGCGCTGCTGCGGCGACCGGGAGGCCGCAAGACAAGGCGGCGCACACGCTCCGCAGGCCAAGAACGAGAAAGCCAACCCGGCCCAAGCGCCCGCCTTCATGCGACGCTCCCCCTATGGGCCGCCCGGCGAATGACCTGACGGCTTTTTCTTGGCTCCAAAGATACCAAAAAGGCGCTGGAAAAACGTCTTTTTCTTCTGCGGCTCAGGCGGCGCGCTGGGGTGCGCCTGAGCGGGGCTTGGAGCCGGCATGAGGCGCGCGGGAAGCGCCGGGGACGCAACGCGACCCGGCTGGGAGCGTGGAGGCGCCGGATTCTGACTGCCACCGAGCATGTACCCCATCCCGGAAACCGGCGGAGGAGCATTGGCCATGATGCCGCCGGAATAATCCGTGGGCTGAGTGCCGGTGATGAAATAGTCGGTTTGCGGATCGGGACACTGCGGCGTGGCAAGTTCGAGCGTGCTGGGATCGATCTGCTCCGCGACGACACCCGAGGGAGGGTCGAAGGGTTGCGGATTGTCGTAGCCGGGAATCTGGAGCGCGCTTTTCATGAACTCAGCCCAGATGGGTCCGGCGGAATCGGCGCCGGCGAGATGAAGATTGCGGCTATCGTCGTAGCCGACCCAAACGACGCAGATGAGTTTCGCGGTGTAGCCGGCGAACCAGCCGTCGTGAGAAGTGCCCGTTTTCGCGGCAGCGGGAGCGTCGAAGCCCATCATGCGGGCGACGACGCCGGTGCCGTGGTCGAGAACGTTTTCCATGAGCGTCGTAACGACAAAGGAGACGCGGGGATCGAGCACGGGCGAGGTTTGCGGGCGATTTTCCAGAGCGACAGAGCCGTCCGGCTGAACAACGCTGCGGATCAACATGGGTTCGGCGCGAACGCCCCCGTCTTCGAGAGCGGTGTAACCGGCGGCGACTTCGAGCGGAGTCATATCGTAAGCGCCGAGAGCCATGGCCGGAGTGGCCTGGATCTGGTCGTCGAGCTTCATCTGGCGAGCGACCTGGAGTACCCAATCGTAGCCGACCATGCGAGCGATCTTGACGGTGGCGACATTGAGCGAGTGGGTGATCGCTTCTTTTGCGGTGACGGTTCCGAAGAATTCGTGTTCGTAGTTATCGGGCGTGTACTGCCGGCCGTCGAATTCAAACGTGGTGGGCTCGTCGATAACAGTGGTGATGGGCGTGACGACGGGCTGGCGGCCGTCGACGGCATTGAGAAGAGCCGCGGCATAAACGAACGGCTTGAAGGAGGAGCCGGGCTGGCGGCGCGCGAGCGCGTGATCAAGCTGGCTTTTGGCGTAGTCGCGGCCGCCGACGAGAGCAAGCACGTGGCCTGTTTGCGGATCGAGAGCCACGAGAGCGACCTGGGGCCGAGAAACAGGCTTGCCTTCCTTCTGGCGGCGGGCGTAACGCCAGGCGAGGCGCTGATCAACGAGCTTCATACCATCGGCAACGGCTTGGACGGCGGCATGCTGAAGCTCGGGATCGAGCGTGGTGTAGACGCGATAGCCGTCGCTGGTGAGCTGGCGCTCGGTGAAATGATCGAGCAGTTGCTGGCGAACCAGATCGACGAAATAGGGGGCGTCGCTGGTGGAAACGGCGGCGGGACGAACGACAAGAGGATCCTCAAAAGCCGCCTGTTCCTGGGCGCGGGAGATGAAACCGTCGTTAACCATCCCGTTCAGGACGCGATTGCGGGCGTCGTAGGCGCGCTGGGGGTGGGCGTCGCTGGAGGCGTAGTAGTTTGGAGCGCGGATGATACCGGCGAGAAAGGCGTCCTGGGCGAGGCTGAGGTCGCGAATATCCTTGCCGAAATAGGCCTGGGCAGCTTCGCCGAAACCGTGAATGGAAAAGCTGCCGCGATTGCCGAGATAGACCTGATTGGCGTAAAGATCGAAAATCTGCTCTTTGGTGAAATGGTGTTCGAGCTCAAACGCCATCAGCGTTTCCTCGAATTTCCGGCGGAACGTGCGGGCACGGCTGAAGAAGAACGTGCGGGCTACCTGCATGGTGATCGTGCTGGCCCCTTGCGCCTTGCGGCCCAGGCGGAGATCGGTCCAGGCGGCGGCGAGGATGCGCTTGGGATCGACCGCAGATTCGGTGAAGAAATCCTTGTCTTCGGCGGCGAGGACGGCGTGGATGAGCGTGGGCGGAAGTTCGTCGTACTGGAGAACGCGACGCTTCACTCGGGAACTGCCGAAGAGGGTGGTGACGACGACCGGTTCGATTTCGGCGCCCGAAGTCATCTGGCCGCTATCGAGCAGGCGCATCGCGGCGATTTTTCCGCCGGCGAAATCGACCCGGAGGGCATTGGTGCCTTGAAAATACGAAGTCTTCGACGGATGAATTTCGACGGACGTACCGGAAGCTTGATACCAGCCGGGGGAATAATCGTCGGGCTGCTCGGTGTAGCCGGCGCGCTGGAGGTAGGCGACGAGCTGCTGCTCGGAGAGCGGCTGGCCGACTTCGATGCGCCCGGGCGCGCTGAGAACCTCGGCTGCACGGCCAAAAATCTGGCCGCTGAGGCGGAGATCCATCAGATGTTCGAAACGGAACCAATACGAGAGGAAGACGCCGGCGCCAGCGAGAAAGAGCACAAGAACGGCGCCGATAATAGAGAGCCCGACGCGAGAAAACCAGAAGCCGCGATCGAAGCGGATGCGAAGGCGCAGACGGCCTTTCCGTTTCTGGTCACTCGACTTTTTGGGAAGCGATTTTCCGGGTCGGCGCATAGCTAGGCAAACGCCATTGTACTTCCCCGAAGGCCAATCCGTCAGATTGAGTCACCGGAAATTACGCCGGAAAGACAGAATGCGGATCCAAGGGGCAAACCAGAAGCGTTGGAACCGCGAGGCGCAAGCGCGTTTCCTCGCTTTCGAGACTCACAATCCCGGTTCGCGCCAGCAAGCAACGAATGCCGGGGACAACCGGATCGCGCGCGAAGCGGGCGAAATTCACAGGCGCCCGCTTCGCGCGCGACTTTTCCCCTCCCACACGAACTGCCGCCGCAGAAACGGCGTACCGGTCACTGCGTGGCGGACGACGACTTCGGCGTGGGGAGCGGGGGAGCGACGTAGACGCTCACGTGAACCCGGCGGCTCTCCTTGCGATCCTGGAGGGTGCGGCCGCCATTGACAAGATTCTCTTCGCCAAGACCGATCGTGTGGATGCGATAGATGGGGATATTGTGTTCAGCCACGAGATAGCGAATGACGCTATCGGCGCGCTTGCGGCTGAGAATATCGTTGTAGCTCGCCGGACCGGTCTGATCGGTGTAACCCTCGACGGTGATGAAAAAGCGCGACTGGCTCTGAATGTCACTGGCGAGTGTATCGAGCTTGGCCTTGGCGTCGGAGGTGAGATTCGACCGATTAAAGCCGAACAGAACGACGGCCTGGTCAGAAACCTTGTATGCGTCGAGATTGGCAACTGTGTTGTTGAGGTCGGAGAGCTGTTGAGCATTTTGCCGCGTGCCGTTCAGCGCTTCGGTGGAGCGACTGTCGGCAGCATCGGCAGTTTCCTTAGTAGCCGAAAGGACCGTTTCGTCGTGCTGAACCTGCTGGGAGGTCTGGTCGAGCTTATCCGAGGTCTGCTTGAGCTGGGCGCCCTGCTGATTGGTCTGGGTGGAAACCTGATCGAGCTTGGAACTGACGGGTTGCACGCTGGAGCGGACATAACCTCTCGTCGCGAGACAACCCACGGAGAACACGGAGCCGAGAATCAACAAAGCGGACAGGAAATAGGGTTTCGTAGCCATTTACGCCCCTCCTTTTAATATCCTTAAATTTGAAGAGCGTACTGGGCTGGAGGTTGCCTTTCCATCAGGTGAGAAATCAGGGAAAAAGCGTGACCGACGAAAGTCTACGGAAATACCTTACGCGGAACAAACCAGAAAAGATGATCGGGGAACGGAAAATTACCGCGGGGCTCACTCCATCAGTAGGCGCGGGCGATAACCGCCTGTTCTTTCGCGGGGCGTCCGCACACGACGCAGGAACCGGAGCCACCGGGCTGATCGAGCGGGATGCATCGCGTGGTGGCGCGTGTCTCCTCCTTGATGCGAGCTTCACATTCCGCGTCGCCGCACCACCAGGCGAGAGCAAAACCGGTTTCGACGGCTGACTTGAGCTCGTCGTAGGAGCCGACCTCGCGCGTGTTCTGCCGACGGAACGCGAGCGCTCGATCATAGAGAGATTGCTGGATAGTCGCCAGCGTTTGGGAGACGGATTCGACGATGGCGTCCATGCTTGCAGGGCTCTTGCCTTCCCTGCCTGGCCGATCGCGGCGCGCGAGCACGACCGAACGAGCGGCGACATCGCGAGGACCGATTTCGACGCGGAGCGGGACGCCGCGCATCTCCCAATCGTTGAATTTGAAGCCAGGACTGACGCCGTCGCGATCGTCGAGGCGAACCCGAATGCCGGCGGCGGCGAGGGCGTCGCGGACCTTGGCGGCGGCTTCAATGGTCAGTTCCCTTTCCGCTTCGGTTTTGAAAATGGGAACGATGACGGTCTGGAGCGGGGCCAGACGGGGAGGGAGAACGAGGCCCTGATCATCACCGTGAACCATGATGATAGCGCCGATGAAGCGCGTGGAAAGGCCCCAAGACGTGGTCCAGCAATATTGGAGCTGGCCTTGACGATCGAGATAGCGAATTTCGAAGGCGCGAGCGAAATTCTGGCCGAGATTGTGGCTGGTGGCGGACTGGAGGGCTTTGCCATCGCCCATCATCGCTTCGATGGAGAACGTCTGGTCAGCGCCGGCAAAACGCTCTGAATCGGATTTGCGACCGGGAATGACTGGAATCGCAGCTTCGTTTACGGCGAAATCGGTGTAAACGTCGAGCATGCGGCGAGTTTCCTCGGCCGCTTCCTGAGCCGTGGCGTGAGCGGTGTGGCCTTCCTGCCAATAGAACTCCAAGGTACGGAGAAAGAGCTTGGTGCGAAGTTCCCAGCGAACGACGTTGTTCCACAAATTAATCAGAATGGGCAGATCGCGATAGGACTGGACCCAGCGGGCGTAGGCGTGGCCGATGATCGTTTCCGACGTGGGGCGAAGAACGAGAGGTTCCTCGAGTTCCTCGCCGCCGCCGACGGTGACGACGGCCAGTTCGGGAGCGAAGCCGGCGACGTGCTTGCTTTCCTTTTCGATGAAGCTGCGAGGGATGAGCATCGGGAAGGCGGCGTTGACGTGGCCGGTGGCTTTGAAGCGGCGATCGAGCGCCTGCTGAATATTCTCCCAGAGCGTCCAGCCATAAGGGCGCACGATCATGCAGCCGCGAACTGGCGCGTAATCGGCGAGTTCGGCGCGAAGGACGAGCTGGTTGTACCACTCGGCGAAATCCTCCTGCCGGGAGGGCAGCTTGCGTTCGATGGGTTTCTCCGCCATAAGCCGTGGAAGTCCTCGATATGGAAAAAATTGAGGGTAGCCAAGGGGCGGAGGGTTGTCAACGCGAGGGCGGCTGACATGCTTCTCGCGCGGAGTTTACCGACAGGGGCAATTCGTCTATCATGCGTTCCGTTGGGTTTGGAACCCTACTCTGGAGGAGGGCCGGAAAACTTGGTATCGCACGCGTATTCGGCGCCGTCGCCGGTTGAGCGGTTGGAGGCGCACATCGGCCGACCCGGGGCTTTGGAAGACATTGGTTACATGACGTGTATGACACTCGTGCTGCTCGGGAACTACGCGCAGACGGGCCACTTTGGCGGACCACTGGCCTACACGCCCTACAACGTCGCGGCACACATGGCAGGGCCGGAACTGGGAGGATTGCGCTACGATTACCGGCGCCCGAAGCACCCCTTTTGCGACAAGTTCCTGTTGGCCGGCGGGCACAATATCCCGACCGGCTATGCCCTGTGGATGATTCTGGGGCAAGCGCTCGAACGGAAATTCAAAGCTACCGGCGATCGCCGCTACTACGTCGATCCGAATGTGGCCATCTTACCGGTTGACGCCCTCGGATTCCGCCGCGGCGCCGCCGTTTTGAAGCACCTCCTTCAGGATTACGGTTTGGTTGATCATCCCTTGTTCGCCCAGGCCAAGGAGCGCGGCATCAAAGCGCTCGCCGGCCATGCGGAAAGCACAGACGCGACGAACGACGTGAACGGCGGCCCGTCGGGAGTTGGCATCGCCGCCTCCGCTGGCAAGGCCGCATTCTGGGACATAGCGGGCGCTCCGAGCTCTTTGAAAGTGATAGCGCTGGAGGGCGAATTTGCATTGACGGAAGGGCACGCGCAGGAACTCAAAACGCAGGCTCTAGCGTTGCAGGTGGGCAAGCGCCTTCGCATTCTGTTGTCTTACAACAACGCGGGTATTGACGACATGCTGGTCGGGGGCGTGGTTGACAGCAAATTCGATAGCTACCGGCTCGTGGACCAGTGGACTTCCTACGGTTGGAACGTCTTGACGCTGCCGAACGGCAATGATTACAGCCAGATTATCTCCGTCCTCAAGACCATGGAAGATTGGGATGAACGCGATCGCCGCCCGTTCATCGTCATTGGCAACACCACCAAAGGGTATTGGCCGGGCGCGGCCGAAGGCAAGGTTGCTGGAATGGATCAGCTCGTCAGCTATCCGAGCCACCCGTACTCGTTGAAGATGAACTCCGATTATTTCGTGGCCCTGGCAAGCACCTTCGAGAAGCATTATGGCGTCACCTTTGAGGGCATTCATCAGGGTCCGGTCACCGATCCCCGCCAGAGGCTGATTCAGTTCAAAACCAACATTGATGTCGTGATGTCGCTGCTCGACCGCGACGGTCTGGGCGACTGGCTCGCTGACCGGCTGGTCGCGATCGGCGACAGCGTCAAGAACGATTTCCCTCTGCGTCTCGACGTTCATCGCGACCCCTTCCTGGACGAGCGCCTGCGCGTGGCCAATCTTCCCACGCAGCCGCAAAAGGTCGCTGTGACGAATCCAGTCTCCGGGGCGGAAAAGCAAGTGGCGATCACCCTTTTCCACAAGCCTGGCGAGTTGGCCGGAACGCGGCGGGCGATCTCCGAAGTGATCAAGTGGATGAACTACGTCACCGGGAACCGTTTCTTCACGATTGCCGCCGACCTTTCCGAGTCCATCAACATGGAACACGGCAGCTTGTGGGGCCACTACAATCCAGAAACCAATCCGCTGGGAACACGGCTGAAAGCCGCAATCCAGGAAGCGGGCAACGTGTCGACAGCCATCGGACTGGTGAGCCAGAGCGCCAGCGTTGATCCCGACGCGTTCGCCGGGGTATGGGCCATGAGCGGGACCTACGGCGCGTTTACGCCGCTCATGTATACCCCAGCTCGCGTTTGGAGCCAACAGAACCAGGACAGCCGCTTCCGCATGGGGGTTCTACACATTCTCGCCGCTCATTCGGGGCCAGAGACGGCTGCTGATGCCCGCACCCACTTTGGAATCTTTGCGACCCAAGTATGGAAGCTCTTTCCGCGCGGTCAAACCATCCACCTGAATTTCTGGGACTTCAACGATGTGGCGCCGGGCTATTTCGCCGCCGCCGAGATTGCCGCCCGGGAGCCGAAAGTGGGCATCATTTCCATCGAGGTCGCCCGGCCCGATTTCCCCGTGGCCGACCGCAGCACATTCGCCGATCCCTCGCTCCAAGCCGCGGCCAAAGGGCTCTACGTCATTCGCGATTTCGCGCCTGGCCAACAACGAGCCGGCTACGTGCTGGTGCAGGGCTCGAGTTCCACCGTCAATCTCGTCAGCCTGTTGCCGCGCCTGGATCGAACGGGATTGAACGTCAAAATCATCGCGGCCGTGAGCGAGGAACTCTTCGATCGGCAACCGGAAGAGTATCGCCGTTCAGTGCTTCCTCCCGAAGCGTATTACGACCTCATGGTTGTGAGCACCGGGACGCGGCGCGTGTGGCCCATTCGGAACCTGGGCCCGCTGACGGACGCCTATTCGCTGACCGCGGATTGGGACAATCAATGGCTGACTGGGGGCCTGGAACCGGACGTCATTGCCGAGGCTCACCTTGACACCGAGTCGATCTTTGCGGCCATCCAGCGTTTCGCCCATGACCGCGATGCCCGAATGTCGGGCCAGCGCGACCTGTTGGCGTGAAGAGCCTTCATCGGACCCTCCGTAGAGGCGCGTGACGGAACCGAGGAATGATGACGCTGGTGAACCGCAATATTCCCCGCTTGACTCTTGAAGGGGCTCGCGCCGTGCTGGCCGCGGCCGAGCGACGCGCCGTCGAAATCCAACATCCGATGAACATCGCCGTGGTGGATGACGGCGGGCATTTGCTGGCGTTCGCGCGGATGGACGGAGCCAAACCGGCGTCGGTGGAAATTGCGATCACGAAGGCACGCGCGGCGGCGCTGCGCCGTGCAGCAACAGGGGCGCCGATGCGCGACGGAGAGCCGAATCTGATGGTGGCGCTGGGACTGGCGGTCGCGCGGCCGGACCAGCAAACTTCAGTTCGGGGCGGGATTCCGCTGATCGTGGATGGGCAGGTGACCGGTGCGATCGGGGTGAGCGCAGGAACGGAAGATGAGGACAGCGACGTGGCACGCGCCGGAGCGGCAGCGCTGAGCGAGGCATGAGGAAACCGGCAGCGGGCGTGCCATGAGCGATTTGAAACCACTCGCCCGAACGATTTTCGAACAGACGCTGGACGCAGTGGATGCGCGACGTGCGGTGCGGGCGACAATCGCGCGCGAGGGCAAGCGGCTACTGATTGGTGACACGGAAATTGAGATCGGGCAAGCCGCAGAATTGCGCGTAGTGGCCTTTGGCAGGGCCGCATGCGCAATGGCGGAAGGATTGGCGGAAGTGCTGGAGCCGGACTTCCCAATGGAGGGAATTCTGGCCGCACCATCGCCGCCGCCGCGGAGGATTCGCGGGCTGCAATTTTTCCTGGCGGGCCATCCAGCACCGAACGAAGGAAGCTTTGCCGCGGCGCGGGCGATTCTAGACCTTTTAGTGAAAACGGACGAGCGAACCACCGTATTTTTCCTGCTTTCGGGCGGAGGGTCGTCGCTGGTGGAATTGCCCCTGGATTCGGGAGTTTCTCTCGAAGAGATGCGCGAACTGCAGCGGACGCTGGTGAACTGCGGCGGCTCGGTTGACGAAATCAACGTGGTGAGGAAACACATTTCGGCGGTGAAGGGCGGACGGATGGCGGCCGCGGCGCCAGCGGCAGTGAAATTCACGCTCGCCATCAGCGACGTTCCACCCGGGCGCGAATTTGCGCTGGCCTCGGGACCAACGCTACCCGATTCCTCGAGAGTGGAAGACGCGTACCAGGTAGCGGAGCGGTATGGAGTGACGGAGCAACTGAGCGGGGCGCTGCGAAACTGTTTCGAGCGAAGGACGCTGCGGGAGACGCCGAAGGAGGGTGATCCGGCGTTCGAGCGATCGCAATTTTTCCTGCTGCTCGATCAGCACAAACTGTTTCACCAAGCGCATCGCGCCGCCGAATCGCACGGTCTCGAGACGATTTGCGACAATTCGACCGACAACTGGCCGCTCGAACGGGCCTCGGATTTTTTGCTAGGGCTGCTCGATCAGCACAAGCAGGCCAATCCCGGGCTTCCGGTGGCAGTGATTGCCGACGGCGAAGTGCTGTGCCGCATGAACGGAAACGGCCTGGGCGGGCGAAATTCGGCGTTTGCGCTTTACATGGCGCAGAAAATCGAGGGGCGGCCGGTGGCCATGCTGAGCGCGGCAACCGACGGAATCGACGGTTCGAGCCCGGCGGCCGGAGCGATTGCCGATGGAACGACAATCGGCCGTGAGCGGGTGGCGGGATTCGATGCCGCGGATTTTTTCCGGCGAAGCGATTCCTACAGCTTCTTCGCGCGACTGGGCGACGCAATTCTGACGGGGCCGACGGGCAACAATCTGCGCGACCTGCGCATCCTGATTCAGGAATAATCCGGACATCGAGACGCAGGGATCGAGGACCGCGCGAGGGACATCAAGCGAGTTGTCCGCTTCCTGGCGTTGCACTATAGTCGCCACAGAATGCCTGGCCGACACATTGATTCACGGATTGTTGCGGAGCTCGAGCGAATCGTTGGGCGGGAACAGGTGCTCACGAAAGAAGAAGAGCTGCGCCTGTACGAGTACGACGGTTCGGTGGAAACCGGGCGGCCGGATTGCGTGGTGTTTCCTGGGAACAAGAGCGAGGTGGCGGAAATCGCCCGATTAGTGAACCGGTACGCCGTGCCGATGGTCGGGCGCGGCGCGGGAACGGGGCTTTCGGGAGGGGCACTAGCGCGGGAAGGCGGCGTGCAGGTAGTGTTTTCCCGGATGAATCGGATTCTGGCGGTGGATTACGAAAACCAGCGGGCGGTGGTCGAACCGGGAGTAGTGAACCTGGAGCTTTCGCGAGCCGTAGCAAGAGCGGGCCTGCAATACGCTCCCGATCCTTCCAGCCAGAAGTCGTGCACGATCGGCGGAAACGTTTCGGAAAACGCCGGAGGGCCGCACACGCTGCGATACGGGGTGACTACGAACCACATTTTGGGACTCGAAGTGGTGATGCCCGACGGCGAGACCTATCGCATCGGAGGGGCAGCGGTCGACGCGCCCGGATACGACCTAGTGGGGCTTTTCGTCGGATCGGAAGGCACGCTGGGACTGGTGGTGGAAATCACGGCAAAATTGACGCGGCTGCCGGAATCGGTGAAAACGCTGCTGGCGGTCTTCGAAACCACCGATGACGCTACCGAGACGGTGGCGGCGCTGACGGCGCGAGGAATCACGCCGGCGGCGTGCGAAATGATGGATGGCTGGACGATCCGCGTGGTGGAATCGTGGATTCACGCAGGATTGCCGACCGATGCGGGAGCGATACTCCTGATCGAAGTGGATGGGCCGAAAGAGGCGGCGGAAGAACAGGCCGAGGCGGTGGTGGAAACGTGCCGCGCGCACAAGGCGCGCGAAGTGAGAACCGCGAAGGACGAACGGGAACGGGAAGCGCTCTGGAAAGCGCGGAAGAACGCGTTTGGCGCAGTGGGACGAGTGGCGCCCGATTGCTACGTGCAGGACGGGGTGATTCCGCGGACGCGCCTGCCGGAAACGCTGCGGCGGATCGCGGAGATCGGCAAACGGCACGGGTTCGAAGTGGGGAATATTTTTCACGCGGGCGACGGCAATCTGCATCCGATGCTGTGTTTCGACCACAGAGAGCCGGGAACTTTCGAACGGGCGATGGCGGCGGCGAGCGAGATCATCGCGCTGTGCGTGGAGATGGGTGGATCCATCACCGGCGAGCATGGCGTCGGGATGGAAAAGGACCGGCTGATGCCGCTGCTCTTCAGCGAGGCGGATTTGGAACTGATGAAGCGAGTGCGGGGAGCGCTCAATCCCGCCGGGCTGCTCAATCCGGGAAAGCTGTTCCCTGCCAGCAAGAGCTGCGGCGAAATACGGGCTCCGGCGATGGGGCGAGGGCCGAACGAATTGGGTGAGGGCGTGCGGGGCGTGACGCAGCGATGAACGGAAGCGCAGAGAAACTGGCGCAGGCACTCGCGGCCATTGCGGGCGAGGCAAATACAAGCGGCGATCCTCACGAGATCGGAAAATACGCCATTCACGGCGTGACGCCGAAGGCCTTGGTGCGACCGGCGAACGCGGAGGAGATCGCGGAAATCCTGCGGATGTGCGCGGCCGAGAAGCTGGGAGTGGTTACCCGGGGAGCGGGAACGAAAATCGGCATGGGCGGATCGCCGGAGCGGTACGACGTGGCGCTGGTGACGACGAGACTCGAACAGGTGCATGGATACGATCCGGGCGATTTGACGCTGAGCGTGGAGGCGGGCGCACACATGGCGGACGTGAGCAAGCTGCTCGGCGAGCATGGTCAGTTTCTGCCGCTTTCGGTGCCCTACCAGAAACGGGCGACGATCGGAGGAACGGTGGCGAGCGGAGTGGATTCGCCATTGCGGCAAGGGTACGGGAGCGCGCGGGATTTTCTGCTGGGAGCGGAATTCGTGACCGGCGATGGGACGCGAGCCAAGAGCGGCGGGCGCGTGGTGAAGAACGTGGCGGGATACGACCTGCACAAACTATTCATCGGGTCGCTGGGCACGCTTGGAGTTCTGACGAAAATAAATTTCAAAACGTTTCCCGTGGCCGAGGCGGACGGCGGATTCCTAGCGTCATTCAGAGAGGAAACGGGAGCAATCGACTTCGTGCGACGCATCGCGCAATCGGCGGTAGCACCGGCGACGCTGGAAATTTTAAGTCCGGCGATGGCAGCGCTGCTCGGTGGACAGACAGATTTGGGTGGAATGGGAATGGATTCGGAGGGTTGGCGGGCTGCTTCGGCGGGATGGGCGGTGATTGCGGGATTCGGCGGGAGCAAGAAAGTGCTTCGACGATTCGAGACCGACCTGGGCGGCATGGCGAGTGAGAGCGGCGCGGCCCAAGCGATTTCCCTCGACGGCGGGACGAATCGATCGGTAGCGGAGCGGCTGCGAGAGGCGATTCCTTTGCTGCTTGATGCATCTCCGGCGACAACGGTCGTTCGCGCGAGTGTTTTGCCGAGCCGAATGGGGGAAATCTTTGCGGCCTCCCGCAGAAGCGGCGAAAAGCATGGAATACGCGTGGCGATAGTGGCGCGAGGAGTCGGGATAGTCTACACGGCGTTTCTGCCGGAAACGAGCGAAGAGAAGATTTTCGAGAGGCTGGCCGCGGCGGCGAGCGAGGTGGTAACAGCGGCCGAAGCGGCGCAGGGGTTTGGCTGGATTCCGTGGTGCCCGGATGGACTGAAAAGACGGGCGTTGATCTGGGGCAGCGGAAGACCGGATGCGGCGCTGATGCGAAAGTTAAAGCTGGTGTTCGATCCGCAGGCGATTTTGAGTCCAGGAAGATTTTTCGGAGGGATTTGAACGGCGTGGCAGTGGAAGCTAAAGGAATGATGAGGGCGATGGCGGGCGAGGCGGAGCGAGCCGAATACGGCGACTTTGCGCGCTGCGTGCATTGCGGATTGTGCCTGAACCATTGCCCGACGTACCGCTTGTGGGGCCGGGAAGCGGATTCGCCGAGAGGACGAATCCGGCAGATGTTCCTGGTGGATTCGGGCGAAATGGCGATGGACTCGACGTTCGTTACGCACATCGATCGATGCCTGGATTGCCGCGCGTGCGAAACGGCATGCCCGTCGGGCGTGGAATACGGGAAACTGGTGGAACTGGCGCGGGGACGAATCGAAAAGGAATATCGGCGCAAGGGCATGGCGCGGCTGGGCCGGGATCTTTTTTACCGGCGATTGCTTCCCTACCCCAAGCGGATGGCGGCGCTCGGGGGGTTGATGCGGCTGGTGCAACAATCGGGGCTGCAGAAGATGGCGCGAAGCGCGGGCTTGCTGAAGCTGATGAGAGTCGACAAGCGGGCGGACTTGCTACCGGAAATTGACCGGAAATTCTTTTCGACCGAGACGACGCGAACATTTCCCGCGCGCAGCGCTCGGCGGGCGAGAGTGGCGTTTTTCGCGGGATGCGTCGCGAGAATGACGTTTTCGGCGCTGAGCGAAGCGACGATTCGCGTTTTGCGAGCGAACGGGTGCGAAGTGGTTGTACCGGAGGGGCAGTGGTGCTGCGGAGCGCTCGAGGTGCACGCAGGATATCGAGACGTGGCGCGGGAGATGGCGCGGCGGAATTTTGATGTGTTTCTTGCCGACGAAGCGGGATTCGACGCAATCGTGACGAACGCAGCGGGATGCGGGTCGACGATGAAAGAGTACGGGCTGCTGTTCGCCACCGATCCCGAGGAGCACAAGCGAGCGAAGAGATTCGAGGGCATGCTGAAGGATGTGACGGAATTTCTGGACGAACTGGGACTGACAGCGCCGATGCGGCACGTGCAGATGCGAGCGACCTATCAGGATTCCTGCCACCTGCTCCACGGGCAGAAAGTGCGCGAGGCGCCCAGACGGCTGATTCGGGCGGTAGAAGGCGTGGAACTGGTGGAAATGGAGCTCTCCGATCAATGCTGCGGCTCGGCAGGCGTTTATAACGTGACGCAGACGGAAACGGCGATGGCGCTACTGAAGAGAAAGATGGAATGCGTGAACGCGACCGCGGCGCAGACCATTTTGACGGCCAACCCCGGCTGCCTGCTGCAGCTACGCGCGGGAGCAGAACTCGCCGGGAAGGGGCAGGAGGTTTTGCACGTGGTGGAACTACTGGACAGGGCCATCGGGCCGGAGCGGCCGTGACGGCAGGATGGATGTCATTTTGAAGAGCGAAACAACTCCCCAGACGAAATCAATCAGCGGATCAAGGTCCTGAACCAAACGGACGCGGCGCCCAAGCCAAACAGGGTGAACGCGACACCCGCAATTCTCAGTTCCCAAGTCAGAGCGATAATCAGGTCCTGCGGGATGAGAGGATGGTCCGCCACCTTGCTGAATTTTCGCGCGACCCAATCCGTGCCGTAGAGAAGGATTACGTATCCGGCGGAAAGTCCCAACATCGCGGGAACGATCAACCAGTCCAGCTCCATTTGGCCGGAACCGGTTTGGGCAATGAACGGCATCCAGCGGACGGTGCCGGCGGCAAGAATCAGTCCGGTGGCCAAGCCCAAAAGACCGATCGCGCGAACCTGGAACAGGGCGCTCTTGACGGAACGAGGCAGAAGACTGGGAAGATTTCCGACAGCGGCAAACACTTCGCAGGCAGCAGCGAACCTTCGCGGGCTGGCAAGCATGTAACCGCCTGTAAAGACAAGCAAAAGCGATAGAAGCGTGAAACCGACAATCATCAAAAACGAATCCATGCCAGCGCCTCCCGAATCCGCGCCGTTAAGAACAGTGTAGGTAGGGGGAAACGTTCAGTACATTCGAAGTAAACAGTTGTGCCTAATCGGTCATCGCCAATTGGATGGAGCCGGATCGCCGCTCTGTGGCTAGCGTTCGCCGATCAAGTAGCGGCAGCCCTCGGGGCCCATCCGTGCGGAATGGACGGCTCCGGCGGGAACATCAAGGCGATCACCGGGACGGCAAGTGACGGTCTGGCCGGCCATGGTGAGGGTCATTTCGCCCGCGAGGATGATGTGGGCGGTTTCACCGGGATGGACGTGATCGGCATAGAAAGCGCGAGGAGCGTCCTGCCAGACATAGGTTTGAAGAAAGCCTTCGGCGTGGAGTTGCGCTTCGAGAGCTTTGACGTCCGTCATGTTGGGCTCCTCCGGGAAGTATACAGAGAGCGGCGGAAACGGAGAAAGACCGATGGAGTAGTGGGACGCGATGCAAAGCGGGCCGGTGACTGGGATTGGGACCTCACTTGGGGGCGCCGTTGGGCGGGGAGATTTGGCGCCCCCAAGCTTGTGTTTCCCCGTGGGAGGGGTAGTCGCCGCGAGGAACTTTTACGGAAAGTCGGGGCCTTGCCCTGGACGGGGCCCGGCCATTCCGCGAAAACCTTTTTCGCGCCGCACCGTGTAACCGGGCGGAACGGTGAAGAGAGAACCGGGGGGCTGGGAGAGATTGATGTTCTTCAATTCAAAGGTGTTGGTGCCGAAGCGCGGGTCGGTGCGCTTGAGCAGGATGGTGGTTTGCAATTCAGGAGAATACCAACGGACAGTGGTGATGACGATCGGCTTTTCGTTACCGATCTGGCCGGCGGGAATGGTGCGGACGATGCGCGTACCCTGCACCTGCAGGCCGTCCATGGTCTTATCGCCGAGGGATTGGGTTTGAACGTCGCTCTGGAATTCCCGCCAGCGCCGCAAGCGCATTGAACGCCGCAAGTTCGCATTTTTCGAAGCAGTAATTTCGGAGACGGTTTTTCGATTTTCGTCGAGAACGTAAATTTTCCGCGCGACCGGGTCGTTGATGAAGACGAGTACGGGCGGTTTACCGGCGGAAGCCCAGGGGCCGATGTTATCGAGAGTGATTTCGCGGCTGGTGCGGCCTTCGCCGTCGCGCGCGAATGTGCCGACGGATTTGTGGTTGATGACGTTGCCATCGGCGAGGCGCTGAACGGTTTCCCGAATGACGGTGGCGGAGAAAGGCACTCCTTTGACGACCTTGCTGTTGACGTCGGAAAGCGGCTCGACAAAGGAAAAGACGCCGGACATGGGGCCTGGTTGCGGGAGCATGGAGCGGCGGCTGAATTGGCCGGGAGCGGGCAGGGACTTTACCGGCGGAGGGAATTGCGCATGGGAAGGCGCGGCAGCCACAAGAAAGAGCCCGCCGACGACGAGAGCGCGAACAAAGCGGCGCGCCCAATTTCCGCTGAATACCACCGAGAGCTTCTGCGACGATCGTTGCCGGAACATCAGAACCACTCCTTCCCCAAAACATTCTCCGCGGCGCGGACCGTGAAAAGATGCAGCGGGCGCGCCAAGGGCAATCCGTTACCGCACGATGCGGACAGCGCGCGGCCAACCGTCCTCTCCCACGACGAGATCGGCTTGCACGAGTCCGCTGCCCTGGCTTTCATCCACGGGATAACCCAATTCGGCCAAAGCTGAGCGTGGAACTTGAACTCGGATGATCAGCGCCGAATCGCCGCGGGCCAGACCGCCTGAAAACGGAACAGGCACGAAATTGGACGCGAGACGCTGGCCGGAACTTTTGTCCGAAACAGACGGCGACTTGGGAAGCGGGACGGCGGGCCGTCTGACGGGGATCGGCGGATTTACCGATGTTGCCACCGCGACCGAAACCGGCCGGGCCACCGGGGAGGGACGGTGGCCCGGAGCACGATTCAGCAGCACAAAAGCCACAGCACAAACGGCAGCAGCGGATCCGGCCCATGCCAACACGACGGGCCAGAGAAATGCGCGCCGAGTGCGTGCGGAGGGAGGGACGGACACGGGAGTTTGCGCCTGGAAAGCATCGAGAAGGCGGTACTCGAGAGGATCCGGAGCAGACAAAGAACGGCTCTCAGTGGAGACTTCGCGGAGAAGCATGGCCAAGCTTTGCGCTTGAGCGAAACGAGAAGAGCAAGCGGGACAGACCTCAGCATGGGCACGGGCGATTGTGGCCAGGGCGTGATCGGCCTGGCCGGGCCGCACCAGATCGTGAACGATTGCCGCAAATTCAGCGCACTTCATCGCATCCCCTCGTATCCAAGACGCGCGCGGCGGAGAACCTGGCCGCGGGTTTCGGCGCGAACGCTGCGCGAAGTTTTTCCGCCAGCATGTCCCTAGCCCGATTCAGCCGGGAGCGCACCGTTCCTACCGGGCAGCCGAGGATGGCAGCAGCACGTTCATATTCGAGTTCCTCGAGATCGCACAAGGTGACGACTTCCCGGTAACGGTGAGGAAGGCTGAGAACGGCCCGACGGACATGGGCGGTGAGTTCAGCTTGCAAGAGGGAGTCGGCGGGACCGGGAATATCCGTGGCGCCGGAGCCGAGGGATTGGGTTTCGAGGATTTCAAAATCACCCGGCGGCAGGTCCCGATAGCGACCGTCGGATTCGGCGAGACGGCGAACGTGATTGCGAGCAACGCCAAAGAGGAAGGCGGCGAGTTCCCCACGCTGAGGATCGAATTTGGCGTGTTCGCGAATCAGGAACATGAACGTTTCCTGGACGACTTCCTCGGCCGATTCGGCGCGACCCGTCATGTGGAGGGCGAAACGGTAGAGTGGCTGCTGGTGGTGCCGATAAAGAGTGCGGAAAGCCTCTTCGTCGCCCACCGCGAGCCGTTCGAGCAAGACATCGTCCCGAAGCTCCTCCGATTCGCTCATCTACATTACTTGGACGCTCTCCACTGGCCTCCAGTAACAGTTCACTGCAGGCCAGCAAGGAGTTCCAGTTTCTTTACCAAGGTCCCTTGGGTAGGTGTCCGGTCAGTTGGGGCCGGGCGACTGCGGCAATGGCTTGACCGCACTGGAAGGGGTGACCTAGGGTAATAACGGCTTGAAGCAAACTTTCAGGCGTCCGCCGGGGGAGCCAATGTCCGACTTCAATCGCAAGATACTCGAAGAAAAGGCCATCGCGCCGCCGGAAGGGTTCAGCAAACAGGCGCGTGTGGGATCCCTGGCGGAGTACGAGCGTCTATACCGGAAGGCGATGGAGGATCCGGAAGGATTCTGGGGCGAGCAAGCGAAACTGCTCGATTGGTTCGAGGAACCGAAGAAGACCCT
>JAKAOH010000175.1 GCA_021812285.1 Acidobacteriota bacterium | reverse complement strand
AGCGGCTGGCCGAGCGCGAGAGGCAGCCGAGCTTTCCGTCCGTCTTGCGAGCATCCGCCCAAACAACTTCGCCGCAAACTGTCAAGCCGCCTATTCGCTTGCCATTTTCGCGCAAGATCCCAGGCAGGCTCAGCCATACATCGACCGCGCAAATGCTTTGCTCGCGAGTGCAAAAGGCTCTTCGAACTTCACCTACAAAGCTTGGCTGCGTCTCTATCCTGCCTACGAGGCATGGATGAAAGACGATGTCGCAGAAGCCGGCCGGGATCTGGCTCGTGACGAGAGGAACTCGAACAGTCAGGATAGCTTGGCCGCGCCGCAAGACTTCGGCTTCTTCTTCCTGTCGCTCGGCCAAGCCCGAAATGCGGACACCTGGTTCCGGAGAGTATCAAACACCTCCCCGCTCCAGCGCGACAGCGACCTCGCCATCCTCGCCTACGTGCGGGAAAACCATTCGGCGCTACGAGAGCGGCTTGTTCGTCTCGGCCGCCTTCCAGAGGAAGGCATTGTGCCCGTTTCGTTTATGATCCGCGAGGGACTCCTATCGCGAGCCGGAGCCGCTATCCGCGAGTACCTCGGTTCGCGATCGCCCGACGAAGCCGGTCCTGAAGTCAAGATTTTAATTGGCGACCTGCTCGTTAAGGAGGGAAACCGGACAAAGGGGATTCCGTTGCTGCGTCAGGGGGTCAATGAGGCTCGCGCTGGAGCGATACCCATATATTTTGAGGGCGCGGAATCGCTCGCCAAAGCGTACGAGGAACAGGGCAACCGGGTGGCAGAGCTTCAGGTGCTCGAGGCCGCCGCCGGCAACAGGACCCGCGTCAACTTTGTGATCGCCATGGCTGGTGCGCCCTTGTGGATGAAGGACGAAATGGCCTTGGCGCAGCTTTACCGCCGCATGGGCCGCGTCCAGGACGCAGGGAAGATTGAAAACGAATTGCGCAAGCTGCTCGCATACGCTGATCCCGATTTCCCCATGCTCGTTGAACTTAACAAGCTCAAGAGCACGCCTCCGACAAACCAGAAACCCAATTAATTCCCCCGGATGTAGTACGCCTCTACGACCCCACGTAGACCCGTCCCTTGCGTGTCTCGCTTCTCGCTCCTACCCTGTCGCCGTGACGACCCGTCTGAGGAAGCACGCGATATCCCGGCGCTTGGCTGCAATTGCGCAGCGAGCCATGCTGCCCACGTCGCGGAATCTCAAACTTGTAGTTTCACCTTCCCAATTTCCCCGCCAGGACCCGATGGATGGCAGATCGAATTTTCGTTCCGGCTCTCCAAAAACTGCATATTTCCCTCACGTCCCGGATTTGCGAGACGAAAATCGCCTGTATTCATGCGCCGATCCGCAATTCGCCGACAATTTCATTGAACGATTCGAATCGTACAAAATCGTCCATCAGAGCCAAGGAAAGTTGTCATCGGGTGACGCCCTCCACCTCCCTCGCGCCATCAGGCATCACGCTGATAGCAAACTCCTTACAGGAAAACCGAGCCGATATTTGCAGGCCCCGCGAGTGCCACCCTTGCGATTTGTCAAATCGTCACGAATTCCTGGCGCCGCTGCTCGTGCCTTACACGCGCTCGTTTCCGCTCGTTGCCTTGACACTCTGGCGACCTTGCTGTTACGGTGCGGCACGGATGAAACGAATCGCACGAAATCTGATTCTGCTCGTCGTGATCGTGGTGGTGCTGGGGGTTTTGCTCTACCATTCGCGCGGCGCGCTCGCCAAACAGGGTTTCAGCTGGGCAAAGCTGGAAGAAGCGGTCGCGGGGGCGCGGCTGAGCTTGCTGCTGCTGGCTGCGGCGGCGATCTACGTGTGCTACGCGATCCGGTCGCTGCGCTGGATTGGGTTTTCGCGGTACCTGGGCCGGCTGCGATTCTGGAGCGTCTACGAATCGACACTGATGGGATTTTCGGCGATTTTCCTGCTGGGCCGCGCGGGCGAGCCGGTGCGACCGCTGCTGATCGCGCGGAAGGAGCGGGTGCCGATTTCGGGGACGTTTGGCGTCTACGTGCTGGAACGGATTTTCGACCTGGCCGCGGCGCTGCTGATTTTCAGCCTGGGGCTGGTGCTGGCGAGCGGGCGGCTGGCGGCGACGGGAGACGATTCGGCGATCGTGGCGGCGCGAGCGGGCGGCCTGGCGATGATGGGGCTGCTGGTGGCGATCGTTGCGTTTCTCGTCTATTTCCGGCTGCATGGCGCCGGTTGGCTGGCGCAGCGGCTCAGCGTCTGGCGGCAAAAGAAGGGCTGGCGGCGGAAGGTGGCGCTGATTTTCGCCGGATTCAGCGAAGGGCTGCAATGCATCCGGACCTGGCGCGACCTGGGCGAGGCGGTTATCTATTCGGTGGCGCACTGGGCGCTGGTGGCGCTTTCGTTCCTCTGGGTGTGCCATAGTTTCGGCGGGAGCCTGGGGCAATTGGGCTACGCCGACGCGATGCTGCTGCTCGGCGTGACGATGCTGGGAGCGATGGTGCAATTGCCGGCGATCGGCGGCGGAGCCCAAGTGGCCAGCATGATCGCGCTGACCGAATTTTTCGGGATCGGACAGGCGCCGGCGGCGGCCGCGGCGATCGTGCTGTGGCTGGTGACGTTCGCGGCGGTGCTCGTCATTGGAATACCGCTCTTCATCCGGCAGGGGCTTTCGATGCACGAATTGTGGGCGCTGGCTTCGGAATCGAAGCGCGAGGAGATGAACGCGGAAGACGCCGAGGCCGAGCAGCAGGTACGGGAGGCGCGGCGATGAGGTGCCCCTTCTGCTCCTCGCGCGAAGACCGCGTGGTGGATTCCCGCGAAAGCGGGCGCGGCGAACTCATCCGGCGCCGCAGGGAGTGCCACCGGTGCCGCCGGCGGTTCACCACCTACGAACGGATCGACGAGATTCCGTACATGGTAGTGAAGAAAGACGGGCGGCGGGAGAAATTCGACCGGCAAAAGGTGCTGCAAGGGCTGCTGAAAGCGTGCGAGAAGCGGCCGGTGCCGACGCCGAAGCTCGAAGCGCTGGTGGACGAAGTGGAGCACTTCGTGCTGGATTCGCCGAATCGGGAGCGATCGACGAGCGAGATCGGGTCGCTGCTGATGAATCACCTGAAGAAACTGGACAAGGTGGCTTACGTGCGGTTCGCTTCGGTGTATCTGGATTTCAAGGACGTGCGGGAATTCTTGGGGGAACTAAAGGGGCTGCTGAAGGAGCGGTCGCGGAAGGGCGGATAGGCGCTGCCTTGTCGGTGCCAGTAGTTGCGAACGCGCTGCGCGCCGAAGACTTCAGCGGCTGAAGCCGCTGATTTTTTATCGTCTTCCCGGCACGGCTCAAGCCGTGCCATTCCTTCCTCCAGAGGATTCCTGAATTCATCGAGCGGCCTACGCCAGCTATGGGGTCCAGACGCCGGCGGAAAAACGGCGGAGGGTGCGGAAACCGATGTTTTCGTAAAGGCCGATAGCGGGAAGATTGGCCGAAGTGACGGTGAGCGAAAGAGCGGAATAGCCGGCGCGGCCGAGAGAGGAGATGGAGGCTTCGAGCAAGCGGCGGCCCAGACCGTGGCCCTGGTAGCCGGGCATGACGCAGATCTGCGTGGTGTGGGCGACGCCGGGCGCGACCGCCGACGTGAGCACGATTCCAATCGGGACGTCGGTTTCCGAAAACGAGACAACGAAGGAAGCGCGCGGCAGGAATTCGCCGCAGCCGCGCAGGAAGACGATGTTGCGCAGAAAGCGCAAGGCGCCGGCTTCGCTGCGGTATTGATCGTTGATTTCGCCATCGATGTGGCTGTCGTAGGCGAGGCGAATCAAGCGCGCGGCGGGCTGAAGCCAGCGATCGGTCCAGGATTCCAGGCGCAAACCTTCGGCCGGACGCGGCTCGCGGGCCATGCGGGGAACCAGCGCGAGCAGCATGAACTGCCGCTGGTAGAGGCGAAACCCTTCCTCGGCGAGAACTTCGTCCATTTCCGGTCCGCTCGGCATGATCTGAGCTTCGACGCGCTCGATGTGCGGGAGATGGCGAAGGTTCGACACCATTTCCGAAAGCAGCAGCCGCGCGATTTCCGCCTGGGGATAGCGCGGCGAAACGAACAGCCCGCCGATCAGTCCCTTGCGATCTTCAAGGACGTAGAAACCGTAGCCGGCGGGTTCGCCGTTTTGCCAGGCGGCGTAGCCGAGCAGGGAATGGGCTTCGATGAAGCTGCGGATGAGATCGATCGAAGGGTGATAATCCCAGTGGAGCAGTTCGCGCCAGCTGCGCATCTCTTCGTCGAACAGCGGTTGCAGCTTGCGCGTGCTGACGCGGCGCAGGTCGGTCACTTCCACGCGTGTGCGCAAGAGGGACACGATTGACCAACGGCATTATACCGTCAGCCGGTCCGGCGGGAAACGGCCAGGGCGGTGGAAAAAAGCAAGCGCCGATTAGCGCTGGCCGCCAGGCGAGAGCGGAGAAGCGGAGGTGAGCGGGGCGATGCGGACGAGGGAGGCTCCCTGCGGTGTACGCAAGCGGGCGTTTTCGAGACGAAGCACGCCGCGCGGGCAGACCTCGGCGCAGAGGCCGCAGCCGACGCAAGAGGCGCGAGTGAAGCTTTGATTGGCCTGGGCGTAGCTGCGAACGTCGATTCCCATTTCGCAATATTTGCTGCACAGACCGCAGGAAATGCACATATTCGGCTTGACCGCGATGCGGAACGAGCCGAGTTTCTGGACCAGACCGAGAATCGCCGCCATGGGGCAGAAATTGCGGCACCAGACGCGCGTTCCGCCGAGCGGGTAGAGGCCGGCGCCGATGACGCCGCTGAGCATGGCGACGACGAGAAATGCGTAAACCGTCTGGAAATCGTAGGTGAAGCGGGAGAGCGCGGTAGCGCGATGGCCGAGGCCATAGCTGATGAAAAGCAGCGCGGTGAGAAGCACGGAAACGGCGAGAACGAAGTGGATCGAGATTTTTTCGAATTTCCACGCCCGGCTCGATTTGCTGGTGAGATGGCGGAGCGGGTCGCCGGCGGTATTTGCCAGGCCGCCGCAACCGCATACCCACGAGCAATACCAGCGCTTGCCGAAGAAAACGCCGAGCAGCGGAACCATCACCAGCGCGCCGAGAAAACTGTAGAGGGCGTAAAAGAGCGGGAGATGGAAAACGACGCCGGGATTCAAATCATCGAATTTCAGCGGCCAGAAATAGCTGAAGTAGTACTCGGGTTGATGGAAGAATTTCAGGATTTCGGGAATGGAAAAGGCGAAAACCACCTGAACGAACATCACGACCGAAGTGCGGACGACCTGATAGCGGTTGCGCCGGTATTTGCGCAGGACGTGGATGCCGCCCGTGAGAATCGCGAGCGTGTAGAGCAGGCCATAGAGCGTCCATTTGCTCGAAAGACCGAGCGAACGCGCGACGGGCGTGAAGAAATGCGTCAAGTAGAGCAGGAGATAGAAAGCGACGAGAAGCGCGGTGAGGAGCCAGGCGGTCAGGCCGCGATGGGTGAGATCGTGGACGAGCCAGGCGGATTTTCCCTTTCTCACCATGGCTATTTCGCGGCGGCTGAGCGCGCGCGCCAGTTGTGATAGGCGGCGGCAACGGGTGTGAGGTCCACGCGGCCGAATTCGACGTCGAATTGGGCTTCCGGGAGATGCGCAACCGCGTAATCCATATCGCGGCGCTCGGCGATCCAGCGCTCGAAAATGGAATGATCCCAGCGCGCGCCGAGCATGTTGATGCCGATGACGGCGCCGGCGCGTTCGGTGATGCGTACGCTGGCTTCGCGAGCAGGAAGGCGGCAGAAGAAAGTTTGGACGCCGGGAAGCGAAGGCGAGATTTCACCCGTCGCGGTGTATTCGATTCCGAAGAATTTGGCGCTGTTGTAGAAAATCGGCGGATCGTAGCGAATGGTGTCGCCGAGCATAGCGCGGGCGGCGAGTTCGCCCTGGCGGCGCGCGGAATACCAGATCTGCTCGATGAACGGGGCTCCGTTTGCGGAAAACTCGGCGCAATCGCCGGCGGCCCAGACGTTTTCGAGTGAGGTTTCGAAGCTCGAAGAGACTTGGATGCCGCGGCCCAGGCGCGGAGGGGTTTTGACGCCGCGCAGCCAGGCGATTTGCGGGCTGACGCCGACGGCGATGCCGAGCAGTTGGCACGAATATTCATGGCCGGATTTCGCGCGGACGGCGCAGACGCGGCCCTCGGGCGTCGTGAGGATTTCGGCCACTTCCTCGTCCATCCGCAAATCCACGCCGTGCCGGCGGATATGCTCGGAGACGATTTCTGCTTCTTCGCGCGCGAGCGCGCCCGGCCAATACCACGGCGCGCGGACGTGAAACGTGACTTTCAGCCGATGGTAGACGAGGCATTCGACGAGCTCGACGCCGATGAGGCCGCCGCCAACGACGACGGCTTCGCGGGCGGACCGGGCGAGCGACTCGGCGCGCCCAAGGTCCTGGAGGGTGACGAAATGCACCGCGCCTTCGCGCACCCTGTTTAGACCGGGCCAATCGGGAACTTCGCCCAGCGAACCGGTCGAGAGGAGCAGGCGGTCGTATGCAAGCGAAGAGCCGGACTGGAGGGTGAGGAGGCGGCGCGAAGCATCGAGATCGGTGACCCAGTCACGAATCAGACGGAAGTTTTGTTTCGCGTAGACGCGGCGCTCGTGCGGCTCGAGATCGCGGAGTGACATGCGGTCCATGAACGCGTACATGAGGGCGCAGCGGGAGAAGAAGTAGTCGCTTTCGCCGCTGACGAGGAGGATTTCGGCGGAGGCGTCGCGCGCGCGAAGGGTGAATGCGGCGGTGATGCCGGCGACGCCGTTGCCGATGATGACGTAGCGCACCGGTCACTCACTCCGAAGGGTCATGTCCGCCAAAGGCACGGCGAAACGACGCGTGGCAAAAAGAGGGGTCGCAGATGATCCAAGTCCACCGCTTCCCCTGTTCGCGGCTGGCCTTTTTCGAACTCAGGCACGCGATAATATCGCGGAGCCCTTTGTGCATCGGCGGTGCCGCGTGCCACCTGGGGATCTCGATCTGAGAGCTAACGAAGCACACGTTCGAAAGCGTGACGAACCTCCGCGGCATCTGCCTCGAAAGCTCCAGGCGCGCTCATTGTACCAACATCCGCAGTTGCCCGACGGCTACTGGGAGACCGGGCGCAGGAAGCAGACAGCTCGCTTGAGGTAGGACTGGCGAATCGCAGTATCCTTGCGGATTGATCCTGCCTTTGCGCGCTGCAGGGGTAGCCGTCGAGAAGCGGGAGTTCCTCATGGGTGGGTTCACATCTTACGTTCTGAGGCCGGAGGCTTGGGGGCAAGCTTCAGGGCGCTCTGCCGGTTGGCAAAACGGCGGGCGGACCTCGCGGCTTGGATGGGTTGGCTCGTCCTATCGCCCGTGCTCCCGGGTGGCGTCTCGGGCCTGTGGACGCTGGATATCACTTCGACCGGTCTCCTCGTCGTCCTCG
>JAKAOH010000016.1 GCA_021812285.1 Acidobacteriota bacterium | reverse complement strand
TCGGGTAATCCGGCACCTCGCGAATCATTTTCTTCAAATCGTCCATACCGGTTCCTTTTTCACCAGCCTTCGTGTTCGATGGCAAATTCGTTGCCGTAGCGCGGCAGAAAATCGGCCGGCTGCTCCTGTACCTCCCAGACGGCGGCCGACGCCGGGCCCATTTCCAGCTTTTCGCGAAAGGCGCCGAGCTTGTCCGGCGCGCCGATGGCGTAGACTTCCACGCGGCCATCGCGCAGGTTCTTCGCGTAGCCGGCAACGCCCAGCGCTTCGGCGGAGCGGCGCGCCCAATGGCGGTAGCCCACGCCTTGCACCGAGCCGCTCACGTAGTACAGTCTGGCGATGCGGCGTTCCTCGCTCATCGGAGAAATCCTCCTCGCCAAGCAAACGATGAATTTTACCAGAGCCGGACCCCGGCGGATGCGAAGGAATGCAGGAAGCCGTTCGAGTTCCGGGCGGGCGCCGCGGGCGCGGATGTGCGAAAATCGGATTCGGGCCGATGCCAATGAGGAAAGCGATTGTACGTTTTTGCCTGGGCGCGCTGGTGGCGCTCGGCGCGGCGGCCGGAGCGCGGGCGCAGCGGCCCGGCCCGATCACACCGCCGGAAAACCCGAAAATCAAGCTGATTCCGCTGCATCCGGAAACCGCGCCGACGCGGATCCCCCCGGCGCTGATCGTCGCGCAATTCACCGCGAACGAAGCGAAGTTCAAGGCGGCGTACGCGAAATACGATTTTCAGCAAACGATCCGCGTGGAGGAACTGGGAACGGCGGGCGCGCCGACCGGCACGTACCAGGTGAAGGTGCTCAGCTTTCTGAAGGCGAACGGCAAGCGCTACGACCGGCTGCTCAGCCACTCTTCGTCGTCGCTCGAATACGTCCACCTTTCGACGCAGGACCTGGAAGTGCTGGCGGAAATGCCGCTATTTCCGCTGGCGGGCAAACAGGCGGACAAATACGACTTCATCTACCAGGGCAAGGAAAAGCTGGACCAGGTGGATACGTTCATCTTTCGCGTGAAACCGAAACAGATCATTCCCGGCGAACAGCTCTTTTCCGGAGTGGTGTGGGTGGACGATCAGGAGATGGCGATCGTGAAGAGCTACGGGAAATTCGTCAATGGCGAACCGCCGGCCAGCGGCGCGCTTCCCTTCTCGGTTTTCGAGACGGTCCGGGAAAACACGCAGGGAAAATTCTGGTTTCCCGCCTTCATCCGCTCGGACGACATGGTCGCCGTGGGCCAAAATCAATTGCCCATCCGCCTGGTGATCCGATCGAGCGACTTCCAGCTTAGCCACGCCAAGACCAACGCGATTACCTTCTGAACGCGGCTGAAATGCCGACTTAGCGCAGCGTCGGTTCGGGTTCGGGGGGATAAACCACGTGGGAGTCGGCGCGGGTGGCGCGGCCGGCGGCATCCACACGGAAGCGATAAAAGGGATTGACGGGCCCCGGCCCTTTGCCGATCGGATGGCCGTGCTCGATGGCCTTGGTGACGAACGCCTTGGCGAGCGTGACGGCTTCGGCGAGTCCACGGCCACCGGCAAGCTGTGCGGCAAGCGCCGAGGAAAACACACAGCCGGTGCCGTGCGTGTGCCCGGTCTTCACCTGATCGCCGCCGAAGGTGACCACTTCTCCGCCGTCGAACAGCACGTCCACGGCCTTCTCCAGATGTCCGCCCTTCACCACGGCGGCGCGCGCTCCCATTTCCACCAGCTTCTGCGCGGCGGCCTTCATTCCAGTGAGATCTTTCACCTCGAGGCCGGTGAGCAGTTCGGCCTCGTCGAGATTGGGGGTAATCACGGCGACGCGCTTGATCAGGTCTTCCCGCAGAAATTTCAGACCCGAAGCGTCGAGGAGTTCAGGACCGCCGCTCGAGGGCTTGACGACGGGATCGAGCACCACGCGCGAAATTCCCGCGCGCTCCAGAAACTCGGCCACTTCGACGGTGTTCGAGCGATTAGCGAGCATGCCGATTTTGACGACGGCGATTTCCAGATCCTCGGCCAGGGCGTCGAGCTGCGCCCGCAGCGTGGCGTGCGGAACGGGATGAACCGTCTTCACAC
Source organism: Acidobacteriota bacterium (assembly GCA_021812285.1). Classification (GTDB taxonomy): domain Bacteria; phylum Acidobacteriota; class Terriglobia; order Acidiferrales; family UBA7541; genus JAKASX01. Next base: position 31,387 of record JAKAOH010000016.1, on the reverse strand, counting down.
CCTGCGTGGATTGCACCGTGAGCGCGGTGATCGCGGCGACGCCGTAGCAATCGTGCACCGCAAACGTCTTCAGATCGGCCGCGATGCCGGCGCCACATGCGGGATCGAATCCGGCAATCGCCAGCGCGATCGGCGGTGCCGCGGAATGGTTTGCCAACGTTCGTTCGCCTCCATCTTGCACTCTAAGAAGATGCACGGCGAAGCGCAAGTGCAAAGTTGCGCGCAAGGGGAATCGGATGCCGGACGAAAAAACGTCGCGCCGGCGGGCGGTGTTTCCTTCCGGCGCGGCGAGAGAGATGCTCGATGCAAAACACTTCAGGGAAACAGGCCGCGCGCCTGGACGGCTTCGGCGACGCGACCGACGGCGAGCGCGTAAGCGCCGCTGCGCAGATGCGTGCGATATTTTTGCACCGACGCGACGATTTCACCGAACGCGCGGCGCATCACCGCGCCGAGCCGATCGTTGACTTCCGCCTCGGTCCACGCGTAGCCCTGCAGATTTTGCACCCATTCGAAGTAGCTGACGGTGACGCCGCCGGCGTTGGCGAGAATATCCGGCACGACGAGCACTCCCTTCCGGTGAAGAATTTCATCGGCATGAGGGGTGGTCGGGCCGTTGGCGGCTTCGACGACGATGCGCGCCTTGATCTGATCGGCGTTGGCGAGCGTCAATACGCCTTCGAGCGCCGCCGGCAACAGGAGGTCGCACTTCAGTGCGAGCAGGTCGTCGTTGCTGAGACGCGAAGTCCCGGGCATGCCGACGACCGTGCCGGTGCGTTCCTTGTAGCGCTGGGCGCGGAGCGGATCGATGCCGCGGGCACTGTAGGCTCCGCCGCGCGAGTCGCTGATCGCCACCACCTTCGCCTTTCGCTCGGTGAAAAGCCGGCAGGCGGTCGAGCCCACATTACCGAATCCCTGAATCGCCACCGTGGCGCCGCGCAGCGAAATCTTCTTGAACTTGCAGGCCTCTTCGGCCACCACGACGACGCCGCGCGCGGTGGCTTCGCCGCGGCCCGGGGAACCTCCGAGCGAAAGCGGCTTGCCGGTGACGACCGCGGGAGCGGCGTGGCCGACGGTGACGGCGTAGGTGTCCATAATCCAGGCCATCGTCTGCGCGTCGGTGTAGACGTCCGGTGCGGGAACATCCAGTTCCGGTCCGATGAGCGGGGCGATTTCATAGGTATAGCGGCGCGTGAGCCGTTCGAGTTCTCCCTTGCTCATGCGTTTGGGATCGCAGATGACACCGCCCTTGGCGCCGCCGAAAGGAACGTTCACCGTGGCCGTTTTCCACGTCATCCACGCGGCCAGCGCCTTCACTTCATCGAGCGAAACGTTCGGATGATAGCGAATGCCGCCTTTGCCCGGCCCGCGCGCCACGTTGTGCTGCACGCGGTAGCCGGTGAAAATGCGCGTCTGCCCGTTGTCCAGCTCCACGGGAATTGAAACCTCCAGGATGCGCCGCGGCACGCGCAGAATTTGCCGAGCGCCGTTGGTCAGCTTAAGCAGCTCGGCCGCCATGTCGAATTGAAGCTGCGCGATGTGAAATGGATTGAGGTCCTCGCGAGGTGGAATGCGCGGGGGAACGACGGGCCGGGTGACCGTTGCCATCGAATCTCCTCCTTCAGCCTGACGAGCGTCTGCGACTGCCCGCTTACCCGCGGCTTTGCGCCGCGACCCGCGCCGCGGAAAACCGCTCCGCCGGGCGCGAGAGATGGACGCATCCGCCAGCGGCCTCACCCGATCCTTCAGGCCTGAGCGGAGCGCCGTTTCCGGGCGACGTAACGCGCCCGGCATTCCTCGGAACAAAAGTGCAGCGTCTTCCCGTCTTCTTCGAGCGGATAAGAAATGTCCTCGGCCACGTAGGTGCCGCAGCTGGGGTCACGATGCAGCGTCTTCATGGGGGCGGCCGGCTGCCGCTCGACGCGTCCGGCACTTGCCGGCCGCGCGGGCCTGCGACCGAAAATGCGTCGCAGCAGCCAAACCACAAAAATCACCCAAAGAACCGTTTCAAAAACATCAAGCAAGAATTCCATTCCGTTATGCTACCCCTGCTTCTCCCGTCGGGCCGTCCCTGCCCCGAAAAGCAAAAACGCAAATCAGTTGGCCGCAGTTTATTCAAGCAGCTAATCGGGGTCAACGAAAACCGGCAGCTGGCAGGGTAAAAACGGGCCACCGGCCGTCTCCTAGGCGCGAAAATAATCCTTAACAGATTGATACAACAGGACTAACAGGCACGAGCACTTGTTGCCAATGAGGCAAACCGTACCCTGCCTTACGGGGCGGGAATTCGCTCGATACCCATATAGGGAACCAGGGCATCGGGAATGAGGATCGAGCCGTCAGCCTGCTGGTAGTTTTCGACCAGCGCGACCCAGGTTCGGCCGACGGCCAAGCCGGAGCCGTTCAGCGTGTGAACAAATTCGCTCTTCCCGCCTTTCGGCCGGAAACGGATGCCGGCGCGGCGCGCCTGAAACGATTCGCAATTCGAGCAGGAAGAGATTTCCATGAAGGCGCCGGTTGACGGCATCCACACCTCGACGTCGTAGGTTTTGGCGGAAGCGAAACCCATGTCGCCGGTGGAAAGCAGGATGACGCGGTGGTGCAGGCCGAGCCGCTGGAGCAGGTCTTCGGCATCGCGAACGAGCTTTTCCAGTTCGTCGTAGCTTTGCTCGGGCCGGGTGAATTTGTACATCTCGACTTTCTGAAACTGGTGCTGGCGCACGATGCCGCGGGTGTCCCGGCCCGCGGCGCCGGCTTCCGAACGAAAACAGGCGGTCCAGGCGCAGACGCGAAGCGGAAGCGCGTCCGCGTCGAGCGTCTCGCCGCGATGGAGATTGGTCAGCTCGACTTCGGCGGTTGGAGTGAGCCACCAGTCCGTACCCTCGAGATGGAACATATCGGCGGCGAATTTCGGCAGCTGGCCGACGGCGGTGAGCGATTCGGTGCTGACGATGAACGGAGGGAGAAATTCGGTATAGCCATGCTCGCGCGTGTGGACGTCGAGGAAGAAATTGGCCAGCGCGCGTTCGAGCCTTGCGCCGAGACCCCGATACAAGGCAAAGCGCGAGCCGGCGATCCGTGTGGCGCGCTCGAGATCCAGAATGCCGGCCTTTTCGCCGACTTCCCAATGCGGACGAGGGATGAAATCGAAATCCGGGGGCGCGCCCCAACGGCGAACTTCGACGTTGTCGTGGGCGTCGCGGCCGACGGGAACGGTGGCATCTGGCAGATTCGGCACGGTGAGCAGAAACCGCCGCAATTGCTCGTCGAGCTCGACGATGCGGTCGTCGTATTGGCGGATCTGCTGCGAAGTTTGCTTCATTTCCGCGGCCAGCGCGGCGATATCCTCGCCGGCCTGCTTGCGCCGGCCGATATCCTCGCTCGAGCGGTTGCGCAAAGCCTTCAGGCGCTCGGCTTCGGTGATCAGGCGGCGCCGCTCGTCGTCGAGGGCCTGGAAGGCCTCTAGATCGATCGTAATGCCGCGATTTTCCGCCATCCGGCGGATGACGTCCGTGTGTTCACGCACGAAGGAAAGATCAAGCATAGCGAAACAGAGTAGCGCATCCCGGGCCGGCGAGAAAAGCCGGCGGGCGCCGGAACTCCCGGCGCGCAACAACTGTGCTAGCATCAGAAAAGGTCCCATGCAAAATCCCATAGACGATCGTGAAACGTTCATTATCAGTGCGGTGCGCACGCCGATTGGAAATTTCGGCGGCGCGCTGAAAAATCTGACCGCCGTCGAATTGGGCGTCCACGCCGCGCGCGCGGCGCTGGCTCGCGCCTTCGGCCAGATTCCGCCCGAGCGCAAGCCGGGTGAGCCGCAGCCGGAAAGCTGGCCGTATCCCTGGAAAGTGGATGAAGTGATTTTCGGCAACGCGCGCCAGGCGGGCGTGCGCCCGAATCCGGCCCGCCAAATCGCGTGGCGGGCGGGACTCGACGACGATACGCCGGCCTTCACCATCAACATGGCCTGCGCTTCCGGCCTCGAAAGCGTGGCGCTGGCCGCGCAGCGCATCCGGCTGGGCGAAGCGGATCTGGTGGTCGCCGGCGGAACGGAATCCATGAGCCGCGTGCCTTACATGCTCGACGCGCGCTGGGGCGCGAAAATGGGGGATCAGAAACTGCTCGACGGAATGTATCAGGACGGATTCCTCTGCCCGATTTCCGAAATGGTGATGGGTGAAACGGCGGAATTGCTGGCCGAGCGTTACGGCATCGGACGCGAGGAACAGGACGACTACGCCGCCGAAAGCCATCAACGCGCCGCTCGCGCCGCGGCCGAATGCCATTTCCAAGCGGAACTCGCTCCCCTCGATCTCGCCGACCGCTCGGGCCAGACGACCCGTTTCGATCGCGACGAACACATCCGCCCGGACGTCACAACGGAAAGCATGGCGAAACTTCCTCCCGTGTTCCGCAAGACGGGAACCATCACAGCCGGAAATTCCAGCGGAATCACCGACGGCGCGGCCGCTTTGGTGTTGGCGAGCGGGAAACGCGTGAAGGAATTGAGCCTCGACCCGCTCGCGCGAATTTCCTTTTCCGCCGTGGCGGCCGTCGATCCCCGCGTGATGGGCATCGGACCGGTGCCAGCGGCGCGAAAGCTCGAGCGCCGCAGCGGGCGCAAACTGGCGGACTACGGCGTGGTGGAACTGAACGAAGCATTCGCGGCGCAGGTGCTGGCCTGCGACCGCGAACTCGGCTTCGACCGGGAACGGCTGAACCCGAACGGCGGCGCGATCGCGCTGGGCCATCCGATCGGCTGCACCGGAGCGCGCATCCTCACCACGCTCGTTCACGAAATGCGGCGGCGGCGCGCGCAATGGGGCCTGGCGACGCTGTGCGTATCGGGCGGCATGGGCATGGCGCTCGAAATCGAAAACGCGTGAGCGCTCGTGGGGTGGAAGCCGCAGCCGGCGCGGGGCCGAGCGAACCTGGCCGCCGAAAGGAATGATCCGCGGGAATGGCCGATTCGCCCATTCCGATTTTTCCCGTTGAAGAGCCGCCTGACGGCGGCCCATTCGACGATCGCCGCTACCGGCGCTGGCTTTGGGTGATGGTTGCGCTGCTCGCGGTGAGTTGCGCCGCCTTTGCGCTGACTACCCTGTGGCTGAGCCGGATGGAAAATCCGGTGGCGATGGCCCAGGCGGATGCGCAGGCAACGCAATTGGTGGAAGAACATTTCGCCGCGCTCGAGCGGGGCGATTTCCGCGCCGCTTACGATCAGTTTTCCGTGCGTTTCCGGCGCCAACTTTCCTTTGAAACTTTCAGCACCGCGATGGCCACCCACTGGCGGCTGCTGGAGGGCCGCGTCACGATGTTTCCCCACGCTGAGACCGTCAATCACGTTACGGTCGACATCCATTTCAGCGGAGACGAAGGCACGGAAACGGACGCCGAATTCACCATGGTCCGCAGCGCGAGCCGCTGGTGGATCGACGACGTGCGCTGGGGGCGCGCGGGCGGGAACGACCTGATCTACGTATGAATCCGCCCGTGCGCGGCGCGAAAGCGGACGAACGGATAGACGGAAAACGCGCCGACCATAACCAGCGCTGAAGCACCTTGATACCCCACCGCCGGTTGAAGCAGCCAGAACAGTAAGAAGCAGGATCCTGCAACGCCTGTCGTTTCCACTCAGTCCCCAGCGAAACTTCCCGTCCACGACGGTAAGGGAGCTTGGCGGGTCGAACCCGAGTCACCTTGTGGCATGGAGCGCTTCCCCCAGAGCGGAAACCCGGACCGGAATTTGCGGCCTGGATTCCAGCTTAGGCAACAACATACGCCTGACCGTCTCTGGAGACAGTTGCCAGCCGGGAATTCACCGCCCGGAGCCTGTACGCCGCCGATAGCGGCGATTGGGCCCCGGTCGTTTGGCCTTGACAACGCCTCGACCCTTGGTGATACAAAACGTCGGGCAGGCGAGCAGTTTGGTGCTTTCGAGTACTCCACTTCAGGGGATGCACATGAAACGATTGTCAATGCTTCTGGGCGCGGTCGCCCTCGTCGCGTCGGCGCCTTGCTTCGGTCAGACGGTTGCGAAGGGTCCAGCCGGCCCCGTTGCGCTAACGGTGCGATTGCCCCATCCGCAACAAACGATTTTCTACGTGCAGGAAGTGATGCCGGTCAGGCCGGGACCGCTGACGCTTTACTACCCGAAATGGATTCCGGGCGATCACGCGCCGGACGGTCCGATCGGCACAATGATGGGCCTGGAAATCACGGCCCGCGGCAAACGGATCGCATGGCTACGCAACGAAGTGGACATGTTCGCGTTCCATTTGACGGTTCCGGCGGGCGTGCACCGGATCGATATCCGCTTCGAATTCCCGGCACGCGACCGGGTGACACCGCGTCTCATGGGTCTGGAGTGGAATACCGTAGCGCTGTACCAGACCGGCTATCCGACCAAGGCGCAGATGTATGAACCGACGCTGGTCATCCCCGCCAGTTGGGGCTACGCGAGTGCGCTGACGACGGAAGAACGCCGCGGCGGGCGCATCACGTTCAAGCCTGTACCGTTCAACACGCTGGTGGATTCACCGGTGATTGCCGGGAAATATTTCCGAGAGATCGATCTCACGCCACCCGGCTCGTCGGTGCATCGTTATCTCGACATGGTGGGCGACACCGCGGCAGCGATCAACATTTCCGATGCCCAACTCGCCGATTTTCGTCATCTGGTCGAACAAGCGCAGGCGCTCTTTCACTCACATCACTACAACGACTACCACCTTCTTCTGACGCTCAGCGATTACGTTTCGACGGGTGGTCTGGAGCACCACCAGTCGAGCGATGACCGCGCGCGCAGCGGCTCGAAGATGTTTGCCGACGCCGACCATTTCATGCTTGATGCGTCGCTTCTGCCGCACGAATACACGCACTCCTGGAACGGCAAATTCATGCGTCCGGCGGGGCTGTGGCAGCCCAATTTCGAAATTCCCGAGCATACGAAGATGGTGTGGGTGTATGAGGGACTCACGACCTACCTCGGCGACACGCTGACGGCGCGAAGCGGGTTGTGGTCGCCGCAAACATGGCGTCAGGCGGTCGCCTACCGGGCGGCGGTAATGGCGCACCATCCCGGCCGCCAGTGGCGGCCGCTCGTCGACACCACCGTTGCCGCGCAGTTGCTTTACAGCTCACCGAGCGCATGGGCGAACTGGCGCCGGCAAATCGATTTCTATCGTGAAGGCGAGCTGCTCTGGCTCGCCGTCGATGTGAAAATCCGGACGTTAAGTCACGATCGGCGCTCGATTGACGATTTTGCCCGCCGATTTTTCGGCATCGACAACGGCAGTTTCACAACTCATACCTACACCTTCCACGACGTCGTCAGCGCTCTCAATGCGGTCCAGCCGTATGACTGGGCGAGTTTCCTGCACAATTGGCTGTACGGCGTGGGCCAACAGGTTCCGCTGCTGTCCGGCATCAACGCCAGTGGTTGGCGTCTGGTCTATACCGATCGGCCTTCGCGGTATCAAAATGCGCTCGAAAACGTCGGCAAGGGCGAACTCAGCAGCCATGGCGTCAACGCAATGTTCACAGTGGGCCTGTTCCTCGACGGGCACGGCAAGATCAAGGACGTGTTATGGAACGGACCAGCTTTCAAGGCTGGGCTCGCACCGGGCATGAAGCTTGTGTCCATCGACGGCCACCTATACAGCACCGGCTTGTTGTGGAGCGAAATCGCCCAAGCGCAGAAGAGCAAAAAGCCGTTGCAAGTCATGGCGAAGGGCGAAGGCGTCACCGCGCTCTATTCCGTCTATTACGACGGCGGACTGAAGTACCCGCATCTTGTCCGAGTGCCGGGCACGACCGATTACCTGCGGCAGATCCTCGCGCCAAAACCCATGGGCGATGGGACGTAAAGCCCTCTGGGTTTCGGCTGTGTGATAAGCGTATTGGAAATTCGTGTCCACAAAAGTTCGGAAAGATGCCCGCTTTCAACCGCGAGCGTTGCACATGAGCACTGCGAGCGTGCCAAGAGTTTCGCGAAGGCGCGGGCGAACACGATGCTTTGGCGTCTCAGGACATGTCACTGCGCCTGCGGAATCGGCGAGCGCAGAATGCATCACTTTGCAGCAGATGAGCGCCAAACAAAGGGGCGGGGGAAGTGCGGGAAATGACCGAGGCAGGCCTTGAAACCACTGAAAAGGGTCCGCCGGGGTGGCCAAGTAGGCGTGGGGGAGAAGGCGCAACCCCGGCGGTAACTCGTTGAGAGAGACAGTCGGCCACTGCCAACGGCCCCTCTTCGCTGTCGCAGCGCGGAAGAACCGAACGCTCCATTCGGAACGCGCGCTACGCTGTAACTGTCCCCCTCTTTGTAGGCCGCAAGCCGCTTTTACGCGAAACGTCCCACCCTTGCGACCACTCCAAACATAACCCAGACTCGCATCTCCTGTCTGTGACGCCCGTCACGTCAACGCTGATTCGGGCGAGGAGACGCTGTACTACTACGGGTTTCCGCAGGAGCGCTGGTGCTGCCTGCGAACGAACAACCCGCTGGAGCGGTTGCTGCGGGAAGTACGGCGAAGAACGCGGGCGGTCGGGGCGTTTCCCGACGGCCGATCGGCGCTGACGCTGGCGGCAGCGCGCTTACGGCACATGGCCGGCTCGAAGTGGGACACGTGCCGCTATTTGGACATGGACCGCCCAACCGTCGGCGTGCAGAATCCGTCCTGCTGTATTCTCATCCCGGGCGCGGATTGACACCGGCTCGGGCGCGCGCCTACACTTCGATTTGAAACAAGCAGCCGGATCGGGTGAAGGGAAGGCCGTGCGAATCGGCCGCGGTCCCGCCACTGTGATCGGCCGGTGTTTCCCGTCCCGATGAAGGGACGCCCACGGAAGCCGCGTAGAACGGCGACCGGAAGGGCCGCTCGACGCGTCAGCAGCGCCCACGCAGCGCAGAAGAGAAGCAGGTTCCTCCCGCCAGGAGGCCGGCGGGCAGGCGCTGTGCCGGAAAGACCAATGGGGCGTTGCGCGACGGATAGAAAAACGCGAGCCGGAAACACCCTTGGAGCTGTTGCATCACCTCTTCGGCCGGCCCTCAGGGGCTTAAGCCCTCGATATTTGGCCGGCTTTACGGCACGGCTCAAGCCGTGCCCTACAGGAACTGAGGTAGCGCAATAGTTTCCACGTTCCGCCACGCGCGGAAGGCCGTCAGTCAGGAAACCTGCCCGAATCGGAGAAAGCTGACACTCTCGCGGCCAGGAGTGTGGCTCCCAGAGCCCCGCTCCACCCGCCGGGGCTTTTTTGTTCTCGAAAAAAACAAGACGCGCGTTCGAGCGCCGTGTGACGTTGCTCGCGGCTCATCCACTCATCGTGTTGGCGCTCGGCCTGGCAGCAGTGCTCCCATCCGCGAAATTCGTCGCGAGCCACCAGGGAAAGCAGATCCTTCGGCCGCTAAGAGTCGGCAAAGCGCGTTCGGCTTCTGCGTTCGGCCTCAGGATGACAGGATTCATCGAGGCGGCAGGGCCAGAGAAAAGCGCGCGGGCAAGCCGCCAGCACGCGGCGAGCCAGGGAGTTCGCGCGCCGCTTGCGGCTTTCCAAGCCGCGCGGCAACCGAAACCGGCCACGCGCACGGTGACGGATGAAGCGGGCCGGCGCGTGAGTGTTCCGGCTGACGTGACGCGCATCGTTTCGCTCGCGCCGAACGACACCGACATCCTTTACGCACTGGGCGCGGCGGAAAAAATCGCGGGCGTCACCGATTTCAGCGAAATTCCCGCGGGCGAGCCGCACGTCGAAAGCGTGGGCGAGCCGGTCGAGCCAAGCCTGGAACGAATCGCGGCGCTGCAACCGAGTCTGGTTTTCGTGGACGGTTCGATCAACCGGTGGGAAACGGTCTATTCACTCGAGGGGCTTGGCATTCCCGTTTACGCCACCGATGTCCACACGGTGCAAGGCATGATTCGCTCGGTGCGGGAAATCGGCGCGGTGATCGGCGAAAACGCAGCAGGAGAAGCGCTGGCGGCGCGGCTCGAAACGCGGCTGGAGGCCGTGCACGCGCGGCTGGCGGGGCATTCGCCGAAAAGCGTGTTTTTCGTCGTTTGGGAGGATCCGCTGATCACCACGGGGCGCAATACTTTCCTCGCCGACGCGCTGCGGTGGGCCGGAGCGAAATCCGTGGTGAGCGTGAGCGAGGATTGGCCGCACATCAGCCTGGAAGAAGTTCTGGCCAAGCAGCCGCAATATCTCATCTTTCCCGCTTCGAGCGCGGGCACGCCCGCGGAAATCGCGCGCTCGCTCGAGCGGCGCGCCGGCTGGCGAGACCTCAAAGCGGTAAAGGACGGCCACATTCTGGTGGTCAACGACGCGATCAACCGGCCGAGCCCTCCGCTCATCGGCGCGATCGAGAAACTGGCGCGAGCGCTGCATCCGAGCGCGTTCGCCCAGCCAGCAGCCGGAGTGGTGCCGAAATCCGCGCGGGCGAGGGCGCAATCATGAGCCCCTCGAAACCGCTGACTTCAAGGAAAGTGATCGGGGTGACGCTGCTGCTGGCGCTGCTTCTGCTCGTGGTCGCCGTCATTTCGCTGCGGCTGGGCGCCGTTTCGATTTCGACGCCGCAGGTGGGCGCGTGTCTGGTGGAAGCCGCCACCGGCAACACGGCGCACATGACCGCCGATTGCCGGATGATCGTGCTGGATTTGCGGCTGCCGCGCGTGCTGCTGGCGCTGCTGGTGGGCGCTTCGCTTTCCGTCGCGGGAGCGGGATTTCAGGCGCTCTTGCGAAATCCGCTGGCCGATCCCTACGTGCTGGGCGTATCGAGCGGCGCGGCGCTGGGCGCGATTCTGGCTCTGCTCGTTCAGCCGCGAACGACGATCGGCACGATGGCGGCCGCGTTTGCCGGCGCGCTGCTGACGGTCGCGGCGGTCTATTTTCTAGGACGCAGGCACGGCCACCTGGACAGCTTCACGCTGCTGCTGGCGGGAATCATCACCGCGTCGTTTTTTTCCGCGATCATCATGTTTCTGATGGCGTCGCTGCCGGGACGCGACCTGCGCGGAATGGCTTTCTGGCTGATGGGCGATTTGTCGTCGCCGCTGCCGGTGCGAACGGGCTGGCTGATGCTGGTGGCGTGGATGACGATCGGCGGCGTTTACACGACCGCGGCGGATTTGAACCTGCTGGCCGCCGGCGAACAGGAAGCGGAGCACCTGGGCGTGAATGTGGGCCGCGTGAAACTGGTGGTTTATCTGGCCGGTTCGCTGCTGACGGCGCTGGCGGTTTCGGTGAGCGGGGCGATCGGCTACATCGGGCTGCTGGTGCCGCACGTGATGCGGATGCTGTTCGGCTCGGATTACCGGCTGCTGATTCCGGCGTCGGCGCTGGGCGGCGCGCTCGCGCTGATCATCGCCGATACGCTGGCGCGAACGGTGATCGCGCCGACGGAATTGCCGGTAGGCGCGATGACGGCGATTGCGGGCGCGCCGGTCTTTATTTATCTGCTGCGAAGGAAGCTGGGATGAGCGAGACGGGAACGCCGCTGGCGAATCCGCGCGATCTGCCGGTGTTTGCGCCGGGCGAGCCGCCGCGCCTGCTCGCCGAGCACCTGAGCTACGCGTACCATCCCGGGCGGAGCGCAGCGCCGCGCTTCACGCTGGAGCCGGTGAGTTTCCGCGCGCGGCGCGGCGAATTGCTGATGATCGTCGGGCCGAACGCGAGCGGGAAAACAACGCTGCTGCGGCTGCTTTCCGGGCTGCTGCGGCCGCTCGCCGGGCACGTGGAACTCGACGGCGTTTCGCTGGAAAAGCTGGACGCGCGAACGCGCGCGCAGCGAATCGCGGTGGTGCAGCAGGAAAGCCCGCTTGTTTTCCCGATGAGCGCGGTGGAATACGTGTTGCAGGGCCGCTACCCTTACAGCCGGCGGCTGCATTTTCCTTCCACCGACGATCTGGATCTGGCGATGAAATCGCTGGAACAGGTGGGCGGCGCTCATCTGGCCGAGCGCTGGATGCATGAAATTTCCGGCGGCGAAAAGCAGCGCGTGGTGCTGGCGCGGGCCCTGGCGCAGCAGCCGCTGTTGCTACTGCTCGACGAGCCGACGCTGCACCTGGATATCGGCGGGCAGGTGGAATTGCTGCGGCAACTGGCCGCGCTCGCCGCGAACGGCCGCGCGACGATCGTCGTGGTGACGCACGAACTCGGCCTCGCCGCGGAATTCGCCGATCAGGTGGTGCTCATGCACCGCGGACGGGCCCTTGGCACGGGAAAGCCGAGCGAAGTGTTTCAGGAAACAGTCTTGCGGGAAGTCTTTGCCGCGCCGCTGCGCGTCGAGCCTGGCGCGAGCGGCCGGCCCAGAATTGTGCTGGAGGTGAGAACGGAATAAGAACCGAAGGAAGCGCGCAATCCGATTTCGCTTGATTCGCAAACCCGCGGCGCCCCGCCGGAAACGTTCCGGCAACGAGCGTCGCTCTCATTCACCCGGAGCTTCGTGCACGGGAAGACGGTGCAAAACCGTCGCCGCCGCGCGACTGTAAGGCGGAACGCGAACGTACGAAGCGCCACTGGCTCGCTCGAGCCGGGAAGGCGCTTCGGCAGGAACACGCCGCCGAGCCAGGAGACCGGCGAAGCCCCCATTCCGGCGAAGGCCGGGCGCCTTATTGGACGCCTGCGAGCCGGAACAACCTTCAACTCTCGCGCGGGCGAGAGAGGAGGATCGCGATGTTCGTCAAGCGCCAGGCAGTTTTCTTCCCGTTTCTGCTTTTCTTTTCGTTTTCGTTATTCGCCGCGCCGAAAAACGCGCGCCTCACCGGCATTCTGGCCGATCCGAGCGGCGCGCCGATCGCCGGAGCGACGGTCGTCGCCAAAGGTGAAGTGTCCCGCGCCATTTATCGCGCCGTTTCGTCGGCGGATGGCCGCTACACGCTGAGACTTCCTCCTGGACGCTATCTGGTTCGCATCAGCGACGCGTCCTTCACGCCCGTCGAGCGGAAAATCCGAGCCGGAGCCGGGCAGCGGATGATCTGGAACCTGCGGCTGGCGTTGCGGCCGCTCGCCTCGACGGTGACGGTGACGGCGGAAGCCGAACCGGTGCCCGTTTCCGACACGGTGGGGCCGGTGGACGTCGTCACGCGGCAGGAAATCGAACAGCGGCACGATGCGTGGCTTGCGCCGCTCCTCACTTCGCTCGCCGGCGTCTCGATTTCCCAGCTCGGGCCGATGGGCGGCGTGACATCCCTTTTTCTCGACGGCGGAAATTCCAATTTCACCAAGGTGCTCGTGGACGGGACGCCCGTGAACGAGCCGGGCGGCGCGGTGGATTTCTCGAATTTCACGCTCGACAACGTGGAAAAAGTGGAAGTGGTGCACGGAGCCGCGAGCGCGCTTTTCGGTTCGGACGCGATGAGCGGCGTGATCCAGATTTTGACGCGTCGCGGCACGACGCGCCGCCCGCGCATCAACCTGTTCGCCGACGGCGGCAAATTTTCCACCTGGCACGCCGGCGCGAATTTGAGCGGCCTGGCGGGAAAACTGGATTATTCGGCGGGAATCGCTTCGTTCGAAACGCAGGGACAGGGGCCGAACGACCGTTTCCGCGACAATTCCCTTTCCGGCGATTTCGGCTGGCATTTCTCGCCGACCGACACGCTGCGCCTGGCGGCTCGTTCGAGCGCGAGCGACGCGGGCGTGGCCGGGCAAACGCTTTTTCTGCCCTACGACCCGAATCAGCACGACGCGCTGAAAAACGTTTCGGCGAATCTCGCCTGGGACTTCCAAACGGGCAGCCGATGGCACCATCACCTGGACGCCGCGGAATCCTATCTGGGAGAAACCTACGCCGATCCGCCCATCTACACCACGCGAAACGAATACAACCGGCTCGATTTCGAGGAGCAGTCGAGCTACCTTTTCGGCGATGGCGCGCTGACCGCCGGCTACGAATACGAGGTCGAAAACGGCTATTTCGGCGGGATCCACGCGCGGCGCAATAATCAAGCCGGCTATTTCGAAGCCGAAGTGCAGGCGACGCGCCGGCTTAGCGCCGTTCTTGGCGCGCGCGCCGACGCCAATGCCAGCTTCGGCACGCGCGTCGTGCCGCGCATGGGGCTTTCCTACGCGCTGCGCGAAGGAAATCCGGAATGGGGACCGACCCGCGTTTATGCTTCCTACGGTTGGGGCATCAAGTCGCCGTCGTTTCTCGACACGTTTTCGAACGATCCCTGTTTTCCCGGCAATCCCTCGCTGCGGCCCGAGCGCAGCCAGACGCTCAACGCCGGCGTGGATCAGACGTTTGCGGCCGACCGCGTGCGCGTAAGCCTCAACGGTTTTCGCAACGAATTCTACGACATCGTGAGCTTCGGCTTCGGCTCGATCACTTCGGCCTGCCCGTACGGCACCGGCACGTTTTTCAATACCGACCGCTCGCGCGCGTATGGGGCAAACGCGAGAGTGGAATCGCAGCCGGCGCGTTGGCTTCTGATCGCCGCGAACTACACTTACGACAATACGCTCGTCTTGCGCAGCCCCAACGCCTTCGATCCCACTGAATTGCCCGGCAACCGGCTGTTTTTGCGTCCGCTGAACGCGGCGAACGTGGTGGCAAACGTTTCCGCGGCGCACACGGATTGGAATGCCGAAGCGCAATACGTCGGCCGACGCACCGACAGCGATTTTCTGGGCCTCGGAATGACCAGCGTGCCGAGCTATTTCATCGTGAACCTCGGCGCGAGTTGGCGGCTGGGCAACGGGCTGAGCAGCTACGCGCGCGTGGACAATATGTTCGACCGGCGCTACCAGATCGTGCTCGGTTATCCCGCGCTCGGAGTGTCGTATCGCGTGGGTTTGCGCTACAGCTGGGGCGGCGGCAAATGAATCCGAGCCGCGAACCACAAAAATCCCGTTCTGCCTAAGGCGTCGCGGGGGCGGGTCCCGTAAGTCCATTCGCGACGCAAAAGGCGCGTTTTCAACTCGCCCCTGCATTTGCGCGATCCCACGCACAGCCGCATGGCGGGATTGACCCGATGCTATAATCGAAAAACTATCATGAGCCGAACGCTCGAATCCGGCGTTGCGCCAGAGGTGCTGGCCCGCTACGAAGCGGTCATCGGGCTCGAGGTGCACGCGCAGCTGAAAACGGCGAGCAAGATGTTTTGCGCCTGTTCCACGCGATTCGGCGACGCGCCGAACACGAACGTCTGCCCCGTCTGCCTGGGATTGCCCGGCACGTTGCCCGTGATCAATCGCCGCGCGGTGGAACTCGGGATTCGCGCTTCACTCGCACTGGGCGCGACTGTGCAACCGCGCTCGCGCTTCGCCCGCAAAAACTATTTCTATCCCGATCTGCCCAAGGGTTATCAGATTTCGATGTACGAGCTGCCGCTGGCGACCGGCGGCGCGCTCGAAATCGAGCTCGACGGCGAACGGAAACGGATCGGCGTCACGCGGCTGCATCTGGAGGAAGACGCCGCGAAGGCGCTGCACGAAGGCTTTCTCGATTCCGACCGCTCGACCTACGTGGATTTCAACCGGTGCGGCACGCCGCTGGTGGAAATCGTCTCCGAGCCGGACCTGCGCGCGCCGGCCGAAGCGCAAGCGTATCTGGAAGAGTTGAAGCAGATCCTGGAATATCTGGACGTGAGCGATTGCAACATGGAGGAAGGTTCGCTGCGCTGCGACGCCAACGTCAGCGTGCGCCCGCGCGGCAACGGGGAATTCGGCACGAAAACCGAAGTGAAAAACCTGAACTCGTTCCGCTACCTGGCGCACGCGCTGGAATTCGAAATCGAGCGGCAAATCGCGACAATCGAGCAGGGCGGACGCGTGACGCAGGAAACGCGGCTGTGGAACGTTGCCGCCGGGCGCACCGAGCCGATGCGCTCGAAGGAGCACGCGCACGATTACCGCTATTTTCCCGACCCGGATCTGCTGCCGGTCGAGATCCGCGCGGCATGGCAAGAGGAAATCCGCGCCGCGATGCCGGAATTGCCCGCCGCGCGGCGCACGCGCTTCGCCGAAGCCTACGGCCTGACGCCGTACGACGCGCGCGTGCTCACCGGGACGCGGGCGCTGGCGGAATATTTCGAAGCGGTGGTCGCCGCGGGAGCAGCGGCGAAACCCGCCGCTAACTGGATTCAGGGCGAACTGCTGCGCCGGCTGAAAGAAACGGGAGCGGACCAGCCCGCCGCGCGCGTCGCGCCACAGGAACTTGCCGACCTGGTCGGCCGCGTGGAGGGCGGAGAAATCACCGCGGCCGGGGCCAAGCGGGCCTTCGTTCGAATGTTCGAAACCGGCCAGTCCGCCGCGCAGGTGGTGGCCGCCGAAGGACTCGAACAGATGAGCGGCACGGGCGAGATCGAGCGGATCGCGCGGGAAATCATCGAGCGCGACCCGGCGAACCTGGCGAAATACCGCGCTGGAAACGAAGGCGTCTTCAAATTTTTCGTCGGCCAGGTGATGCGCGCGACGCGCGGCCAGGCCAATCCCCAGCAGGTGAATGAAACGCTCAAGCGGCTGCTGGCCGAATAGCCGCGCTTCGAGCGAGCGGGAGAAACGCCATGGGACAAAAACTGAAGCCGGGCGATCCGGCGCCCGATTTCCGGCTGAAGGACGCCGACGGCAAGGAAACCGGCCTGCGGGATTTTCACGGGCGCTGGCTGGTGCTCTATTTCTTTCCGAAAGCCCTGACGCCGGGTTGAATCAACGAAGCGTCCGAGTTTCGCGACGCCAAACCTGAATTCGACAAGCTGAACGCGGCGATTGCCGGCTGCAGCGGCGATAAAGTGGAATTGCAGGCGCGCTTCCGCGACAAATACAAACTGAATTTCACGCTGCTCAGCGATCCCGACTTCCAGGCGATCGAACCCTACGGCGCGCGGCGGCTGAAGCACTTCATGGGCAAAACGGCGCTCGGCATCGTGCGTTCGACGACGCTCATCGGTCCCGACGGCAAGGTGCGGCACATTTGGGAATCGGCGCCATCGAAAGGCCACGCGGCCGAAGTGCTGGAAGTGCTGAAAAGCCTCGCGCGGTGAACCGCGCCGGAAGTTGAACGCCGCTTCCAGCATTCTTGCCAGGCAGACAGGCCCAGCGCGTCGGGCCTCGGGGGAACATGGGGCAGCCCTCGCCGGCTGGGAGCCGGCGCTACAGCTCGCAAACGACCCCGCCGGCACGCGGCTCGATCCGCATGTTGTCAATCAGCCGCGTTGAGCCGATGAAAACGGCGAGTACGGCGAGCGCCGGCCAGTCGAGCCGTTCGATGGGCTCTAACGTTTCCGCGTCCACGATTTCCGCATAATCCACCGCGGCCAGAGGCTCGGCGGCGAGTTCGCTCGCAATGCGCTCGACGAGCGGCACCGTTTTGCGCTCGCCGTGCTCGATCATCCGGCGCGCGGACGCGAGGGAACGCGAGAGGACGGTGGCGGCGCGGCGCTCGGATTCGCCGAGATACGCGTTGCGCGAGCTGAGCGCCAAACCATCGGATTCGCGAACGATCGGGCAAACGACGATTTCCGCGTCGAGATTCAGGTCGCGCGCCATTTGCCGCACGATCCGCGCCTGTTGCGCGTCCTTGCGGCCGAAATAAGCGAAGGAGGGCTGGACGATTTCGAGCAGCTTCAGAACCACCGTGGTCACGCCGGTGAAATGGCCGGGACGGGAACGGCCTTCGAGCCGCTCGCTCAATCCCTCCACCGTGACGCTCGTCGAAAATCCCCGCGGATACATCTCCTCGGGCGGCGGCGCGAAGAGATGGTCCACGCGGAGCGATTCGAGCAGGTCGCGATCGCGCTCGAGCGCACGCGGGTAACGCTGGAAATCCTCCTTCGGTCCGAACTGTTTCGGATTGACGAAAATGGAAGCGGTAACGCGCGAGCACCGCTCGCGCGCGGCGCGAACCAGCGACAGATGGCCTTCGTGCAGCGCTCCCATCGTCGGCACGAGGCCCACAATCGCGCCCTCCGCGCGGGCCTGGCGCGCCACCTGCTTCATCCAATCGACGGTATGGATCAGTTCCACGGTGCGGTTCGTCCGGGCCGCTACTTCGCGCGCTCGCGGTAGAAGACGATCAGATCGGTGTGCGGCGCTTTGGCGCCGACCTGACGAAGCATCGTGACGATCTGGCCACGATGATAGGTGGAATGATTCGCCAAATGCTGGAGCGGCTGCCAAATCGGCTGCGAGGACGATTCGCCGGAAAGGTTCCGGTAAGCGATCGGGCGCGCGAGATCGTCGGAGCTCAACCGAGAGGCAAATTCCAGAAGTTCGCCATCGAGAGCGGACAAGCGCTCGCCCAAATCCTTCGCATCGGCTGTTTTCACCCATTCGGGCGGCGCCGCCGGCGATTCGCCGCGCCATCGCTGGGTCCAGATCCATTCCCCTGCGGTGATGTGCGCGAGCGTGTCTCGAATCGAAGGGAAGCTCGAGCCGAGCGGCCGAGTGAATTGTTCGGATGGAAGCGCGGCGCAAGCGTCGAGGATCCGGCGATTGGCCCAGGCGTTGTATTCGTAAAGCGTGCGGAAATCTTCCGGTGTCAAAGCGATCTCCTTCTTGAATGGCGGAAGCCGCCGCCGCGCCAGGCTTTCGGGAGGCCCGCTACCTCACCTGGCGGACGGCTTCTTTAGCAGATTCCGGCGAAAGGTGAAAGGATTCCGCGTCGGATGGGAAGCCGCCGGAGCGAACGTCGTCGAGAAACGCGCGCGCGGCCTGCGTGATGGCTCCCGAGAGATCGGCGTAACGGCGCGCGAATTTCGGCGCGCGCTCCACGGTCAAGCCGACCAGGTCGTGGAAGACGAGCACCTGGCCGTCGCAATCCGGACCGGCGCCGATGCCGATCGTGGGAATGCGCAATTCGGCGGTGATTTCGGCGGCGATTTCGCGCGGAATGGATTCAAGCACCAACGAGAACGCGCCGGCGGCTTCGATCGCGCGGGCGTCGCGCAGGAGTTCCTTGGCCGCTTCCGCGGTTTTGCCCTGCACCTTGAATCCGCCGAAGCGATGAACCGATTGCGGCGTGAGGCCGACGTGGCCCATCACCGGGATCTCCGCGTCCACCAGGCGCGAAATCAGATCCAGCCGCCGTTCGCCGCCTTCGAGCTTCACCGCCGCGGCGCCGGCTTCCTTGACGAAACGCAAGGCGCTTCGCACTCCCTCTTCGGGAGAAACGTGATAGCTGCCGTACGGCATGTCGCCGACGACGAGCGCGCGCCGCGCGGCGCGCGAAACCGCCCGCGTGTGGTGGAGCATCTCTTCCATCGAAACGGGAAGCGTGTTTTCGTAGCCGAGCACGACCATGCCCAGCGAATCGCCCACCAGCAGAATATCCACGCCCGCCGAATCGAGCAGGCGCGCGGTGGGGAAATCGTAAGCGGTGAGGCAGGTGATTTTTTGCCGCGTTTCCCAGCCGCCGGGGAGACGAACTTTTCGGGAGAGAATGTCGGGCACGGTGACGCGGCCGTTGCCCGCGGAAGAAACAGCGCTCATGGGACCCTCCGGTGCCGTCCCGATAACCGCTCGGGTACAGCCCAGCAATTTCATGCTAGCACAGCGAGTCCGAGAAGAGTGCGAAAAAAGCGAAGTGTGCGGCGAATCGGTGCAGGCGCGGTTTTCACGCCTCGCCCAGCGGTTCGGGATGGATGGTGATGCGATCGATTTCCGGGAAATCGCGGCGCAGGCGACCTTCGAGCGCCACGGTGATGTCGTGCACGCGGGTGATCGGCAGGTTCCCCTCGAAAGAGCAGTGGCAGGAAACCTGGACGCGGTGTTCCACGCGGCGCGCGTGGATCTGGTGGCAATCGGCCAGTTCGGGATATTCCGCGCGGAGACCGTCGAGCCGCTGTTGGATCGCCGCTTCGAGTTCCTTGTTTTCCTCGGCGCCGGCGACGAGCAGGCCGAGCGGTTCGATGTGGATGTTGATTTCGGCCTGCGGGTTGAGTTCTCCGCGCAGGCTCTCCTCGAGATCCGTGGCGCGGCGGTGCGCGTCGGCCAGGGAAAGACGCTCGTCCACTTCGAGGTGAAGGTCCACCAGGAGCCGGCCGTCGAGCTGCTGCGCGGAAATTTCATGGACGGGCATGCCCGCGCGCTGCGCCACGGCGCGCACGCGGTCGAAGATTCCCTCGGCGGAATCGCGGCGCGGCTCGACGTGGACCATCACTTCTCCGCTCACCACGCGCTGCACGCGCGCTTCCACCTCGACGGTCAGATCGTGAGCCTGCTCGATGCTCAGCTGGCGCGGCACGGTGATCGTGACGTCCACGAAATGGCGATTTCCGGCGCGCCGCACGCGCACGCGCTCGACGGACAGCATGCCTTCGCCCGCTTCCACCGATTCGCGGATGCGATCGACCAGGCCGCTTGGCGCGGCGTCGAGCAGCGCATCCACCGTGCGTTTTCCCAGCCGCGAACCGATCCACACAATCACGCCCGCTACAACGAGCGCGGAAAGCGGATCGGCGAAGCGCAGCCACGCGACGCCCAGCCGGTGACCCAGCCACACGGCGGACATGCCGATGAGCACAGCGAGCGTGCTCCAGACATCGGTGGAAAAATGGAGCGCATCGGCTTCGAGAGCATCGCTTTCGTGGCGCCGCGCCACGCGGGCGAGCGCCCGCGAGCGCGTCCAATCGATCACCATCGCCAGCCCGAGGATGAGAACCGCAAAGAGGCTGGGCCGCAGTGTGACGTGGACGAAGAGCAACCTCTGAAACGCTTCCCAGATGACGTAAACCGCGGTGAGCAGCAGAAGACCGGTTTCGAACAGCGCGGAAAAATTCTCCACCTTGCCGTGGCCGTAGGTGTGGATGGTATCGGCGGGCTTGTCGGAGACGCGCACGGAAAGATAGGTGAAGACGGCGGCCACCAGGTCGAGGCCCGAGTGCAGCGCTTCGGAAAGAACGCCCAGACTGCCGGTCTCCGCGGCGAGAAAAACCTTGAGGGAAACGAGCACGATCGCCGCCAGCACCGAACCCAGCGCGGCCAGCTTCTTTTCCCGCTCGGCGTGCGCAGCGGCTTCCATCGCTCGAAGGCATTATAGGGCAGCGGAGCGGTATGCGGCACGCTTCGCCCCACGCTTGGCGAAGGCTTTGGCGCTGGCATACACTCTTCGCTTCCGCGGGCGTCGGGGCGAAAAAACATGCAGGCAAGGGGGCAAAACTGAAACGGCGGACATGGGGCCGGATAGGCTGGGGTTTGCTGGCCGCCACGCTCGGCCTGCTTCTTCTCGACGGTTTCTGGATCGAGCCGAACTCGATTCAGGTGACGCATTGGCACGTTGAGGCGCCGGTTTCCCCGCCGCTGAAAATCGCGCAGTTGAGCGACCTGCACGTGGTCCATTTCGGCGAGCGGGAACGCGAAGTGGTGGCGATTCTGAAACGCGAGCGACCCGACCTGGTCCTGATTACGGGCGATTCGGTGGGCATGGGCGTGCATTACGACCGTGTGCACCAGGTGCTCTCGGCGATTGCCGCGACGCGGCCCCCACTCGGCGTGTGGGTGGTTCGCGGAAATTGGGAGAACTGGCATCCGGTTCCTCACGAGCGGAATTTTTATCGCACGGCGGGCGTGCATTTCCTGCTGAATCAGGGCGTGCTCGTACGACCGGGCGTGTGGCTGGCGGGGCTCGACGATCCCTGGACCGGGCACGCCGATCTGGACGCGGCGCTACGCGGCGCGCCGCCGGGCGCTTACACGATCGTTCTGTTTCATTCGCCGGAATTCTTCAACGAGACCGCCGGCCGCTACGATCTCGGGTTTGCCGGCCACACGCACGGAGGCCAATTGCGGCTGCCGTTTATCCGGCCCTTCTGGCTGCCGGGCGGTTCGGGCCGGTTCCTGGCGGGGTGGTATGAAGAGCGGGGCTCGCGCATGTACGTGAGCCGGGGAATCGGATGGTCGCACGTGCCGATCCGGCTGAATTGTCCGCCGGAAATCCCGATCATCACGGTCGGCCAGTAAAACTCACCAGCTCAATCCGAAATGAGTGGTCCGAGACTCTGGAAGGCGCTCCGGGCCGAACGCCGCGGCCTCGTCGGCCGTAAACCGCGGCCGCGCAAGAAATATCGCGCATTCACACACTTGTAACCGGAACCGCTCTCCGCTGGAGCCGCGTAAAGTGTGGAATTCCAAGCACGTGTCTCCGCTTTCCGATTCATCTCCGCGTTTTCCTCAACCCCGAATCGTTCACGGGATTTTCACCGTGGAGTAAACGCTTGTGCCAGTCGCGTGAAGGAAGATGACGCGCGCGTGGGGCGACCCATTTTTATTTATAGAGCATGAGGTCCAGGAGGCCTTCGTGAGTCGAAAACTCGTTTTAGCTTTCTTGTTCGTCATGAGCGGCGCGCTTGTGGCGCACGCTCAGCAGACGGGCAAAATCACCGGAACGGTGGAGGATGTTTCGGGAAGCGCCGTCGTTGGCGCCACGATCACCGTCACCGATCTCACCTCCGGCGCGGTGACGCACACGCAAACCGCCGCCGACGGACATTTCCGCGCAAACGGATTGGCGCGCGACCGTTTTCTGGTGAGCGTGGAAAAGGGAGGCTTCGAGCCTTTCACCCAGCGCGTTTCTCTCACCACGGAGCAAACCGCGACTCTTTCGGTGAGACTGACCGTTATGACGCTATCGCAGTCGGTGGTGGTGCGAGGGACCGTGATTCCTGGCGCAAGGCCGGTTCCCACTCGCGTGGATGTTCTGAAATCCGACCAGACGATCCGGGTGCTCGACCGGAAACAACTCGACGCGGCCGGTCCCGTCGCCGGCGGCGCGCAGATGATCGCTTACACGCCGGGAGCGAACGTATTCGGCTACGGTCAGACCGGCGCGACGAAATACACGATCCAGCTGAATGGAATCAATCAGGGCTGGGGCGGAGAGGCTCCCGGGTTCATATCGCCCGGCTCGCTCGGCGTGACGTTTGACGGAGTACCGGTCTCGGACGTAGCCACCGGCTTGTGGCAATCGGCTACGATGCCGCAAAACCTGCTCATTCAGAACCTGGCGGTCACGTACGGGCCGGGAGATCCCAAGAGCCGCTTTTACGACAACGTTGGCGGCGGAGTGGAATTCACCCCGATTCAGCCGACCATCGGCACCCACCTCAGCGTTCAGGGAACGTATGGAAGCTTCAACCAGAAGAACATCGCGTTCGTCCTGAATACGGGCGGCTTCCACGGCTGGTCGACGGTCATTTCGGGCGGCGTGGGCAGCGGCGACAGCTTCCGCACGGCCCCGGATGGTTTTAACAACCACTCCAAGGACGGATCGGTGTTTGCCAAGACGATCCGCATGTTTTCCGCGGGCAGCTTCGAACTGGGCGGCTATTACTCGAAGGCCGGCGGCTTCCGCAACCAGACGATTCCGCTGAGCCACACCGCAGGCGTCTATTACACCTACGATCCCACAACCGGGTCCTGCGCCGTGGACACGCCTGGCCAGGGCACCAACTATGCCGAAGATTCGAGCGGCTATTACAGCGGACTGCCTTACAACTGCTACAACAAATACGATACGAACGCCATGTGGATGCTCTACGGGCGCGAAAATCTCCTGTTGAATTCCACCACCACGCTCACGAACATGACCTGGTACTCGGCGATCCATCGGCTGCACAACCGCCTGACCGACGTCTTCGCCGGCCCGCCGGGCTCGGGGCAGATCAACGAGTGGAACAATCCGCACACCGACTCCTTCGGAGATGAACTCGGCCTCTCGAAGGTCCTGCCGTTGAACACGGTCGCCGTCGGAGCCTACTACATCCACGCGCTCTATAACAGCCAGAACGATTTCTACGATCCCAGCCTGGGCGGCAACGGGCCGCTGATGATTCCCAACCAAGGCGGCAAGATCCGGTCCGGCTACTTCGACCAGGACGACGTGGCGCTCTACGCGCAGGACACCTTCCATCCGATTCCGCAAATTCACATCACCCCCGGCATCCGCTTCGTCGCGTTCCAGACGAGTTACAGCGATCAGGCGTACCGGGTTTTCAACCTCTCGGCGAACAACGTGGTGCTGAGCCAACATTGCTCGCTCTACCCCAAATCGAGCGATCCGTTTCTGTTGCCCGGCAATGCGACCGATCAGGGCTCCATCTGCGGTTCGCATGAGAGCCGCACGGGAGTCGAGCCATCGATCAGCGCGGGCGTGATGCCGTTCCACTGGCTGAGCATCTACGGCGGTTACAGCACCGAATACCATTCGCCCTCGCTCGGAGGCGGCGGCGGAATGTTCCAGAAAATCGATCCGGCGGCTTACCTGCTGGCCGAGGGCAAGTACGCGCAGGCCGGCTTCAAGGTTCATTTCGCGAACGCACCCGTGCTGAAGAACACCATTTTCGGCCTCGCATATTACCACCTCGATTACGACAATCAGGAAATCGACTACGAAACGGCCACGGGCAACGAGCTCACCTCGGGCGGCAGCTCGACCTTTCACGGCGTCAACATCTTCTTCGACGACGACCCCGTCTCGAACCTGCACATTTTCGCCAACTTCAACGGCGAGTCGGCTCACTTCGTCACCTACAACTCGGGTAACCCTCCGAGCGCCCCTTGCATCTCGCCGGCGCAGGGCGGCAGCTGCTACAACAACATCCCGGTCTCCTACACGCCCAGCACGACGATGAATTTCGGCGTGTATTACGGAATCGCCCTCCACGAGCGCGTGCTGGTGGAACCGCGTTTTTCCTTCGATTACATCGGCTCGCAGCACTTGTGGAACGACGTGACCGGTGCGCCGGACAGCATGACGATGCCGGGATACGGCACGGCAAACCTCTCGTTTGTCGCGCCGATCAAGAAATATGTGAACTTGAGCGTCACCATGACGAACCTGTTCAACAAGAAGTACAACGAATTCGAGTACATCTCTTCCGGAGGCTATTTCACGCCGTTCACCGGCACATCCGCGGGAGCGATTCTGGGCTACCCCGGCGCGCCGCTTTCCACCTACGGCACGATCAGCTTCCAGTTCTAGCAAACGCATGTGGCCAGGCCCTCGGCTCTCAAGGCCGGGGGCTTGGCGCATTTCCCGCCTATTTCAGGGCCCCCGACTGCCGCGCATGTCGAAGGCAAGGCCGGGATGCCTTTGCCCTGCGGCTCAAGGCGCATGAACCCTCGTGCATCCACGACGGGAGAAATGGAGACGTTGCCCGGTTACTTCAGGTGGGCGTACTCGGAGCGGACTTGCTGGAGAAGCGCGAATTTGGGATCGGCCGTGTGCCAGAGCGCGAGGACGTTTTGATAGGAAGTGCGGGCGGCGGTGTCGCCCGCCATCGCCTGCGCGCGAGCCAAATCGAGCTGAGCGAGCGCGCCAATCGGAAAATTCGCAATGACGCCCCGATGATCGAGGAGTTCCTGGAATGCCTCGGCGGCTTGCTGCCCCTGCTTTTCCTGGAGCAGCGCCAATCCGCGCAAATAAACCGGATACATGGTAACCGTTTCCGTGAAAGGGGGCTCCAGCCCTGCTTCGTACGGCTTCGACGGCTGGAGATCCTGGAGCGCCTGCGCGGCGTCATTGTGATCGAGCGCGATGGCGGCGCGGACCGAAGGCAGCCAATAATCGCTCATCGTCGTGTCGTTCGGATACGCCTTCGTCAGGCTGTCGGCAACGGTCTGAGCGCCAGCGGCGTCGCCCGCGCGAGCCAGCGCCAGCGCGGCGACGGCTTGCGTGTAACGATCGAGGCCGGGTGTCTTCAGCAAAGCGCCGGCGATCTGGCGGGCGCGGGCAGGATCGCCGATTTCGGCTTCGCGCAAAGCGGCGTCGAGGTTCCAGAGCCAGGCGTCTTCCGCCATGCCGTCGCGCTGGGCCGTGGCAACGGCCTGGTCGTCGAGCGTGCGCGCTTGCGCCAAGTGGCCGGCGTCGGCTGCTGTATCCGATTCGAGCGACAAGAACGCGTCTTCCGCGCCAACCTTTCCCACGGCCCAGGCCGCTTGTTGCTTCATCGTCGCCGGATCGTTCTGGAGAAAACCAAGCAGATAGCGATAAGCATGCATGTAGGCCGCATCGAGATGGCGCTTTGCCGCTTGATCGAGCGTCGAACCAGCCTCGCCAAACCGGCCCAGCATCATGTAGGACTGGGCCAGATTTCCGAAAGCAATCACGTCATCGGGATTCAAGCGTAACGCCGTCAGGCTTTGCTCCGCGGATTTATTCCATTCGGCTGCCTGTGCATCGACGCTGCCCATGTCCACGTAGGGGATGAAATCGCGCGGATAGGTCTGCTGCCATTGCAGAAGGGATTGGCGCGCCCGATCCAGGTCGCCCAGCGCGTTCTGGTAATACATGCTCTCGATGTGGAATCGCTCGCGCTCGGAGACCCGATTACGGAGTTGGTAAGCCTTCGTCAGGTCCTGCGCGGAAAGTCCTAATTCGCCAAGATTTCCATAGGAAATGCCCATCAGGGCGTAGGCCAACGCGAAATTCGGATCGAGCTCAATCGCCTGCTGGAAATACGGAATCGCGCTGGCGTCGCCGGTTTCGAGGTCCGCTTTCTGGCCCATGCTGAAAGCCTTGAGCGCGGGGAGCGAAGAAGTGGTCGCTTCGGCGAGCGGCATATTGAATTTCTGGATCGAAGCGAGCGATTCGCCCAAGCGCTGCCGGAGCCTGGTGACGGCGGTGCCGAGCGCCGTAAGTACATCTTCGGGACGGCTAGCGGTCACTTGTTCCTGCGCGATCGGGCTTCCGCTCTGGCAGTCGACAGCGTTGAGGCCGAGGACGTATTCGCTGCCGAGCATGGAAATCGAGCCGTCAATCGTCGCCGTGCTCCCGGTCCGTTCGCAGATTTCCCGGGCCACGCCGCCGGTAATCGCCGAATTGACCGGCCGGCCCATCAGGCGCAGCGTCTCCTGCACCTGCGGATCAGGAAGGACATCCAGGAATGGCGACTGCTCCAGCTGGACTTCGAGGGCTTGCTTGAGCGTGCCGTCGAAAACCGACTGGCCGGTGGTGTTGGAGAAATCGGCGAGGACGATCGTGTCCTTGGAGGTGAGCTTGGGCGCGCGATTCAGGAAGAAATAGGCGCCGGCGCCGATGGCTCCAATGACAACGACGGCAGCGGCAACCAACGGCCAGCGGCTTTTGGCGGCAGCGGGAGTGGCTGCCGCGGAAATCGGGCCGCTGCCGGACGAAACGGGCGCAGCCGGCGGCGTTACGGCGGCAGCCGGAGTGCCAGAACTGGGCGTGGAGGTGAGCCCGGGAGCAGCCACGGCCGAGGCCGTCGCCTCGGGAGCCGCGGAAGCGGACATGGTGGACGTGCGGGCGGCGGCGCGGCTGGTATCGAGATCCCGTTTCAGGCGTTTCAGCTCGGCGCGCAGTTCCGCCGCGGTCTGGCAGCGCAGTTCGCGGTCTTTCTCCAAAGTCTTGGCGATGATTTCGTCGAGCTTTGGCGGCAGCTTGGCGTTGCGCTGGCTGGGAGGTTCCGGGTCGCGCTCGAGGATTCCATTGAAGATAACCGCCGCGGTGGATCCGGCGAACGGCGCGAGGCCGGTGGCCATTTCGTAGAGCACCGCGCCAAGGCTGAAAACGTCGGTACGCGCATCGAGCGTCTCGCCGCGCGCCTGCTCGGGCGACATGTAGGCGACGGTGCCCAAGGCCGTGCCCGGGCTGGTGAGCAGAGCCTCGGTAACGCCGGGAAGCGTCGCCGCGGTCGCGGTGACATTACCGTTGCCGAGCGTCTGCTTCGCGAGGCCGAAATCGAGCAGCTTCGCGTGGTTGCGGTCCGTGATAAAGATGTTCGCCGGCTTGATATCGCGGTGAACGATGCCCTTGGCGTGGGCGGCGTCGAGCGCATCGGCGATCTCGATGCCCAAGTCGAGCAGTTGTTCGAGCGGGAGCGGGCCGCTTTCAATGCGATGCTTGAGCGTCCGGCCTTCCAGATACTCCATCGCGATGAAACGGCGTCCGTTTTCCTCGCCGATATCGTAAATGGTGCAAATGTTGGGGTGGTTGAGCGCGCTGGCCGCGCGGGCCTCTCGCTGAAAGCGTTCGAGCGCGGCGGGATCGTGAGCAACGTCTTCGGGAAGGAATTTCAGGGCGACCAAGCGTTGGAGGCGGGTGTCTTCAGCTTTGTAAACCACACCCATGCCGCCCGCACCAAGCGGCTCGAGAATGCGGTAATGAGAGAAGGTTTTTCCGATTAGTTCCATGGCAAGAGTCGTGCTGCATACTACGATGGGCTGCCGCGAGGGTCAAGCGGCGTCGCCGGCTATTTCTCTTTCAGTTTCAGGCGGCCCTCCGCCTTGTTTTCTTCAAGGAATTCGCGCAGTTCCGCGGCGTTGTCGAGCAGGCGAATCCACTGTTCGTAATAGAGGGTGACCGGGAAGCGGCCCAGGCCGTAAACGCTCACGCCGCCTTTTTCACCTACTTTGAATTCGAGTTTGCCGGAACGGCGGCCCGACTGCTTTTCGAGTTCCGCGACGCGCTTTTTCAGGTCCTCATAAGACGGTTCCGACATGTGCGATTTTCCTCCCCCAGGATGGAGTAAAGAATTATACGCCGATCGGTTCGGGCTCGGCGCGCCGGGAAAACGCGGCTCGGTTACTGAATCGGCGGCATCGGGACGAGGGGAAGACGCTGTTCGCCGCCGTGGGGACCGTTAATCTGAACGTCGCGAATCAGAAGCGAGGGGGTGACGACGGAACTGGGCAAGCCGCCGCCCGCCGAACCGAAAGCGGCGAACGCGGTGGCCATGAACTGCGGATTCTGCATGAAATTGAAGACTTCGGGCGTGTCGCCGACCGCTGCCATATTGCGCAGGTTGCGGACGGTGAGGCCGACGATCCGCGCGCCGCGAACCAGCTCTTCATGCCCATCGCTGGTCCAGATGCGGTAGACGATGAGCGGCATACGATCGCCATTCGAGACGCCGCTGAGCATTCCCGCCAGCATGGAATCGAATTCGCCGTGATGGATCGCGGCGAGCGCCGGATTATCCATGCGCGTCACCACCAGGCACCACGGCATGCCGTCGCTCTTGCAGATATCGAGCAGCTTCTGCTTCATCGCCTGATCCGACAAACCGTCGTTGGATTGCAGAAACAGGTTGCTGATGGCCGGCGTCGGCGTTCCCAATCCCGCGGCGCGGCCATGGCCGTTGGACGTGCTGAAATCGGGGCCGGGACGCCGCGACATCAGCAAGCCTTCGAGCAAACCATTTTGCACCAGAGTGACTTTTTGCCCCTGAACGCCCTCCGCGTCCACCTGATAGGTTCCGATCAGAGGATGGCCATCGAAAGACGTGGCCGAAGGATCGTCGAACAGCGTGACGCTAGTGGGCAAGACGCGCTGGCCAATCCGGCCGCTCCAGTCGCTGCGGCCGCCCAGTTCACTATATAGCCGTTCATACTGGGCCACGGAAGCCAGTGGAGGGCGCGCTCCCGAAACCGACGGGGCCAGAAGCTGCGCGAGCAGAGAGCCGGCGGCCTGGGGCGCGAACAGCACCGGACCGTCGTAATCGGCGACGGAGGGAGCCGAGCGAAGCGCCTCGAGCTGCTGGCTGATGTGAGTGATGTGCTGCGTCACCTGATCGATTGCCGGCAGACCGGAAGGCGTGGTGGCGTAGAAGGAATAGAAATCGTGGAGCGGCATGCCATCGGGCGCCTGCGTTTCGGCGGCGGCTTCGATGGCGGCGGAACTCGAGGGAACGCGCAGTTCGGTGCCTTCGCTCGTCAGCAGGTAGTACGTCTGATAGATCATGTAATAGGTGACGCGGCCGTCGTAGAGATCGGGGTAGGAACGGAAGACGGCGGAGGCTTGTTGGGCTTCCTTGTCCCAATCGCGCGAAGTCCAATCGGGCACGGCGTGGGGCTCGATCAGAACGACCGGCTGCTGAATGCGGGCGAAATCGTCGATTTCGGGCGGCTTGGCGAGGCTATTGAGAAAAGCCTGCTTGGCGGCGAGTTTGTCGGCTGCCTGTTTGTAAGCCTGATCGGTGGCCAGCCAGAGATCCTGGCGGAGCGAATAGTAATCGCCGTCAATGCCCACCTGGCCGGCGTTGCCGATCGAGCCCTGGAAGCCGCCGCTCGAAATGAAATTCGAGCTGTCGATATGGTAATTGCCCATCCGCACCTGCACGAGCATGAAGCGCTGGCGCGTGGTGGTGGAATTGACGATCGAGCCCAGATCGGCGGTGATGGCGCGCACCTGAACGTCGAGCAGGCGATACGCGATGAAATAGGGCTTGCCTAGCTGGGCCGTTTGCAGGCGCGCAAGCGAGCGCGCCATTTCGGCTTTCATCGCGCGGAGCGTATCGTCCTCGGGCGATTGCGCCTGGCCGGGGGCGACGGAAACTTTCAGCGCCGGAAATTTACCGGCGGCGGGAATGGAGATGGTGCGGACGGCGCTCTTGGCCGCGGCGGGGCGCGCGGCGCCGATCGGCTGCGCGGCGACAAGCCCAACGGGCAGGGCGAGGAAACTGAGAAACGCGAAAACGGCCAGCACGCGGCGGATCATCGCGATTGCCCCCAGGGAGTCGGCTTGATGCCCTTCGGCTCGGGATCGAGCGGGTCGTGCGCGGGCGGCGGCAGGATCGGGGGCTTATCGGCGGAAGTTTCCTTCTTGGCCACTTCGAGCTCGGAGAGAAGCATCGCCGGCGCGTCGGCGGAAACCGGGACGGCGCCGGATTCGGCGACGCAGAAACCGTTGAAGACCGCTTCCTTGTCGCCGGTGGCGACGATCTTGGTCAGCACGGTCAGCGGCGTGCCAACGATATTGACGCCACGCACGAGCTGGTCGGGCCGGCCGTCGGCAAACACCTTGTAGACGATTAGCGGCTCGAGCTGAAAGGCTTGCGGCTCGGCGCGACCGGTGATGGTGAATCCGCCGGAGAGGTCGTCGATCAGCAAGCCGAACGGCTTGTTTTGCCGGCGCAGCATTTCGATCAGCATCTTACGCAGTTGGGAGAACGGGACGCCCTTCGAGCTTTCGACGATCGTATTGCCCATCCGCGAAATCGGCTGGAAACCGATCTGACGCCGGCCGTGGCCATTCGATTGAGGAAAGCCGGGCAGCGGCGAGCGGGACATCAGAAAATTTTTCAGGACGCCGTCTTTCACCAGCGTGACGCGCTGCGAGGGAACGCCTTCATCGTCGAACGGGTAGTAGCCAAGCAGCGCCTGTCCGTTGATCTCCTTGAGTGTGGGATCGTCGTAAACGGAAAGGAAGCTTGGCATGATCTGCTGGCCAACTTTTCCCGTGAACGTCTGCCCTTCAGTCAGCTCTTTCTGGCGGAAACCCTCGAGGCGATGACCGAGAACTTCATGGAAGAACACGGCGGCGGCGCGACCGCTGAGCAGTACGGGGCCGACGTATGGCGGAACGACCGGGGCCTTTTGCAGATCCTGAATCTGTTCGATGAGCTGGTGAACCTTGGCCATCACCTTCTCTTGCGAAGGAGCATCGGACGGGTTCACCCAATCGAAATTTCCGTAGCGAAACAGATTCATGCCGTCG
>JAKAOH010000015.1 GCA_021812285.1 Acidobacteriota bacterium | reverse complement strand
AGTCCGAAGTCCTGACGGATAACAACACCATCCAGGAAGTCACTTTCGCCGGGAAGAACCGCGCCCTGAAGTTGGGTTCCTGATCCCTCCGTTTCTCCGGACCTCGACTGTAACGCGTTCGCGCGCTCGGTCGCGGCACGTGCCAAGCGCATGCAGCTCGGAAGGCCTCGGCGCGAGCGCTTGGACGCTACAGGAATCGCCGGTTTATACGCTCAGGGGTGGTCCCGGCGCGAGCGGAACCAAAGAGCGAGCCTGCGGCGGCTGGCGCTACCACGGCGCGTCGCATTGGCCGGCCGAGGAGTTCCACGCGCAGGAAGCGGGACAACTCTGCTGCGTTCCGCCGGTGACGACCGCGTTCTGATAATCGCCATGTAGGAAATTCGACCACGCGGCGCTCGTATTCACGCCCGCGGCCGTGGCAGCGGCGAGCGAACAGCGAGCATCGGCGATGGCCAGCACGGCGCTGGGATCCACCGTGTAAGCGGGAATCGCCGTGTCCTCGGAACCCACGCCGGAATTGACGAACGTCTGGGTGAGATCGGTGGTCGTCCCGAAACCGAGCTGAAGATAGGCGATGACGTATTCGCTGAGCTGGGCGCTGTAGTCGTTGTCGCCGGTATAGCTGGTGTCGCCGGAAACGGAAGGCCAGGAGACATGGTCAGCGACGACGAGTTGAAATGCCCGGCGATAAGCGGGGAAACCGGTGCAGGGCGATCCCTGGCAAAACTGATCGTAGAAATTCACGAACATGGCCACTTCCGGATCGTAACCGGAGGGATTCTGGGCCGAATTGTCGAACCGGTCTCTCTGCGCCGTGGCGGCGGCGAGGAGCGTGGCGTTGTTCTGCTCGGAGCCGAGCGTTTGCAGAATCTCGTAATCCATGGCGTTGGGAAACGGGCTGCGGTCGTCCGCCCACCAGTCGGAGGGCCAACCGCCGGAAATCAGCCCGGTGTAGACGTTGATGGCTTCGTGGAGTGTGAGCAGGTAGCCCCAAAAACCGGGGATGGGCGTATTCGTGACAGGATCGTCGTAAACGTTGTAATAGGCGTCGCCGGTGACGCTGTCGCAATAGGAACCGCCGCTGAAGTCGCAGCCGGTGGAGGCTCCGCCGTAGGGCGATTTGACTTCAATGATGAATGGCTGGGACGGTGGCGGGGCGGGGAAAAAGGATTGCAACTGGGTCAAGGCGGCGTCGCCATAACCGAAAAATTTGCTGATGTCCTGGGAATCGGAGGCCCAGACGTTCCGATCCACGCACCATTCCGTAAGGCTGGATTGATAGACCTTCACATAGTCCACGATACCCGTGCCGGAACCGTTTTCGGCGTTGCCGCAATCGCCGAGAACGGTGTTGTTTCCCGAAGAGCCGGTGGTTGAGGTCGTGGCGGTGCCGCCGCAGCCCGTCAGGACCAGGCAAAGGGCGGACATAAGAATTCCGTAACTCGCTCGCATGGTTCCCCGTTTCCTTCGAGAAAAGGTTGACGCGATTCCCT
The DNA here is from genome assembly GCA_021812285.1 of Acidobacteriota bacterium. Lineage (GTDB taxonomy): Bacteria > Acidobacteriota > Terriglobia > Acidiferrales > UBA7541 > JAKASX01. The sequence continues at coordinate 32,309 of JAKAOH010000015.1, read as the reverse complement.
TCCCGTCCGGATTACTCCCGGGGGCGTCGCCGGAGTCTTGCGCAAGCCACGGGTTCCGGTCAAATGCGGCACGCGAATGGACGACCGGTGCGGTCAGACGACGCGCGGAGCCTGTCGCCGTGGACACCGGATTTGGACCGCGCCTTACCGCAGTCCGCTTTCGGCCTCTTCGATCGTGCCGAACGTGGGAAAGACGCTGTGAAGGTTGGACATCTGGATGAGAGCGCGAACGCGCTGATTCGGAGCAACGAGCGCCAACTGGCGGCTTTCCCGCTGGAACCTGACCAAAGCTCCAACGAGAGCGCCGAGCCCGGCGGAATCCACGTACGGGACGCCGGCCAAGTCCACCAGCAGTGCCGAACAGCTTTCCTCGCGAACGGCGGATTGGAGCGGAAAAAGCGTGGAGAGAGTGAGCGGCCCGGCGAGACGGAAAATGCGCTGGCCGGCGCGGCCCCCATCGGCACGGGTGATCGAAAGAGAGTTTTCAGTCATGGCGAAGAACACTACAGAAGTTACCGGGCGCAATCAAGCGGATTTTCGCCAAGGAATTGCGGGCCGAAACCGCTCCCTGTTTTGCCGGCCTGCCGGGAATCAAGCGAGGCTAGAATGGGCGCTGGTCGCCGCGGCTATCTGCTTCGGCATGCTCGTGCGGTGCTCGCAGCCCTCGGCGGTAAAGCACAAATCGCGCTCGGCGTTCGAAACTTTTTGCGCCGCCGGGAAACGCCCACGCATCATTCTCGATTTTCCCAGAATGGCCGCTCCCTGCGCCACTCACCCCCGCCCGGCGCGGTTGGCGGCGGCGACGGTGGCGATGGCCAGAATGTAGAAGACGAACATCAGGGCGAGACGCGTTTTCGCCTTGGAGTTGGCGCCGCGAAACTCGTGCCAGGCGAACACACCCCAAAGCGCGGCGACCATCGGCGAGGCTTGGCCGATCGCGTAAGAAATGGCGACGCCGGTGAAACTGGCCGCCACCAGATTGAACACGGTGCCAACACCCCAAACGAACCCGCCGGCGATGCCCATCAGATGCACTCCCGCGGAAGCCTTGAAGAACTCGCTGCCATCCACCGGCTCGCCGGAAAGCGGGCGCTTCATCAGATACGTATTGAACACCGGGCAGGAAACAAGCGCGCCGAACGTGAAGAAAACCGCGGTGCTGTAAGGCCCGAGCGCATGGCCCGCCGTGAGCGAACGCGTGAGGAACGGCGCCCACAGGCCCATCAGAGTGCCCGAAACGACGCAAACCCAGATGCTTTTCCGCGATACGCCCTTACCCGAGTCGCCCAGGGCGGCATAGGCTTTGCCGTCCATCACAACGGCAACGATCGCCAGCGCGACGCCGAGCGCGAGAAGCATCGGATTGCCCTTAGGCTGAAGCAGGTAGCTCAACACCACGCCAACCACCAGCGCCAAGCCGATCGAAACGGGAAATGCAACGGCCATCCCCGCCATTTCGATCCCCGCCACGAGCAGCAAATTGGCCAGATTGAACACCACGCCGCCGATGACTGCCGAGATCATGTTGCCCGTGTCCGCCGAACGAAGATTGGCCAGAAAGCTCGACGGGCCGGAATGAATGCTGCCCATGGTGAAGGCGAGAATCAGCGACATCACGAAGATGCCGACGGCGTAGTCCCAGTAAAACAACTCGAAGCGGTAGTTCTTGACACCCTTGAAGGTGTTTGCCCACGAGCCCCAGCAGATGGTGCTGACGATCACCATTACGAGCGCGAGCGAAAAACTATGCGGCGTGAACATGGCGTGAGGTTCCTTTCCGTGGAACAAGGCCCGCGCTGCTTATAGGTTGACTGGCTCACAGAGTCAAGAAAAAAAGATGCTCGGCCCCGGCGTCAGTTTGCTGCGGCGAAATGCGCGCCGGGAGTGGGTGCAGTCATCAGGCGAATGAAATCGCGGTAAAAACGGGCTTTATCGAGCGCGACGTTGACGGTGACGAGGCACTCGCCGAGTCCCGGGTTCTGGCCAGGCTCCCAGACGAGCGTGTTGCCGTAGCTCGGGCCGGGATCGATGGAAGCGTCCATGTACAGTTTTTCGGTGCGGGTGATGACGGCGGGGTCGAGCCAGGCGATTGCCGCGAGTTCGTCCCACATGTACGCGGGCTGCGCGTAGCGGGCCAGATAACGCGCGACCGGAGTATCGGTGCGGGCGATGCGGGCGATCATGGCGCGGCTCAAGCGCGTCTGGATGGAAATATCCACGGGCGTATCCACGATTTTCGGCCAATTGGCGTGGAGCACCGCGTGAGTGGCTTCGGGATCCATCCAGAAATTGAATTCCCGGCGTGGATGATCGCGAAATTCGGGATCTGTCGTTTGCGGATCGATGCTGCCGCCCATCAGCACCAGGCCGCGCGTGAGCGAAGCGAAATGCGGGTCCATCGTCACCGCGAGTGCGAGATCGGTGAGTGGTCCGCCGGCATATATGGTCACTTGATGCGGATATTTGTGGACCATGCGAACCATGAATCCGGCCGCGGTTTCGCGTGAGGGTTTCGTCGTCGGATTGCCTTCGGGAAGCGGAGGAACGGTGTAGGGGCCGTGGACCTTGCCCCAATTCCAGGCGCCCTGATAAACAACCTTGCCGTAGAGCTTTTCCCAATGGGCGATGAATTGCGGACTGTTGTCGAGCGGAAAAACGGCGCCGGGAACCACGGGAATATCGGTGCGGCCGATGAGTTCGAGCAGGCGGAGGGTGTGCGCCACTTCCTCGTCGCGCCACTGGTCGCCGGTGACGACGGTGATGCCAAGCACATTGGTCTTAGGCGATTGAATGAGCGCAAGAATCGCCTGGAGGTCGGTGCCTGCGGGACCGGCGGCATCTTCCTCGATGATGATTTTGCGCCTCGGTGCATTCACAGACGCGGGGCGGTCCGCATTGTCAGAATCGGACCGCTTCGCCGCGGGCTTGGCGGATTGCGGCGTTTTCGGTTGAGCGTGAACCGGCAGCGAGACGAAAAACGCCGCTGCCATCACGACCGGGAACAATCCTCGAATGCGCATGCGGCCCCCCTCTCCACAAAAAAACTTCTCCGCGGCAGCATTCATGGCACGAGCCGCCGCGAAGGGCGTATTGTATGCCAGTTGGTGCGCGGGGACCGCCACAAACGGGAGGACAAAATCCATGGGCGAACTGCAAACCGAAACCATTACGCTGCGAGTTTCCGACGGCACCGAAATGAACGGGTTTTTGGCGCGGCCGGCGGATGGCGCGAAGCGGCCCGGGATGCTGGTGTTTCAGGAAGCGTTTGGGGTGAACGGGCACATTCGCGACGTTTGCAAACGGATCGCCGCGGAGGGTTTCGTCACGCTGGCGCCGGAACTTTTTCATCGCAGCGGCCCGGGAATGGAGATTCCCTACACCGATTTGCCGAGCGCGATGATGCAGGTGCGCGCGCTGACCGAAGCAGGGATGGAAGCCGACGTTCGCGCGGCGCATCAGGCGCTTGTGGCTGATCCGCAGGTCGAGCCGGGACGCTACGCTGCGGTTGGTTTCTGCATGGGCGGGCGCGTGGCGTATCTGGCCGATGCCGTTGTGCCGCTCGTTGCGGCCATTTCGTTTTACGGCGGAGGAATTGCGCCGAGCCAGATGGGGCCCGGCCTGCTAGGGCGCGTGAAAAATTTAAGCGGACCGATTCTGTTTTTCTGGGGTGGGCGCGACAAACACATCGGCGCCGAGCAGCGCCGCGCCGTGGCCGATGCGCTCACCGAAGTGGGAAAGACGCACATCGAAGTGACTTTTTCCGATGCCGACCACGCGTTTTTCTGCGATGCGCGGCCGAGCTACCACCCCGAATCCGCCAAAGAAGCGTGGGCGCTCTCGCTTGCGTTCCTGCGCGAGCGGATTGGCAGCCGGTAGATTGCGGAGCGAGGCTAGACGGTGCTGCCTGCGACTGGCCTCCTGGTGCTGCTGCGTGCCCATAGGTAGAGGCCAAGGGCGATCACAAACGCCCACAGCAAACGATAATGCAGCCACGCAGGATCGAGCGTTACGGCCATCCCCGTTTCGGCAATTGCGAGCGCCCATAGAATCGCTTCGCCGCAAAAGCCTTGCAGCCAGCGCGGACGCGCGCCGGCAGCGGATACTCTGGAACTGAGTGAAGGAAACAGGCGTGGCACGGCGGCGCGATAGGCGCGATAGGATTCGCCTTTCGTTGCCTCAAGGCCGGCTTCCTCGTCACGAATGAACAACCGCACCAGAATCCACATTCCAGCGACGAGCACCAGGCAGGCGCCTGGCACAAGAAGCATGCCAATTCCAACGGAAAAGAGAATATTTCCGAAGTAGAGCGGATTACGGCTGTATCGGTAGGGGCCATCGGCGAGCAGGCGATCGGTGTGCATCTGTCTGTCCTGCACCACGCTCGTGGTGAGATACGACGTACCCCAGGTGCGCCAGAACGCGCCGAGGGCGACGAGCGCTGCCGATACCCCGAATATCACGTGGCGCCAGAGCGCGAGGCTTGTTCCAGGCACGTGGGCAGCAAAGAAACGCGCCAGGCGCTCGCAAACAGGCACGGAAATGAAGGACATGCCAAAAAAGACGAGAACGCAGAGCGCCAGAAGAAACCAGCGGCGGTTGCAAAAGAAAAAATCCTTTTTCGCGCTTTCCATTGCCCGCCAGTTTGACAGAAACGGGAGCGCAAATCCATGCGGTGCGGCGCGCGACGGGGAAAGCGCGCCAGGAGAGTACTCGCAAGAAAAGCGCGCCGCGCGGCCGGCTTCAAGCCAGCCGCGCGGAACGAAAATCTGGATTAGCCAGTCACTTCAATGCTGGTGGCGAAATTGCCGTCGCGCTGGGGAACGAAGCCGACGGAAACCGCCTTGCCGGCCATATCGGTGAGCGATTCGAGCGTGGCGCGCTTGTCGCCAACCATGATGACCGTCTTCGGCGTTACGACCAGATCGTAAGGAACGCCGTTCGGGCCCGAAACCACCACCAGCCTCTGGTCGGCGACGACCATCTGGATGGTGCCGGAAAGCGATTCGGAAACGCCAAAGCCCAGGCCGGAGCCACCGGCTTGCTTGGCGGCAACCGCGCGCATGCGGCGCGTGTGGCGCTTCGTTTGAGCAAAAGCCGAGGAACCGGCGACGAGGGCAAACGCAGCAACGAACATCAGAATTTTCGAGGATCTACGCAGCATGTCGTTTCTCCCGGGAGCAAGAACAGCTCCCTGACAATTACTTGGATGGTATGCGCCCGACAAAAAGGTTGCAATCCTTTTTACTTTTGGCGAGCGGAAATTCCGGAAAAAGCGGGAACGCAAGAACCGCTCAGGAACTTGCGGGTTCCGAACCGCTGGAAGGAGCGGCATCGGTCCCGTTGGCGGAAGAATCCGTGCCGGCGGCGCCGGCCGATTGGGCCTCCGATTCGGCTTGTATCTCGGCCACGGCAGCCGGAGCGGCGGAGAAACCTTCCGTCGGCGCTGCACTGGATTCCGCGGGATCGGCGGCCGCGGTTTTCGATTCGCTCGGCTGCGCGGCGGGCGGATTACTTTTTTCGCCACTCATGGCCTTTTCCGCGTCTGCGGCGGGAGCCTGGACGGCGGATTCGGCCTCGGCTTCTTCGGGTTTCGGCTGCACCAGCGCCGCATGCCTCAGGGCGAGCGCCTCGACAATCAAATCCGCGATGGCGGCGGCTCCGCGACGGTCGGGATCAAGAGCAGGATCGTAGCCCGAGACGGCGAGACCGGCGAACGTGGGGAGAACGGAGAGACAGCCGAGCGTTTCACGAGCCTCGGCGAGCGTGAGACCTTCCGATGCGCCGCGCGGCGCGCCGGGAACTTCATTGGACGAAAAAACGGCGGCATCGAGAAACACGACGAAATCACGTTTGCCTGCACGAATGCGGTCCAGCGTCGTTTGCGCCGCGACTCGCGCACCATCGCGCCGAATTTTCGCCAGCGGAAACCGGCCCACAGCCGTACTGGCGAGCCGCTCGCGGTCAGCCGCGCCGATTTCCCCTAAACCAAAGAGAACCAGGTCGGGTTCGCGAACGAGCGGCGGTTCTTTCCAGAAGCGAACGAGCTCGGGCGCTCCCTGGCCGATCAAATGCGAAACGGTCATCGCCTCGACGATGCCGTCTTCGGTGAAAACGGGGGTGTGGAGATCAGCGTGTCGGCCGATGTGGACGAGGCCGAGAGTCGGGGCCTGGCGCCGCAAGCCCGCGGCGAGCGCCAAAATGACCGTGGAATCGCCGCCAAGGATCAGCGGAAACGCGTGCGCTTTCGCCGCCTGCTCGACACGCAGTTTGAGGGATTCGAGCACGCCCAGCGCGGCCCGAACATTTCTGGCGCGCGGACTTTCGGGATCGGGCTCGAACAACTGGACGGGCAGATCGCCGGTGTCCGTGGTTTGGTAGCCGACTTCGATGAGACGATTGCCGATGGCCACGCGCAACGCTTCGGGACCGCCCTCGAGTCCCGCGGCGGCGGCGGCGGCGCTGGTTGGGGCTCCCAACAGGGCAAGCTGGTCAGGATGTCGAATCAGCTTGGCAGTCAAATCAACCTCTTTTCCCCAATTTTCGAAGAGAACCCGCCCCGGCAACCCACAAGTCCACACGGGCCATTTCGGCCGCGGACGGCAACCACCCCTTGTCGATCAGCGAAGCGCCACGAGCTCCGCGGGGAGGGTGAAACGGACATCTTCGCGGATCAGGTCGAGATCGCGCTGATCGGTAAAACCTAGTTGCGCCAGGCGCTCGCTAACCTGCTGCACGAGCACTTCGGGCGCCGAGGCGCCGGCGGTCAATCCCACGCCGTGCACGCCTTCAAACCATTGGGGATCGAGATCGTGTTCATCCTCGATCAGCCGAGCCGGAACGCCGCGCCGCTTCGCCACTTCCACCAGGCGATTGGAATTCGAGCTGTTCGCGGAGCCGACGACGAGGATCAAGTCCACTTCGCGCGCCACTTGCTCGACCGCTTCCTGGCGGTTCTGCGTGGCGTAGCAGATGTCGGAGGATTTCGGCCCGAGGATTTGGGGAAAACGCTGCTTCAAGCGCTCGACGATCTCCTGCGTATCGTAAAGACTGAGGGTGGTCTGCGTGAGAAACGCGAGCCGCTCGGGATCGGGCACGACGAGTTCGTCCACTTCCTTGACGCTGCCGACAACGACGGTTTGCAGAGGCGCTTCGCCCGAAGTGCCGACGATTTCCTGATGATCGCGATGGCCGATGAGCACGATGGTGCGGCCTTCGCGAGCGAATTTTTGCGCTTCCAGGTGAACCTTGGTGACGAGCGGGCAGGTGGCGTCGATCACGCGCAGGCGGCGCTCGCTGGCTTCCTCGCGCAGGCGCGGTGGAACACCGTGGGCGCTGAAAATCAGCACGGAACCGTCGGGCACATCGCTCATGCTCTCGACGAAAATGGCGCCGCGTCGGCGCAACTGCTCGACGACGTGGCGATTGTGAACGATCTCGTGATGGACGTAAACAGGAGGACCGTAAGCTTCGATGGCCAGTTCGACGATATCCACGGCGCGCACGACACCGGCGCAGAAGCCGCGCGGGCGCACCCGCAGCAGTACTCCGGGCTTCTTCGCTCCATTTCCACCGTTGGCACCGGCAGCGCCGCTGCTCGCTGGGCTCATCTGGGCAGCTCTCTCCCCTATGAATTCTTCATGATACCCAATTCGGTCGGCTGTGGCCATAACGGAATGGCAAAAATGGACGCGAATGGCAGACTTGGCTGCGGGAGAGTTTTGGATTGAGAGGGTTGGGGTTAGCCGGAAGTGAATGCCGAATTGGGCAGCGGAGGCGGGTTAGGAGTGCGGTTCAAGGCGTCAAGAGGCTCCTGATGAAGTTTCGGCGGTTCGCTCATGTTTGTGTGAGGAGAGCGGAATTTGAACGTACCGAGCGCTGCCGAGAAACGCTGGAGGGAAGGTTCGACCTCGACGGAACGTGATTCGAGTAGCGAACGAGTCCGAAAAGGAAAAGCTGGCAGCTTGGGGCGCGGAGCGCACAAATGGTGAGTCTACGTGGCGGCAGGAGGGTCGGCGGCGCTATTCCTGGCGGAGGGCGACGTTGGGGTCGACGCGCATCGCGCGACGCACGGGAATCCAGCAGGCGAGCAAGGCGACGCCCAACAGCACTGCCGTGACACCGATAAGCGTACTGGAATCGTCAGGGGAAATGCCGAATAGCATGTGACGGACCAGGTGGGCGCCAAGCAACGCTCCGGGCAGGCCCAAAGCGATGCCCGCGATCGTGGAGCTCAACCCTTCCTTCAAAATCATTTTGAGCACGGAGCCGGGTTGAGCTCCGAGCGCCATTCGAATGCCGATTTCCCGCGCACGCTGCGTTACTGAATAGGCTAATAGACCAAACAGGCTGATCCCGGCCATCAACAGTGTCAGAGCGTCGAAAAATCCCGACGCGGACGCCGCCGCCCGTTGGTTGGCAATTGCATCGTTGATCACCTGGCCTAGCGTCGCTGAATAAAAGACGAATTGGTGGCCGAGCGAATCGATGCAGCGCCGCGCGGCGTGGAGAGTCGTTACCGGCGGGGCCATTGAAAGTATCTCAACGTTGGTCCAGTAACGGATGTACTCTGGCTCCTGCAGAAACGGCACATAGACGGTGTATGGAGCCGACCGGCGGATGTCTCGGATGCGCGCATCGGTCACCACCCCTACCACTTCCACGTTCCGTCGCTGAGGATTCGCACCGACGCTGATGTCCCGGCCTATCGGATCTTCAGAGGGGAACAGCCTTTCAGCCAGACTTCTGCTAATGACCGCGACACGAGAGGTATGCGCGTTGTCCCGCCAAGAGAAATCGCGGCCGCGCACATACGATATCCCCATGGTCTGGAAAAATTCGGGCGAGACGATTTGGAAATCGGACGCGATGACTGCTTCGGTACGAGCGTCAGTTGGCCGGACCGATTCATTCCCTCCAAAGCCTGCCTCGGGCAGCATCTGGGAGAGAGAAACAGTGCGCACGCCAGGCAAGGCGGATAGCCTCTGGACAAGGCCATGATAGTAGTTATCTCCGAGCTTTTCGTAAGCTCCCGAGTAGGATTTGAGCTGCAGCACTTCCACATGCCGGTAATCGAACCCCGGGCGAACGGAGCGGAGATTTCGCAGGCTTCGAACGAGCAGCCCGCCCGTCGCAACCAGGGTCAGCGAAAGGGCCACCTGAAAGATGTTGAGCAGCCTTCCCAGCCGACGAGCTTCTCGCTCGGACGTATGCCTAGCTCCTTGGAGATCTCCCGCACGTATTTTGCTAGAGGCAAACCACCCCGGCGCGAGTCCCAACAGGATTCCCAGAAAGACCGCCGTTCCCGCAAGGAACGCGAATACGCCGGCGCGGGGGGTGAGATCGATCAAGGTCGGCGGGTTGAAGGGAATCCGGCTCCAGAACTGGGCCAGCCAGCCGCTGGCCCAGAGCGCGAGGCCCAGGCCGAGTCCTCCGCCGAGCACGGAGAGGAGGACGCTTTCCGTCAAAAGCTGCCCCAGAATTCTCCGCCGGCTCGCTCCCAGCGCAATTCGAATCTCCATCTCATGTCTACGTGCCGAAGCGCGAGCAAGCAGCAGCGTGGCCAGACTGACGCAGGCGATGAGCAAAATGAGGCAAGAAATGCCCATTAGGACATACAGCGGTTTCGAGAATTGATCCCGCAGGTAGGACATGCCGTTGACCGGGACCTTCTTGATGCGAATCCGCCCGGCCAAAAAAGCTTCACGCTCGGAAGGTGTGAGGCCTGATGGGACGGTCGCTTGCCGAATCGCGGGCCAGAACGACTCGACTTGGGCGCGAGCTTGCTCGATGCTCACGCCGCCACGCAGTCGCCCAAACGCATACTGGCAAAATAGGGCCTGCTGCACATTCGCCGGCCGCCCGGGAATCTCCGTGATGGGCACGTAGACGTCCACAGAAAACCCCACCTCGTCCCCAAAGAAACCTTTTGGCGCAACGCCAATGATGGTGAACGGCTGCTTAGCGATCAGAATGCTTTTGCCTATCAGGTCCGGGTTTCCGCCGTAAACCCTTTTCCAGAAATCGTGGCTGAGGACCGCGACCGCCGAGGGAGTGCCGCGCGATAACCCCACGTCCTCCGGCGCGATCAGCCGGCCGAGAAGAGGATTCACGCCAAGGACCGAAAAATAACTGCCGGTAACGTACCCAAGGTTGATCGGCCAGAGTTGGCCGCTGATCTCGACACTTGAATCGTTCGGGTAATCGCGGCCAAAAACGCCCCTGAACACGCTTTGCGCCCGCTCAATCTGCTCGATCTCCGGAACAGTGATGCCCGCCCACTGCCGGTCCCGATCGGCCGTGTACATCTCTACCAGCCGGGAGGGATCACGCACGGGGAGCGGTCGCAGAATTAGCGAGTCAATGAGGTTGAAGATCCCTACATTCGCGCCGATGCCGAGAGCGAGCGTGAGGATAGCAACGATGGTAAAACCCGGGGATTTGCGCAACATTCGCACGGCATAACGAATGTCCGCGAAGAGGCTTTCGAGCCAGTAGAAAGCGCGGGATTCGCGGCAGTCTTCTTTGACGGATTCGATTCCGCCGAATTTGGCCATGGCGCGACGACGGGCCTCGGCCGGGTCGACGCCTTGGGCAATCAGGTCGCCTGTTTTTTGCTCGATATGGAAGTGCAACTCGGAATCGAGTTGGGATTCGCGGTTACGTTTGCGGAAGGGTTTTGGCAGCCAGCGCATCGGAGATCCTCAGTCGGTTGCGCAAACAGACAGTTTCGAGCCATCCGCCCGAGTGTGGGGCGGCGTGAGGGGGAGCCCGGCCGGAGTCCTCAACCAAATGACGAGATGCTTCGCTGCACTCAGCATGACAATTTGGCCTCGTTCGGCACCCTTAGGGGGCGGTGCGGAGAATCAAGGCGACGGCTTCGGACATGCGCTCCCAGGTTTCCATTTCCGTTTCGAGGCGCCGGCGGCCCTTTTTTGTGAGCTTGTAGAATTTGGCTTCGCGGCCGGTATCGGTGGATTGCCAATCGGCGGCGAGGAAGCCGCGATTTTCCAGGCGATGCAGCGCCGGATAGAGCGAGCCTTCCTGGAGCTGGAAATAGTCCTTGGAAATCTGCTGGATCCGTTGCGAAATCGCGTAGCCGTGGATCGGGCCGAGGGCAACGACCTTGAGGATGAGCATATCGAGCGTACCCTTCAGGATCGCAGCTCTTTCGTCGGGCATGGGTCACCCCTAGAGTTCCTATGTTTATCCCTTGTAGTTCTATGTGTCAACAGAAATGGCGAAAAGCGGATTCCTCGCCCGACAAGCCGGGATCGGAACGACCGGCGCTTGAGCTGTGATAGGGAAAGTGGATTTCGCGTCCACCGCGACGAGGGCCGGCTGGTTTGATGGAAGGCATCGGACGGCAAAAACCGCAGGCGGCGATACAACAAAAATCCAGAAAGCAAGCGGGGGGCTACGGCGAAAGGCGATCCACAGGAACGATGCCTGTGCTACCGGTGCCGGCTGGAAGCCGGCGCTAGGACAAGAAACCAGAAACCATGCAGCGGAGCGGGAGGGTCAAAGGTCGCGGCCCGTGCGGCCCGTCATCCGGCGCGGATTGAAATGGAACCGGATGGTGACCTTTTTCAATACGCAGACGAGCTCGATCTTCTTTTCACCTGTGGGAATCGTCGGGTTTCGATCGAGGCGTTTGGGAAACGTGAAGGTGATGGCAGCGACCAGGCCTCGGACCGTGCGGTAGAAATTGACGCCGACAGGCGTGAGCCGGCCCCCCGGGCCGCTCAATTCCAAATAGGTTGCCTTGGCTAGGCCGGCTTCGCCGAGCTGCGCGAAAGGAAACAAATCCTCGCCACGGACGACGATCTGATAAACCGAGGGTCTGCGTAGAACGTTCGAGGGTGAGATCGGAATCCCCACTTTCCATTTGAGCGTGTTGAAGCGGGCGATCGCTTCGCGCATGGTCAGCGCCGACATCCACCGGGCCGTGAAGATCTCGCGCGGGCGCAGCGGTTGGCCGCTCGCCTGCGGGAAGCTATTACCGATTGGCCCGGTGGACGGAGGTGCGGTCGGGTTGTAGCCGGAAGTTGTCCCAGGGCCTGCTGCAACCGCCTGGTTCAAAACAGGGATCGACTTCTTCGGCCGCCAATAGGCGGTCACGATGGCGGTGCTGACCCAGGGTGAGCGATTGAAGATCCTTTCGATGTCCTTTTGCGTCCAGTTTTGGAAGGGCTTGGATTTCCAGGGAGTGGCGGCCCAAGCGAAGACCCCCAAGAGCAGAATTGCCGCTGCGACATTGAAGGCTTTTTTCATGTGTGTCCTCCGAGCGAGCATCTAGGGCACCGTGAAATTCGCCGCACGCCACGGGGTGGTTTTCCCAAGGTCTGTGACTCTGACTTCAAGATCGTACTCGCCTGCTGGAAGCCAGGAAATCGGGATTTTGCGAGCGATAGAAATCAGTTTGTCGCCGGGTTTGACGTACGACGCGACCGAAAAGGGCGCGAACGTTTCGCTCACCTTGCTGTTGCCCGAGGCTACGATTCGCGCGCTGACTTTGGTGAATTTCGCCGATGGCCGGAGCGACGGGGGAAGCTGGATCTGGAAAAAGGCGAAAAGAGGATCGGTTGCCGTGAAGCTTGTGCCCGCCGCGGGAGAAAACTGAATGCCTTTGCTCACCAACGGAACGTACTGTGGAGCGAAATCTCCCGCGGAGGCTTCGACGGCGGCTGCGGAGGCCGAGCGCAAGCGCTTGCAAAGGACGATCGATCCGAGGACAAGCCGGTTCTCGGGCGGCGATTTGACGATAAGCGGCATCGAGGCGCGGCCGAATTTCTTTCCGTCGGTGAAAACGACCCGGAGATCGTAGTGGCCCGGAACGAGGGAGAGCTCGGTTTCATACCGGTTGGGAATCCAGGCCGGGTCGACCTTGTCCAAGGGCGGTATCTGCCAACTATCGAGGAAGTCGACCTCGCCATCAAGGGCCGCTAGCTGGCCCGAGACGAAGGCCGGCCAGTAAGAAGGATAAGCGAGGTCGCTGAAGTGCGCGGCAACCGCGCCATTTTTCCCGGTGACGATGCCGAGAACGGCGATAGTGGCGCGCAGGTCCCAATCGGATAGGTCCCACCCGCGCCGCAAGGATTTCCAAGGCGCGCTCATGGAGACGTAGACGCGCGATTTCCCCTTCGTCCCGTACAGCGGAACGGCCTGGAGGGACACGGGCAGCCCGCCTGGTTTGCCGGAGGCGAGCTCGCGCTGCATTTGAGTGCCCAGCTTCGTGCCGAAGAGCGGGTCGGATGGCGTCTGGCCAGGGCAGTACTCGGGACGAGCCAGAACCTTCGTGTGAGGGCGAGTCACCTGGACTCGAATCTTCTGGCAGGCGCCCAGCTTCGAGCGGGGCGGCACGTAGGCGAGCAGGTAGAGCGGATCTCTGCCATTTGGATAAAACCCGAGCGGGCCGAGGTCCGGCGTGCTCCACTTGCCGGCGGGCGTGAAGGAGAATTCGTAGTGCCAGGTGAGGTTGTCGCGAACAAGAAGGCTCCATTGCTGCACGACCACGCTCTGAATCTTCTGTTCGACGCCGTTCTGGAAGAGATGGAAATTGCGGGCGGTGAGGCCACTGATGACGCCCTGGCGGCAGTTCTTGGGAAGAAACGCGTGTGAGGGCGGCAACTCGACCAGCAGGTCCCGATTTTGGTCGGAACATCGATACCATTTCGCCTCGTTGGGATCCCGGACGGGCCGCATGTTGTAAGCGAACGCGGGAACGAGTACGAGAGTGGTGGGGACGCGGAACGCGGCGGCGGGCTTGCCTTGCGCGGCGAGCGGAGCGGGAACACAAGTCAACACGCTGAGGAGCAAAAACGAAGGCGACAGGCGCCATCCCGCTTGCGGGCGCAGGGATGGGCTCCGGCGGTTGGTTGCGGTCCAGTCTGTCACAGACCTTTCCCCTGCCGGCAAGCATGCGCCCGTGGAATTCCAAGAGTCAATATGCGAGATGCGATCCGGCGCGAATGAGGATGCGGACTTTCCAATGAGAATTTCAAAAGAAGAAAAGCTGGGAGCGTTGGGGTTCGGCTTGGCTACGGCGAAGCAGCTCGACAGGTCCGCCTGCCCAAGGCTTCGGCGCAACAAGCACGCGGCGGACGCCGTCAGGCGCGATCGGCGGAGGAAGCAAAGACGTAGCGATTTTCCGCCGCCTCTTTTTGAAGATTTTCCGAAGCGAGCCGGCGCACCAGAGCGCCGCGGACGAGCCAGGCCAATCCTTCGGTGAGGAAATTGCGGGCGTAGTGCGCGCGGCGGCCTTCGGGCCAGCAGGAAACCGGCAAGTGACGAGCGAGCGCGGCAGCGGCGGTTTCCGAAAATTGAAAACGCGGCGGACGGTGCGTGAGCCAGGAAATATAGCGGTGCGTGGAGCGGAAAAGCCCGCCGGGCCGCACGACGAGTTGACGGTGAAGCGGACCGCGGAGGGGATGGACGTAAGCGAACAGAATGCATTCGGGCGGAGCGGGTTCGAACGGTTCGAAGCCCTTGCCGGTGAGCAGATAGCCGGCAAAAAAGCCGACTTGGACCGATTTGCCGCGGCCCGGCGAACGCATGAAGCGGTAGCCGCGCAGAACGGACGTGTCTTCGAGCTCCGGAGAGAAGCCGGGAAGGTAGGGGCGGGCTAAATCACGAATCCAAGCGACCGTTCGCAGTTCGTCTTTCATGGTTTTCGGCCTGTTAGCCTCCCACGTGATCATTGCAGCTCGGATGTCGCGTCGGGCGTTTCTCCGAGCTTCGTGTTGCGCTTTTCGAGCTTCGATTTCCGGCTAGCGGCCTTCGAACGGATAGCGCTCGGCGGCCAGGACCGCAGCGGCGATATTGCGCCGGAGACGAATTGTGTCCACGGGATCGCGGCGCGTGAAGCGTTTCAGCACGGCGAGTTGCGTGCGGAGGGTATCGCCCTCGGCCGAAGCTTCGAGCGCGGTGCGGGCGCGCTTTTCCACCAGGTCCATGCCGTCGTAGACGATGAGCCGGGCGGCATCGGCAAGGCTTTCGGCGCTCGCATCGCGGGCGAGGGCCTGCACGGCGCGCAGCGTGACCGATTCCATCGCGTAGATTTCCATCACGACGTCGGCGAGCGCGGCGACGATTTCCTGCTCGTCGGCGAGCTTCTCGCGGAATTTCTGCACCGCCGTTCCCGCGGCGAGGAGAAAGGCCTTTTTCGCGTGAGCGACCACGAGGTGCTCGGCGCCGAGCGGACCCTCGGGCGTTTCCTCGATCGCCGGGCCGGAGAGCACTTCGCCTGAGAGGCGAAGCGCGGCGGGAACGAGTGGGAGAGCGCCGCCCATGGCTCGCTTGACGAGCATCTGGACGATCAGCATGCGGTTGATTTCGTTGGTGCCCTCGAAAATGCGATTGACGCGGCTATCGCGATAGGCGCGGGCGACTGGGTAATCTTCGTGGTAGCCGTAGCCGCCGAAAATCTGCACCGCTTCGTCCACGACGAAATCCACGGTTTCGCTGGCGCAAACCTTGCTGATCGAACATTCGATCGCGTATTCCTCGAGCACTTTCATGATTTGCGTGGTGCGATCGGCGCCGGATTCGGCGGATTCGGTAGCCGCTTCGAGCATGCCGGCGGTGCGATAGAGCATGGATTCGATGGCGAACGTGCGCGCAGCCATTTCGCCGAGCTTCGCGCGAATCAGGCCGAAATCGGCGATGGGCTTGCCGAACGCGGTGCGTTCCTTGGCGTAGCGCGCGGCGGCTTCGAGGGTGCGCTTGGAACCGCCGGCGCAATAGGCGCCGAGCGAAAAGCGGCCAACGTTGAGAATATTGAAGGCGACGATGTGGCCGCGGCCGATTTCGTGGAGAAGGTTTTCGCGCGGGATTTTCGCGTTCTCGAAGAAAATCGGCACCGTGGAGCTGCCCTTGATTCCCAGTTTTTTCTCTTCGGCGCCGACGGAAAAGCCGGGCGTACCGCGCTCGACGAGGAAGCAGGAAAATTTTTCGCCGTCCACTTTCGCGAAGACGGTGAAAAGATCGGCGAAACCGCCATTGGTGATCCACATCTTCTGGCCGTTGAGGATCCAGTGCTTGCCATCGGCGGAAAGCTCGGCGCGGGTGCGCGCGGCGAGGGCGTCGGAACCGGCTTGCGGCTCGGAGAGGCAATAGCAGCCGATGATTTCGCCCGCGGCGAGTTTGGGCAGATATTTGCGCTTCTGCTCTTCGGTGCCGAAATAGACGAGCGGCAGGGTGCCGATGCCGGCGTGGCCGCCGTGAGTGACGGCGAAGGAAGCGTAGCCGGCGAGCTTTTCCGAAAGCAGCGTGGAGGAGACTTTATCGAGGCCCGTGCCGCCGTAGGTTTCGGGAATGCCGCCGCCGAGCAGACCAATTTCGCCGGCCTTCTTCAGAAGGCTGGCCATCAGGCCTTCCCTGTGCAATTCGAGATCGGGGACGAGCGGCAGGACTTCCTTTTCGACGAATTCCTCGGCGGTGTTGCCGATGAGTTTCTGATCGTCGGTGAAATGCGCCGGCGTGAAAACGTCGTCGGGACTGGAGGCGACAAGCAGGAATTCGCCGCCCTTCCTAACGCTGCGGCCGGCGCTTGCAGTCGATTGGGCCAAAACGGACCTCGCTTTCACGGCAAGAGCCGAACTATCGGTGTCGCGTCCGGCAGCAGCCGCTCGTTGCTCGTCCCATTCTACGCCGTGCGGCTGGAAACGGCCGAGTACCGGAAACGGGAGATCAGGCTAGCCGGCGCGGGAAGCCGATTTCAGTTCCGCGATGTAAGCGGCGGGCAGTTGGTTCTCCGCAGCGGCATCGAGAATCGACTGGAGGTAATGCGGAGCGGGGCGCAAGCCTTTTTCGACTTTGGTGGCAATAAACGCCTGCGCGGGCACTCGCTCGCCGGAATCGAGAGTGACGTTGACCTCAATGCGGCGGTAATGCTGAGGCGCGCCCTGGAAGCGGTCGAGCGTCCTGAGCGTGGATTCGCTGACGCGATAGAGGACGCCGTAGACGGCTTTGCCGGACGCGGGACGGATATTCGCCGTAGCGGAGCCGCCGCGCGCCTTTTTATTGAAGACGGTTTCGTAATTTTCCAGTTTGCCCGAGCGCTGCTCAGCAATTTCCCCGGCGCGCGACTGCATTTGCGCGCGGCTCATGTCGTTCGCGTAGGCAAAGTACCAGACGTTTGCAGGCATCGCTTTTCGAAAGGCCGGATGCTTGAGTGAACCGCATATGGTAGCCGGAACGGGCGGAACGGGCAATTGAACAAAGAAAATAGGGCCGCGTAGTCCGCGTTCACGAAAGGCGCTCGAAAATACCGGCTGCACCCATGCCGCCACCGACGCACATCGTCACCATGCCGTAGCGCGAATGGCGGCGAGCCATTTCGGCGAGGAGCGTCGCGGTCAGCTTCGCGCCGGTGCAGCCGAGCGGATGGCCGAGCGCGATCGCGCCGCCATTGGGATTGACGCGCGCGGGATCGAGACCGGCTTGCTGAATGACGGCGAGGGATTGCGCGGCGAAGGCTTCGTTCAATTCGATGACTTCGATCTGGTCGAGCGTTACGCCCGCCATTCTCAGCGCTTTCGGAATCGCGAAAACGGGGCCGACGCCCATGCGTTCGGGCGGACAGCCGGCGGTGGCGTAAGCGGCGAGGCGGGCAAGTGGCTGGAGGCCAAGCGAGCGGGCGCGCTCGGCGCTCATCACGACGGCGGCGGCGGCGCCATCGCTCATCTGGGAGCTGTTGCCGGCGGTGACGACGCCGTGCGCGTGGAAAGCTGGCTTGAGCTTCGCGAGGGCTTCCAGGGACGTATCGGCCCGCGGACCTTCGTCGGTGTCGAAGGCCACCTGTTCGGTTTTCGGCTTGCCGTTGCCGAGACTGACGCGATGAACTTCGACCGGAACGATTTCATCGCGGAATTTGCCGGCGGATATGGCGGCGACTGCTTTTTGATGGCTTTTCAGGGAGAATTCATCGCACTGCTCGCGGGAGATCGAAAATTCGCGCGCGAGATTTTCCGCGGTGAGGCCCATGTTCAGATAAGAGTCGGGATAATGCTCGACCAGCCAGGGATTGGGCGAAATTTTGTTGCCGCCCATCGGCACGAGGCTCATGGATTCGGTGCCGCCGGCGACGATCACTTCGGCGTGGCCCGCGGCGATGCGTTCGGAAGCGAGAGCGATCGACTGAAGGCCGGAGGAGCAGAAACGATTGATCGTCATCGCGGAAATTTCCACGGGCCAACCGGCGCGGAGCATGGCGATGCGGGCGACGTTCATTCCCTGCTCGCCCTCGGGCATGGCGCAGCCAAGAATGACGTCGTCAATTTCCCGGGGATCGAGGCCGGGAGCGCGGCGCAGGGCTTCGGCGAGGGCGACGGCGGCGAGATCATCGGGACGCGCCGAGCGCAAAGCGCCTTTATAAGCTTTGCCAACCGGCGTTCGGACCGCACTGACAATGACCGCTTCGCGCATGGGCGCTCCTCACGACTTGCTCGATCTATTGGACGACCGGCGCGAGCAAAATGCAACCGCTCAGGCGGGGATCAGGCGGCCCTTCTGGATTTCGCCGGCGAAATCTTCATCCACGTAGCACCAGACCCAGTTTTCGCCCGGCTCGATGGAGCGGACGAGCGGATGGGAGGTTTCGTGATGGTGGCGCGTGGCGTGCTTGTTTTTCGAGGAATCGCAGCAGCCGACGTGGCCGCAGATGAGACACATGCGGAGATGGACCCAGCGGTCGCCGGTCTTGACGCAATCCTCGCAGACGCGGGTTTTCGTCTCGAAGAATTTCGCTTCGCCGACGTGCGGACAGTTTCCGGGCATAGGGCTCCTTTGGCGCTTATGGTTTCCGTGGCTGGCGTTCGAGCGCGGCGCGATCCCAATGGGCGAGGTTGGCGCCGGCGTCGTAGCAGCTCTGGAAAAAGGTGAGCAGAGTATCCGCGGGCGAATTCGAACAGCGAACGAAATCGTAGGGCAAGAAAAATTCGCCGAAGCCTTCGTGATAAAACGCGGCGGAGGGCACTATGGACGCTTGCCGAAAACCCTCCGGCTCGGGCGCCATGTAGGAATAGAAAACCGGCTCGTCCGCTCCGGAAGCGCCTCCGGTCCAGAATCCAGCGCTCGAAACTTCGTGCGAATAGCCTTCCCTTTGGATCGAATCGGCGCCGGGCCGTTCGGGCGCGGTCCGGCCGCAAAAACGCGTGACGGCAAGATCGAATGCGCCCCAGAAAAAATGCACCGGGCTGCACTTGCCGATGAAACGGCTGCGAAATTCCTGGAAAACGGGCTCGATCGCGGTCATCGCGCGCCAGAAGCGCCGTACCTGTTCGGGATCGTAGGAATGATGGACGCGGTCTTCGGCAAACGGAACGGGATCGGGCACTTCATCGGGGCGAGCGTGGAATTTCGGATGAATTTCGAACGAAGCGAGCGCGGCCATGAAATCGGCGTAGAAATCGGCGACGGCGCGCGGGCCGAGCGGAAGGCTCTTCGAGGCGCCGTGGCTCGTTTCGATGACGAGCCGGTGCTCGAAGAAATCGAAACGGATTTCGAAGAGGCCGCCGGCAAACGGGATCGCGGAGGTGGTGAATCCACGCGGCGCGACGTAGAGAGTGACGTTCCACCAGTGATTGACGAGCGGACTGAGCGCGCCGCGGACCTTACCCACGATTTGCGTCAGCATGTGGAGCGTGTCGCGCGTCTCGCGCCAATCGGCAAGCGGCAATTCGGGCCAGGCGGAGTTTTCGGAGCGGATGAGCGGCACGAGGGCATCCTCCCGCGTCGTGCATTAGATGATTGACGGCGACGAGGGATGCAGAGCCGAGCGATTTTGCCAGACCGATCTCATTGCCGCGCGCGGCGAGGGGCGGGCAAGCTCAGTTCTTCGGGTTCGGTTCCGGCTTCGGCACCTCGCGCATGGGCATGGCGCACAGGTCTTCGATCGGCTGGCCGGGCTTGTATTCGATTCTCTGCGGTGGTTTGCATCCTTCGGTGCGAGGAATCAGCAGGCTCGGCTTGTCCTTTTCCTCCTGCTCCGATTTGGCAACTATGGGTTGGAGCTCCCGCTTCATCTGCTCGAACGCGGCGGTTTGAACGACCATATTCGGTTTCTCGCCGAGGAAGAGGATTTCGCGCTGTGCATCCACCATCCTCTGATAGAAGGGCGGATGCGTGCGAAACCAGCTGACGCCGTTGATGTAGCCCTTGACGGTGGCCATTTTGTCGAAGAAGCGGATGAACCCGGCGGAGTCGTAGCCGGCTTTCCAGGCGTATTGCGCACCGAGCTGATCGGCTTCGAGCTCGTAATCGCGGCTGACACCGAGCAGCTTGAGATTGAGGACGAGGCCCAGACCATAGAAACCATACTGGATGGCGTAATACGTGCCGATGCCGGCGACGCCGCCGGTGAGAACGATGGCCGCAATCTGTGCGGCCTGGAAAAAGATAGAGGCGATCGTGGCGCGCTTCATCAGTTTGTGGCCGTGGCGAGCACTGTCGTGGGCGATTTCATGCGCGATCACGCCGGCAAGTTCCGATTCGTTGTCGGCGGCTTCGAGCAGGCCGCGCTCGATGAAGAGATAGCCGCCGGGAAGCGCGAACGCGTTGATTTCGCGCGACTGAAGCACGGTGACGTGGAGCAGAATTTTGAGATCGGAATTTTTCGCGATGCGCTCGGCGACGGAATCCACGTATTTCTGAATTGCCTCGTTTTCCAGCTCGGGCGGCAACAGGCCGGCGCGCTTCATCTCCTCGATCGCGCGCTGGCCGGTTTTGATATCGTCCTGCTGGCCACCCGCGATCTGGCGGAAGCCGATATCCTGAACGTCGCCCCAGCGCCGCTGGCGATACGCCCCGCTGGCAATTTCCTGTTCAGTTTCGCGGTAAACGGCGGGCCATTTCTGGATCAGATCGAGCTTCGCCTGGAGATTCGAGTAGGCGGTGGGGATGGCGTGCTGCGAGAGGACGGCCGTTTCGCTTTGGAGCAGATCGAGATTCTGGATGCGGCAATGGATCGCGTTGTGCTCTTCGGGCGTGATTTTCGAGGATTTCTCTTTCAGCTCCTTGCGCTCGGTTTCGAGCTGATTTTCGTACTGCTTCGATTGATCCTTGAATCGCTTGACGCAACGGTCCTTGGCGGACTTGAGCGCGTTGCTCTCGGAGTCGAGCTGGCTGGTGGAAAAGTGCAATTCAGGCGAAATCTGGAAGAGTTCCAGATACGGCTTCCGCAAGAACGTCGCGACCGACTGATCATGAGGCGCGGACGAGGCGGTCTGTTCCTGGCGGGAGGACGCCGTGCCCTGCATCGGCAGGAAAACCAGCAGTTCCACAAGGAAAATCACGAGTGCCGGGCGCGCGAGAGCGGATTTCATTGGTGACACCTCCCCGTTGCCCTATGTTCTAGCAAGCGAGAGACCACTGCGGCCGCAGCCGACATGTGGCAACTGACTGGCAATTCGCGGCTTGCACTGCGGGGAAGGACGAACACCAATTGTAGATATGGGAAATAACGCACTTGGGTGAAATATCTCACATCCCTGGGGCAAAGCAATTCCCCGGATGATCGGCAAACGGCCGCTCACTAATTTAGTCGCCACAAACCGGCGCGTGGGGCGAATTAATTACGCAGGGGTTTGCCGGTTTTCAGGGTGTGGGCGATGCGTTCCTGGGTTTTGCGTTCGCCGCAGAGGGAAACGAAGGCTTCGCGCTCGAGATCGAGGATGTAGGATTCCGAGACCGTTTGCGGCGAAGTGAGCGAGCCGCCGGCGAGAACGTAGCCGAGCTTGCGGGCGACGACGGCGTCGTATTCGGAAATATATTCGGCGCGAAGCATCATGTGAATCGCGAGCCGGGCCGCGGTGAAGAATTCCTCGCCGAGAACGCGAATCGCGGGCGCGGCCGGAGGATGGTAACCGGCGCGGGCGAGCGAGAGCGCGGTCTGCTTGGCCTGGGCGACAAGGCGATCGCCATTCATCGCAATGGGATCGGCGCCATCCAGATAGCCAAGCCGGCGAGTTTCCGCGGCCGAAGTGCCGACCTTGGCCATGGCGATATTTTCGAAAATCGGGCGCAGGTGCTGGAACAGATCCAAATCGGAGCCGGCGGACGCGGCGAGACCGGAGCGAATCAGCATTTCCTTGCAGCCGCCACCGGCGGGAATCAGGCCGACGCCGGTTTCGACCAAGCCCATGTAGGTCTCGGCGGCGACGTGGCGGCGTGCGGCGTGGAGCGAGAGTTCGCAGCCCCCGCCGAGCGTCATTCCGTGCGGCGCGGCGACGACGGGCTTGGGCGCGTAGCGAATCGCCTGATTGACGCGCTGGAATTGGCGCACGGCGAGCTGGATCTCGTCCCAATCCTGTTCCTGCGCGGCGACGAGAAGAAGCATCAGATTCGCGCCCGCGGAAAAATGCTCGCCTTGATTGGCGACGAGCATCGCGTCGAAATCGGATTGCAGACGGCGGAGGCCGGATTGCAGCATCGCGAACGTGTCGCCGCCTAACGCGTTCATTTTCGAGTGGAATTCGCAGCAGAGAACTCCGTCGCCGAGATCGACGAGACTCGCGCCGGCATTTCGCTCGACCACTTGCGAACGCTCGGCAAGGGATTTCAGCACCAGAATGCCTTGGGGCTCCGGCGCCAGGCGCATGGCATTCGCGCCGAGATCGAAATAGCTGGCGCGGCCGGCGGAGGATTCGTAAAAGGAGCCGCAACCTGAAGCGAGGGCGCGCTCGACGAGCGGCGGCAGCGAGTTCCCTTCTCGTTCGAGCGCACGGGCCATGGGCTCGAGGCCGACGGCATCCCACGTTTCGAACGGGCCGAGCTCCCAACCGAAACCCCAGCGCATGGCACGGTCCACGTCCACGAGCGAATCGGCGATTTCGGGCACGCGGCGTGCGGCGTAGAGGCAGCAACGCGAAATCGCGCCCCAGAGGAATCGCTGGGCTTTGTCGCCGGAGCGGCCTTCGAGCGCAGGCGCGAGGAGCGTGCGCAGGCGCTCGCCCGTATCATTTGCCATTGAAGCGGCTTCGACGGAAGCGAATTTGGCGCGACGCCGCGGATGGTATTCAAGCGTGTGCCAATCGAGCGCATCGATTTCGCCGTCGCCTTTCGCGGCTTTCCGGTAGAAACCTTGTTTCGTTTTTTCGCCCAGCCACTTGCGCGCCAACATCTCCTCGACGTATTTCGGCACGCGGAACGTTTCGCGGGATTCATCGGCGGACAAGTTTTCGTAAAGATTGCGAACGACGTGAGCCAGAACGTCCAGACCGACGATATCGGCGGTGCGAAACGTTGCCGAGCGCGGCCGGCCGAGCAGGGGCCCGGTGAGCGCATCCACTTCCTCCACGCTCAGATCGAGTTCTTCCATCAGCGCGAGAACGTTCATCAGCGCGAAGGTGCCGACACGATTGGCGATGAAATTCGGCGTGTCCTTGGCGAAGACGACGCCTTTGCCCAGCCGTTCATCGGCAAACCGAGCGAGCGCGTCGAGCACCTCGGGGCGCGTTGAGGGTCCCGGAATGATTTCCACTAGCTTCAAGTAACGCGGCGGGTTGAAAAAATGCGTGCCGGCCCAGTGATCGAGAAAATCGGCCGAACGGCCCTCGGCAATTTGCGCGACGGGTAAGCCGGAGGTGTTCGTGGTAACAAAGGCGCCCCGCTTGCGGCAGTCGTCCACGCGCGAAAGCAGTTGGCGCTTGATTTCGAGATTTTCCACCACCGCTTCGAGAATCCAATCAGCTTCAGCGCACCAGCCGAGATCGTCGTCGAAATTGCCGGTGCGAATCTGGCGGGCGGCATCGGGCGTGAAAAAAGCGGCGGGTTTGGCGGCGAGGGCGGCTTTCAGGCCGGAATCGGCGGCGCGATTGCGCTCGTCGACAGGAGAGCCTTTTTCGCCAGCGGCGACGTCGAGCAGCGAGCAGCGCAGGCCGGCGTTGGCGAAATGCGCGGCGAGGCGAGCGCCCATCGTTCCCGCGCCGAGAACCACAACGTGTTCAATCGTTTTCTTCATGGAAGAGCGGCCGCGCGGATACCCCGCGCAACCTAACCCTGAGCCTACTGGACGAAACGCATAGAATCAATACCGTTGCCCCGCAGCCGGGCGCGGAACTATAGTGAAATTGGGGTTGGGTGATGGCGGGCGAAGACAGATGGGTCGCTAAGGCCGTCCGGCACATCCGCGACTTTGCGTACGAACCCAGAACGGAGCCGCGCGAGCTGCCGGCGCCACGGCCCAAAATCGGTTTGGCTCTGGGCGGCGGATTCGCACGCGGGATCGCGCATATCGGCGTGTTGCGCGTCTTCGAAGAAAATCAGATTCCCATTGATTATCTGGCCGGCACGAGCGTGGGCGCGCTGATCGCGGCGGCCTACGCCGGCGGCTCGACGCTCGAAGAGATGGAGCAGGTGGGCCTGGCGACGCGATTCAAGGATTTCGCCGAATGGACGGTTTCCTGGCAGGGACTCGCGACCGATACGCGGCTGCAGCGCTATCTGCGGCGGCTGACGCCGGTGCGCTGGTTCGAGGAGGTGCGGATTCCGCTGGGAATCGTCGCGACGGACATTCTGACCGCGGAACCTGTCTGCATTACCAAGGGTGACATCGGGTCGGCTCTCTGCGCTTCTTGCGCGTATCCCGGCCTTTTCCGGCCGGTCGAGCGGGACGGACGGCTTCTGGTGGACGGCTTTCTGGCCGCGCCGGTGCCGACCGAAGCGGCGCGAAACCTGGGTGCGGATTTCGTGATTGCGGTGAACCTGGCGAGCTTCTCGAAAGATGAGCGGCCGACGAATCTTTTCGAAATCATCAGCCGGTCGTTTTCCATTCTGATGAACCACACGGAAACAAACTGGCGGCCGGCGGCGGACGTGGTGATCGAACCGGACGTGACCGAATTCCGCTGGGACGATTTTCCGCGCACGCCGGAACTGATCGCCGCCGGCGCGCGCGCGGCGCGCTCGGCAATGCCGCAAGTTTTGAAAGCGTTGGGACGCGAAAGGCCAATGGGCGAACTGGCCCGGGAAGCGGCGCGAGCGGAAACGGAACAAGGCGCAGAAGACCGTTGAGCGGAGCGATCGGGTACATCGCCGAGGAATGAGAGTGAGGCCGCGTGGCATGGGGTGGGAGGGAAAACAGATCCCGCGCACCGATGGCCGGACCCGGGATGAGCAGAAAACAGGTTTCGCGTCGCCGAGCGGCGGAGGATCGAAGGGCGTGCTAGCCGGCGCCGTTTTCGCCGGCCGGCGACGAGCGCGAGATTTCGCGAATTTCGACGGTCACCGATTGCCCCGCGCCCTTGCCGCGGCGACTGAACCATGCGGCGAGCGCCTCGGCCAGGCGATCGGGCTGGACGCGCAGGCCCGCTTCCATGCTGCCATCGGCGACGGGGAGGGTATCGTCGAATTCCGCCGCGCCGGTGAAATTGCGCATCGCGAATTCATCGAGCCAATCGAGCGGACAGGGACGGCGTTCACCCGCGACGACGATTTCGATTTCCAGACGGCGTGCGTACACGAACTCACCTCGCAGTGGGGATTATAGCAGCGGCGATGGCACCCTTCCCGCGCGCTTGCCTTGCATTTCGCGGATACGGGGACTAGACTTTTTTCTGCGGACGCACGCAGGAAATCGCCAGCAAACGCTGCGAAGGCCTTTCCACCAACCGGGAGGTTCTGTGCCGACTCCACTAGAAGCTTGGGTTGAAGAGGTCGCGTCGCTGACGCGGCCGGACAAAATTGACTGGTGCGACGGCTCCGCCAGGGAGCACGAACGGCTGATCGGGGAAATGCTGCAGGACGGCAGTTCGTATCGCCTGAACGAACGCACCTTTCCCCGCTGCTACCTGCACCGAAGCGATTCCCGTGACGTTGCCCGGACCGAGAAAGTCACCTTTATCTGTTCGCGCGACCGGCGCGACGCCGGCGTGACAAACAACTGGATGGCCCCCGAAGAAGGGAAAGAGAAGGTCAGGCCGCTGCTCCAGGGCGCGATGAAGGGCCGGAAGATGTACGTGGTGCCCTATGTGATGGGGCCGGCCGAATCGCCCTACGCGCGCGTGGGCGTGGAAGTGACCGACAGCGCGTACGTCGCGGCGAGCATGGGCATCATGACGCGCGTGGGCCGCGTGGCGCTCGACCGGCTGGGCCGCTCGGACGATTTCGTGCCAGGCCTGCATTCGCTGGGCGATCTGGATCCCGAACGCCGGTTCATCCTGCATTTTCCAGAAGAAAAGCTGATTTGGAGCGTTGGATCGGGCTACGGCGGAAACGCGTTGCTGGGCAAGAAATGCTTCGCGCTGCGCATCGCCAGCTGGATGGCCCGGCATCAGGGCTGGATGGCCGAGCACATGCTGATTCTGGGCCTCGAGGATCCCGGCGGCCGCGTCACCTACATGGCGGCGGCGTTTCCGAGCGCCTGCGGGAAGACGAATCTGGCGATGATGGTTTCGGCGCTCGAGGAAGAAGGCTATCGAGTGTGGACCGTGGGCGACGACATCGCCTGGCTGCATCCGG
The DNA here is from genome assembly GCA_021812285.1 of Acidobacteriota bacterium. Classification (GTDB taxonomy): domain Bacteria; phylum Acidobacteriota; class Terriglobia; order Acidiferrales; family UBA7541; genus JAKASX01. Next base: position 5,855 of record JAKAOH010000015.1, on the reverse strand, counting down.
GTCCCGACGGTTACCTGTACGCGGTGAATCCGGAAGCGGGATTTTTCGGCGTGGCACCCGGCACGAATACGCGCACGAACACGAACGTGATGGAAGCGCTGCATCAGAACACGATTTTCACCAACGTGGCGCTGACCGCGAACGGCGAACCATGGTGGGAGGGATTGACCGACGCTCCGCCGGAAAATCTGACCGACTGGAAAGGCAATCCGTGGTCGCCGGCGAACGGCCCGGCCGCGCATCCCAACGCGCGCTACACCGTTTCCGCGCGCCAATCGCCCTCGATTTCCCCGCGATGGGAGGATCCGGCCGGCGTGCCGATATCCGCTTTCATTTTTGGCGGACGGCGGGCGAAGCTGGAACCGCTGGTTTACGAGGCGACGAGCTGGCAACACGGCGTCTACGCCGCGGCGACGCTCGCTTCGGAAACGACGGCGGCGGCGACCGGCGACGTGGGCGTATTGCGGCGCGATCCGATGGCGATGCTGCCCTTCTGCGGGTACAACATGGCCGATTATTTCGGCCACTGGCTGGAAATGGGGCGCCGGCTGAAACACCCGCCGCGCGTTTTCCACGTGAATTGGTTCCGGCGCGACGATTCCGGCCGTTTCCTGTGGCCCGGCTTCGGCGAAAACGTGCGCGTGCTGAAATGGATGCTGGACCGCATGGACGGCGCGGCCGAAGCGCGCGAAACACCGATCGGTCTGGTGCCGGCGGCCAGTTCGCTCACGCTGGACGGCCTGAAAATGTCGCGCGAATCGGTGGAAGGACTCCTGCGAGTGGATGCCTCGGATTGGGCGGCGGAACTCGACCGGGTGAAGGCGTTCTTCGAGAAATTCGGTGACGAACTGCCGCGGGAACTGCACGAGGAAACCGACCGGATCGCGCACCAGCTGCAGTCGCCGAGCGTCGCCAAGTCCTAGCCGGCAACCGGCTCTTTTGCGGAGCGAGGCGCCAAGCGAAAGGCTTGCCGCAGGCTTTGCTCCTCGCTCCGCTTGCTCTCCTGGAGGAACTCCTCTTACTTCTTTTTCATGCCCATGCCGTGGTGCGGCATGGCGGTGGGCGGCAAATGTCCGTTGAGCCGCAGGTAGATGGCTTCCTGGGCGTAATGATCGGCCATGTCATTGGTCAGGGCAATCATCGCCGCCGCTTTCGAAATCTTGCGTCCGCCGAAGAATTTCACCTGCTGATCGAGTTCGCCGTCGTTCACTTTCGCTAGCACCTGATCGCAGAAACTGAACGATTGCTTCATGGCGGCCAGGAGCCTGGCTTTGGGGCTGTGCTCGGTGAGATGGCCGAGATCGGGCGCCTTTCCGCCGCCGATGTTCGAACAGAGAAACATATTGGACATGGCGATGTGCATCATCAGATGCCCAAAGGTCATCTGGGCGGGCGTGGGCGCGTAATTGAGCTTGTTGGCGGGCATTTCCTCGGCGCCGGCGACCAGGTTCTTCCCCTGGCGGCTGAGCATCATGCGCACGGCGCTGGAAACCGGATTCTGCTGCGCGCGCGCGGCGAGCGGCGTCAGGCCCAAAAATACAATTGCGATTGCCAAAACCACGGAATTCCGTTTCATGAGTTTTCCTCCCTCGCGTGGCGAGCATACTCCGGTGGCCGAGCCCGAAGCAAGAGCGAATGAGAAGCGCAGGGCGAAGGGTTTGGAGGGCCGCGCGGGGTGCGGTAGCATAGGCGTGCCACCGAATTTTTCGAATTGCAAAACGCCATTAGGAGGAACGCTCATGAGCCTTGCCGTCGGTCAACCCGCGCCGGAATTCACGCTGAAGGATCAATCGCAGAAGGACGTAAAGCTGTCGGATTATCGCGGGAAAAACGTGGTGATCGTTTTCTATCCGCTCGACTGGAGCCCGGTATGCACGAACGAGCACGCCTGCTTCGTGAACGACCTGAAGAAATTCGAGAGCCTTAACGCGCAGATTCTGGGACTGAGCGTGGACAGCGTGTGGTCGCACAAGGCGTGGGCCGACAAGATGGGCGTGAGCTATCCGCTGCTGGCGGATTTCCATCCGCGCGGGGCCGTGGCCGACAAATTCGGCGTCTACCTCGCCAACAAAGGCATCACCGGCCGGGCAATCGCCATCGTCGACAAGCAGGGCAATCTCGCGTGGTTCAAGCAGTACGAAATCCTGCAACTTCCGGACATCACCGAAGTGGAAAAGGTGCTCGCCGGTTTGAACTGAGCGCCGCGATCGGGAAGTTCGGAGCGTAGCGGAACCGGGGCGCGTGGCAAGCCGGACGTTCCCCGGCGCGCCAGGGCGGAGGCTCAGTCCCCGTGGAGCGCGCGAATCACCGCGATCGCCACGATAACCTGCATCGCAATCACGTAAATGCGCAGCGCCCACAGGAGGCCCCGTTCCCAGCTCTTGAGCGGCTTGCGGCCGAAACGCGCACGTTTGGCGGCGACGATCTGGTCCGGCTCGAGCAGTTCGGCCGCGAGTTCGGGCCGGCGCTCGAGTTCCTCGCGGTCCGTGGGAGCCTCGCTCGAGCGTTCCCACTCGGCGTTTTTTTCCGGTTCGTTTTTTTCTTCCGGTTTCATTCGCGAATCTCCGTTTTCGTCCCGCTTCAACTCACCAGCATGGCCCCCGCGTAGGCCAGCCCGCACAGCACCAGGATGACCACGACGGCGATGGCCGCGAAATTGGCGCCGCGATCGTTCACCTGGTCGCCCATCAATTCGCGGTCGTTCACGAGCATGAGCAGGAAAACCAGCACCGGCGGCATTTCGAGCGCGGCGAGAACGTTTACGACGAGCGCGATCGCCACGAGCGGCACGTGCGGAATCAGCACCAGGCCCGCCGCGAGCGCGGCCGACCCCATCAGCACCAGATAAAACGGCACCGCCTTCCGCACCGGCCAATTCAGGCTGTGGCCGACGTTCAGCACTTCGCCAAAAGCGTAGGCCGACGAGGCGGAAATCGTGATCGCGGCAAGCAGACCGGCTTCGATGAGGCCGACGGCGAAGAGGGTTGCGCCGACGTTGCCGATCCACGGCCGAAGCGCCTGGGCGAATTCGCCTCGCTGGAACGCGGCCGCGCTCATGCCGTGAAGGAAGAGCGGCGTAGCGGCCAGGGCGGCGGCGAGGCCACAAACAGCGGCCAGCCCCATGCCGACGAGGGTATCCACGCGGCCGATCGTGATATCGCGCGGCTGTTCGCCTTTATCCACTACGGCGCTTTGCTGGAAGAAAACCATCCACGGCGTCACCGTGGCGCCGAGATCGGACATGATCAACACTAGGACGTCGAGCGCGCGGCCGTGCGGCAGCGGCGACCACGTGACCAGCGCGCCGCTCACCGCGTGCCACGGCGGATGCGCCATCAGCGCCACTGGAATGAACAGCAGATTGAGGGCCGCGAGAGCCAGGGCGAGCCGTTCCCAGGTCCAATAGCGGCCAGTGAGCATCGCGGCGAAAACCACCACCAGCGCGAGGCCCACCGCGACGCCGGGACGAACGCCGAAATAGCTGGCGCCGGCGCGCACGCCGACGAATTCCATGGCCAGCGTGAGGAAATTTCCCAGCACCAGGTCGGCCATCGCAAACGTGCCCCAGAATTTTCCGAACCGGTCGAAAATCAGCTCGGCGTGACCGCGATGCGTGACCGCGCCCAGGCGCATCGTCATTTCCTGAATGACGAACGCCATGGCGAAGGGAACGACGATGATCGGCAGAAAGAAACCGATGCCGTACCGCGCGCCGGTCGTCGCGTAGGAAAGCATGCTTGGCGCGTCGTTTTCGCCGAGGAAGACCAGCACGCCCGGTCCAACGAAGAGCCAGAGGAGCCAGAGCGGCCGCAGGCGTTTCGCCGCGCGCGCGCGGTTCACCCGAAGCCGGTCGGCGGCACGGTCGATGTCTTCGTGCGTGAGTTCGGCGGGCGAAGCGCCTGCGGCGACGGGCGAAGCGAGTTCGCGTTGGACGGGTTTCCAGTTCATGGCCGCACTCGCCTGCTGGCGAAGATCGGCCGGGAGCGGGCCGAACCCGAGCAAGTTAATTATGATAAACGAATCGAATAAACCATGCTTAACAAAATCGCATTGTGAACAAAATATCGTTCGCCCGGCAAAAAAAGGCTATGCCGCAGGGGAATCAAGCGCGCCGGCCGAACGCGGAGATTCCGCCCGGTGCGACGGGCGAAAACATGCTAGCCTTTGACCCGGAGGAGAACGATGAGCGAATCCCAGGCGCAGCCGCAACCGCAACTGCAGATCAAAGCGGACGAAAAGGAAATGCTCGGGCAGTACGCGAACCTCGCGATGATCCATCACACCGGCGAGGAGTTCACGCTGAATTTTATCTATCTGTTTCCGAACGTACCGCAGGGCAAGCTGGTTTCGAGCATCATCGTCAGCCCGGCCCACGCGAAACGGCTGATGCGGGCGCTGGGGGAAAATATCAGCCGCTACGAGGCGCAGTTCGGCCCGATTCCCGAGCCGCCGGCGGCTAGTCCGGCCCCGAGCGTGGGATTCGTGCAATAGCCCACACGCCGTGCGAGCGAAGATCGAGCCGCGATCTGGCCACGTATTGCGGGCGCCGGTCACGGCAACGCAGGGTCAGGATTTCGGCGGCAAATCTCGCGCTTCGGAGGCGTCCTGGAAACCGGCCTGCGAGTGGCTGCCGTCGCAGAACGGCTTGTTCTTCGAATGGCCGCAGCGGCAAAGGGAAATCGCCGTTCGACCGCCAAGGCCGAACGGTTTGCCCTGTCCGTCCACGAGTTCGATTTCGCCTTCCACGCGATATGGTCCGTTGGGGCGGACCGTGATACGGGTCGCTGCCATGTTCTCCCCCTCGTTTGAAATTGCGGTTCGCGGATCCAGTGCCGTCAGTATTTCGGGATGGAAGAATCCACTTCGTCCGACCACGCGAGAATGCCGCCGCGCAGATTCCAAACGCGGCGGAATCCCGCCTTGCGGAGAAAATCCACGGCCTGGGCCGAGCGCGCGCCGCTGCGGCAGTGGACGACGACCGTCGCGGCAGCGTCGATTTCCTGGACGCGGCGCGGCAAGTCGCCGAGCGGAATCAGGTGGCCGCCCAGATTGCAAATCTGATATTCGTGCGGCTCGCGGACGTCGAGGACGAAAATGTTTTCGCCGCGCTCGAGGCGTTCGGCGAGCTCGCGCGGAGCCATTTCGGGAACCTGGACCGACGGCGGAGGAGCTTCTTCCCCGCGCACGCCGCAGAATTCGTAGTAATCGATAAGCTGATGGATCGTGCGATTCGGGCCGCAGAGCGGGCATTCGGGGTTTTTGCGCAGGCGCAACTCGCGGAAACTCATTTCAAGCGCATCGAAGAGGAGCAGCCGGCCCGCCATCGGATCGCCGTTGCCCAGGATGAGTTTCAGGACTTCCATGGCCTGGAGCGAGCCGACGATTCCTGGCAGGACACCTAAAACGCCCCCCTCGGCGCACGACGGCACGAGGCCCGGTGGAGGGGGCTCGGGATAGAGGCAGCGGTAGCAGGGGCCGTCGGCGAGGCCGAAAACGCTGAGCTGGCCCTCGAAGCGGAAAATCGAGCCGTAGACGTTGGGCTTGCCGAGCAGAACAGCGGCGTCGTTCACCAGGTAACGTGTGGGGAAATTGTCTGTGCCGTCCACCACGATGTCGTACGGGCGCAGGATGTCGAGGGCGTTTTCGCTGGCGAGTTTGGTTTCAAAAGCGTCAATCTGGATTCCGGGATTCAGATCCTGCAAGCGGCGCTTGGCGGCTTCGAGCTTCGGCTTGCCGACGTCGGATGTGCCGAAGAGAACCTGGCGCTGCAAATTGGTGAAATCCACGCGGTCGAAATCCACCAGGCCCAGCCGGCCGACGCCCGCGGCGGCCAGATAAAGCGCGAGCGGTGCGCC